>JANNEY010000626.1:0-42276 GCA_031379235.1 Opitutaceae bacterium | reverse complement strand
GCGTCCCTGCCCGCCGGTTCAGGGCGCTCGACCAATCACAAACCACGGCGGGCAGGGACGCCCGCCGCTACGCTTAGGCCTTTTCGCCGTCGATGCTGTGCCGACCTTGAGCGTTGAACGTTAAACGTTGAGCGTTGAGCGTTCCCCCTCAAATGCTGCGCTGCCTCTCCACCCTCGGCTGCCCCGACGCCTCGCTTGACGAGGTGCTGTCGCTCGCACGCCGGCACGGCATCGGCGCCGTCGAGTTGCGCTCGCTCGGGGGCACGGTCGAGCTGGCGGACTATTTAGCGCGTGAGTTTGGCTCGCCAGCGCGGCTCGCGGCCCGGATGCGCGGCGAGGCCGTTCGCATCGTGGCGTTGAATGCCTCGCTGCATCTGGTCGGCGCGACCGACGCCGAGCGCGCCCAGCTGCTTGCGCTCGCGCCTTGGGCCGAGGCGCTCGGCGTGCGCCGACTACGCGTTTTCGACGGCGGCAAGCACGCCGACGCGACCGAATTCGCCGCCGCCGCCGAGACCCTGCGTTGGTGGCGGCAACTCCGCTCCGAGCGCGGCTGGCAAACGGACCTTATGGTCGAGACGCACGACTCGTTAATCACCGCCGCGGCCGTGCAGCGTTTCCTCACCGCGCTGCCCGGCACCGTGCTGCTCTGGGATGCGCACCACACCTGGCGCAAAGGCGGCGAAGACCCGGTCGCCACGTGGCGGGCGATTCGCGCGAGCGTGGTGCACGTGCATGTGAAAGACAGCGTCGCCGTGCCGAGCGCGCGGCATCCCTTCACCTACGTGCTGCCGGGCGCCGGCGGTTTCCCGATCGCACCGCTGCTCGCGGCGCTGCACGCGGATAATTTCGCCGGCCCGGTGAGTTTAGAATGGGAAAAACTGTGGCATCCCTATCTGCCGCCGCTCGACGAAGCTCTACGCGTGGCGGCGGAGCGGGGCTGGTGGTAGCGTTGGAAGAGGGAGAGGCGCGGAGACGGAGAGAAGGGGAGAAAAATGATCCGCGATAAATTTGTCTCGTCCCTCTGTCTCCCTGTCTCTCCTTCTCCCTGTAGCCGCGTCTCCCTGCTTCGTGTCTTCCGTCATGAATCCCCAAGAACTCTCCGTCTTCCTCAAGCCCCGCGTCCGCACCGTGCGTGACTGGCCGAAGGCCGGCGTGAATTTCCGCGACGTCACCACTCTGCTCGGCGACCCGGCGGCGTTGCGCGCCATCGTGGAAGCGATGACGGCCGAGGCCCGCCGCGTGCGGGCGACGCGCATCGCGGCCGTCGATGCGCGCGGCTTCATCCTCGGCGGCGCGGTGGCCTTTGCGACGGATCTGCCGTTCGTGCCGGTGCGAAAAAAAGGCAAGCTGCCGCACGTGACAGTGTCTGCCGACTATGCGCTCGAATACGGCTCGGCCACGATCGAGCTTCACGCCGATGCCTGCGCGCCGGGCGACCGCATCCTAATCCTCGACGATCTGATCGCGACGGGCGGCACGCTGCGCGCGGCCGCGGGGCTGTTTCGGCAACTCGGCGCCGCCGTGGTCGGCGTGGCGGCCGCGATCGATTTGCCCGAGCTGGGCGGTTCCGCCGCGCTGCGCGCCGACGGCCTCACCGTGCAGGCCTTATGCGAATTTTCCGAATATGAGTAAGCCCTCCCTTCCGCTGAAAATCTGGTGCAACGCCCAGTTTCTCCCGGCCGACACGCAACGACTCGTCGATGGCACGAAGCATCACCACTTGGTGTTTTCGAAAACGGCGAGTTCTCTCGTCCTCGCCGCCGGCCAGCCCGATCCGTCGCTGGCGGAGGCCGACATCGCCTTCGGTCAGCCCGACGCCGCGCAATGCCTCGCACTGCCGCGGCTCCGCTGGGTCGAGGTGACCTCGGCGGGCTACACGCTCTACGACACGCCTGAATTTCAGGAGGCGTTTCGCGCCCGCGGCGCGATTTTTTCCAACGTCTCGCAGGTCTTCGCCGACTCGTGCGCGCAACACGTGCTCGCGATGATGCTCGCACTGGGCCGCCAGCTCCTGCCCTCGTATCGCGACCAACTCGGCGACCGTAGCTGGCACTACACGGAGCGCCGCTACGATTCACGCCTGCTCACCGGCCAGACCGTCGTGATGCTGGGTTTCGGCGCGATTGGCCGGCGGCTCGCGGACCTGCTTGCGCCTTTTGGCATGACGCTCATCGCGGTGCGCCGGCAGACGCGCAGCGAGCGCGGCGTGCGGATCATCCCCGAGGAAAACGTCAGCAGCGCCCTCGCCTCCGCCGATCACGTGGTGAACATCTTGCCCGACAACCCGAGCACGCGGAATTACGTCAACGCCCGCCGCATCGCCTGCTGCAAACCCCGCACGCGTTTCTACAACGTGGGCCGTGGCTCCACCGTCGACGAGCGCGCGCTCCTCGAAGCGCTGGGCTCCGGCCGCATCGGCGATGCCTATCTCGATGTGTTCGAGACCGAGCCGCTTCCGACCGACAGCCCGTTCTGGGCGCAGCCCAATTGCTACATCACGCCCCACACGGCCGGCGGCCGCCACGATCAGGACGAAGCGATCGTGAAACATTTCCTCGCCAACCTCGCCGCCTTCGAACGTGGCGAGCCGATGGTGGACCGCGTGGTGTGAAGGTCTGATACCAACGTCTGCTAATATTTGGATTGTCATGGCGAGGAGCGAAGCGACGAAGCCATCCAGCTGGATCGCCACGGCGCGCTTCGCGCACCTCGCGATGACAAAAGTCTAATAAACAACAGCCGGTGGTCTGAGTTGTAGGGCGGGGTCGCCGAACCCCGCCGTCCGAGCCGATTCCGAGGTGGGGCTGGCTCTCCGAGCCGGCCTGAGTTGCGGGCGATTCGCCGGCTCGAACCCAGGCGCTGGCGGCGAGGCGGCCCCACCCACCAGTAATCACGAGCCGCCCAGCACCCGGGCTGCAATCGCCGCGTAGAGTTCGACCCCGTGCCAAAGCGCGGCTTCCTCGATATCGAAGCAGGGGTGATGATGCCCGGCCGGCAACGCCGTGCCGATTTGGAGATAGGTGGCCGTGCCGCCGCGCGCCTGCACGGCTTGCATCATGAGGGTTGCATCCTCTGAGCCGCCCAGTGGCAGGGTGTCCACGATCTCGTGCGTCGCGGGCAAACTCTGGGCCGCGGCGCGGACGATTGCTTTCAGCGTCGCGTCGCACGGCGCGCTGCCCGCCTCGCCCACGATGCGGATATCGCACGTGACGCCGAACATCTCCGCGGCGCTGCGCGCGACGCGAAACGCCTCGTCGGTCATGAAGCGGTTCACCGCGGCCGTCGTGCCGCGCACCTCCGCCTCGACGAGCGCGAGGTCGGCAATCACGTTGCGACCGCTGCCGGCGTGCAGCGTGCCGGCGTTGGCGCGCGTCTCGCCGCCCGTGTGGCGCGGCAGCGCGTGGAGCTGGAGCGCAAAGGTCGCGGCCGCGAGCAGGGCGTTGCGGCCGTCCTGCGGCGCCATGCCGGCATGCGCCGCGCGCCCGCGATATTCCACGTCGAACTTCGTCGTCGCAAGAAATGCATCCGTGCCACACGCGATGAGCCCCGCGCGCGTCGCCCCCGTGCCAAGGTGACCGCAGACCAACGCATCCACCTCGGCCATCACGCCCGCGGCCACCATCGCCTTCGCCCCGCAGCAACCTTCCTCCGCCGGTTGGAAAATGATCTTCAGCCGCCCGCCCCAGGCTGCGCCGCGCTCCGCCGCGAGCGCCGCCAGCCCGAGTCCGATGGCGGTGTGACCATCGTGACCGCACGCGTGCATCCGGCCGGCATGGGTTGAGGCGAAGCCTTCGCGCGTCGGCGCGTGGGCCGTTTCCGCGCTTTCGAGAATGGGCAGCGCGTCCATATCCACCCGAAACGCCAGCGTCGGACCGGGCCGGGCAAATTGAAACTCCGCGACGACGCCCGTGAGCCCGTCACCCATGCGCGCGACCCACGCAGGATTCGCCCCGTGCGCCAGCGCCTCCGCCCGCGCGGCGGCGAACGCTTCCACGCTCGGCGGATTCATCAGTGCCGCCGGGTCCATCACGTCGCGCCCCACACGGACCGTGCAGCCGGGAATCGCCGCGAGCGCGTCGCACACGCGCGCCGCGGTGCGGTATTCGCGGTAGCCGAGTTCGGGATGCGCGTGAAAATCGCGCCGCCACTGAATCACGCGTTCGCGGAGGGAGGGGGAGTTCATCGGGAGGGATGGCACGATGGAGACGCCGTGGCCGTTGCGCCAGTCGCGTGTGCGGGCGCCAGCCGGGTTTCCTGCGGACATCGGCGCACGGCAAATGTATTTCAATTTTCCGGCGGGCGAATAATAGATGCCGGGTATGAGCCCCGCCGTTTCCCGTTGCTCGCGCTGCGTTTGCCAGCACTTCGCCGCGCTGTCCCTCGTCCTATGGTTTGTCGGCCCCGTCGTTCCTCTCCTGCACTCCGCGTCGGGCGATACCAGCGGCATCATCACCGGTCGCGTGACCAACGAGTCCACCGGCGATGTGCTCACCCATGTTGTCACCGTCGAAGGCGCCGCAGCCAGCACCACGACGGATAGGAATGGCATGTTTCGGCTCACGCTGCCGGCGGGCGAGCGGCGACCCGTCGTCTCTTATCCCGGGTTCGACGCCCAGCGCCTCGCCGTCGCGCTTACTTCCGCCCTCTACAAGATGGACAAGTTTGTCGTGAAGGGCCTGCGCGAAGGCCAGGCCGCCGCGATTCAGGAAGACCGGCAGGCGGCCAACGTCCGCACCGTCGCGGCCATCGACGCCTTCGGCCATCCCGGCGCCGCCATTGGCGAGATGCTCCAGCGCCTGCCCGGCGTGGCGGTTGACGGAAGCGGCGGCGAGGTCGGCGCCATTTACATCCGTGGCATGACGCAGGATTTCTCCTCTCTCCTCGTCGAGGGCGGCTCCGTTTCGACTCTGCACCCATGAACACTCTCAACCGCGTTACCCGTGCGCTGGCGCTCGCAGCGACGCTGTTCTCGGATGGAATCCTCCGTCTTTCCGCCGCCCTCCCGCGCGACGTCGGCCCACAGTCAACCGCCGTCAATCTCTCCGGTTACACCACGGTCGCCTATGTCGATGCCCGGCAGGGCAACGATCTCACGGGCGACGGTTCGCGCGCCAAGCCGTGGGCGTCCCTTCCGCACGCACTTGAATCCGTCGCACCGGCCGCCGGCTCGCGGGCCGCGCTGCTCTTTTCGGCCGGCCGCTACACGCAGCCGACGTTCGTCCTCAAACCGCGCGTCGATCTCTACGGCGGCTTCGCTGCGCCCGGCGGAGCCCGCGACGTGTATGCGCACGCCACCGTCCTCGACAGCGAGGAAACCCAGCGCATTGCGATCGGTTGCGACGACGCGCGGGTCGATGGTTTTCATTTCACGCGCGGTCGCGTGCGCGGCAAGGGCGCGGCGCTCTTTTGCGACGGCACTTCACCGGTGATCGCCCACTGCATTTTCACCCTGAATCGCACGCTGATCCCGCAGCCGTGGGCGCCGGCGCTGCTCCACGAAACCGCCCACGACGGCGGGGCGATTTTCTGCACCAACCTCGCCGCGCCGCGGATCGAGCACTGCTTTTTCTACGACAACACGACCGAGTGCGGTCGCGGCGCCGCGCTCGCCGCCGACCGCCGTGCCGCGCCCCGCATCACCGCCAGTGTCTTCGCCAACAACCGCAGCGGGATCGACGATCCGCTCCGCAGCAGCGACGGGGGCGCGATTTCGTTTTTCGATTGGTGTGGCGGCGAAGTCTCCGGCTGCGTGATTTCCGCCAACACCTCACTGACCCGCAATGACGCCGGCGGCATTTTCCTCGCGCTGTGGTCCGCCCCGCGCATCGCCGACAACGTCTTCACGGCCAATGACGGTGGCGACGATGCCGGCGCGCTCTTTATCGGCGGACAAGAACATCGCTATGGTGTGCCACTCGACGCCTATCCCCCGGCCGAAAAATTTCACGTGTTCGTCGAACGCAATATTTTCGTCGGCAACACCAACTCCGCGAAAAATTCCGGTGCCATGCGGGTGACAATGGAGTCGCGCGTGACGTTTCGCGACAACGTCATCACAGAGAACCAGGGCGGCTTTTATCTTCAACGCTCCGAGATCATCGCAGAGCGCAACACCGTCTGGCAGGACTGGCGCTTCGTGGAAGACAAGCCGTCCCTCGGGCCGAGCACGTTCAAAGGAAATATTCTGAAAGGTCCGCTCGATGGAAAAGTCGAGGTGCGGGCGAGCCTCGCGCGCAACATGGCCGAGCCCGCGGTCGGCGGTGCCGACGCACTCCCCGTCACCGATGTGTTTCTCGCCGACGGCGTGACGGGTGAGATCGCCAGTCTCCGCTACGATCCCGCAACCTTCACGACGATCGTGACCACGACCGAAGCCTTGGCCACGCCCGATCGCCTGACCGGTCGACCCGTGAAATTTGCCAAAGGCAAAAGCGGACAGTGGTGCGTAATCAAGTCTGCCCGCGCACGCGAATTTGTCGTCTGGGGTCGACTGGAGGCCGAGACGAAACCGCCCAAAGCCTTCGAAATCCTGCGCACCTTCACGCTCAAGCCCGACGCGCCCGCCGGGATCGGTGCGCGCGTGAAGTAAACGCCCGCTTCCTCCCACCACGCTTTCTCCACCGTTTCCTCCCATGAAGTCCTTCCTCCTCGCGCTCCTCCTCGTCGTAGGCACCGCCGTTCATGCGGCGGAAAAATCCGCCACCACCCCTCCCAAGCCGACTCGCGTCAACAAAGCCGTCGAGCTCCTCGCTGCGGGCCAGCCCGTCTACTACGACTACGGTCGCGGCGGTGCCGAAGAGGGCAAACTCGCCGCCGCTGGCTGGGCCGATTTGCTGATGTATGACATGGAGGGCGCAGCGCTCGATTTCACCAAACTCCGTGCCTTCATGAAAGGCCTGGCCGACGCCGGACCGACCGCGAGCGGCCATCGCACGCCCGCCGTGATCGTCACGCTCCCGCTCTACGGCCTCGATGCGGTCACGGTGCAAGCCAACCACTGGATGATTCAGCAGGCGCTCGCCGCCGGCGTCCACGGCCTGCACATCTGCCACGCCCGCAATCCCGAGGCCGTGGCGATGTTCATCCGCGCCGCTCGCTACGAAGTTCACAAGCAGGCCGTCGGCGCCGGTCTCGACGAAGGCCTGCGGATGTTTGGCGCCCACGAGTTCGCTTCCGGCATCTGGGGCGTTTCCGCCAAGGACTACTATTCCCTCGCCGACGTGTGGCCGCTGAACCCCAAGGGCGAGCTCATGATCGGCGTGAAGATCGAGGATCACGTCGGCTTGCAGCAAACGGAGAAAATCGTGCGCGTGCCCGGCGTGATCTTCGCCGAGTGGGGGCCGCGCGACACGAGCTACTCGAACGGCTTCCTCGACGTGGCCTTCGACTACGGCCGCAAGCCTGGCGTCGTCGAACCGCCCCCGCTCAAGGCCGCCGCCACGCGCGTCATCAACGCGAGCAAGGCAGCGAAAGTCTTCGTGCTCGACAACGCCCGCGCCGAGTCCGTCGTGCAACAAATCGACGCCGGCATGATGATCATCGCCGGCGGCCTAAAAGAAGTCGCCGAGATCGGTCGCAAACACACGAAGCGCCCAACGCCCTAGCCCGGATGTTTCAAACTCACTCGTGAATCTGTCACGCTCTTTTGCTCACTCACTCCAAGTCCTGTCGTTGCGAGGAGCGCAGCGACGAAGCAATCCATCTAGCTGGATCGCCACGCCCTCGTCCCTCGGGCTGCTAATGAACTCACACGGTTTGTCATTGCGAGGCCGGCTTGGCGGGCGCGGCAATCCAGCTGAAATTTCAGATGGATGGCCACGTCGCTGCGCTCCTCGCCATGACAAAAAAAGTTCATTGCCTCCGTCACCCAAGGCGCCGCGCCCTGGTTCAGCTCTCGCGATGACAAGCCACAGCATGAAATATCCGCCCTAGTTCCCCGCACGTTTTCTCCCGCACCCCTCCACCCCACTTTCCATGTCCCTCCACTTTCTCGACGTCGTCGTCATCGGCATCTACTTCGCGGTGATCGCCGGCATTGGCTACTACGCGACCCGCGGCGCGAAAACGTCCGAGCAATATTTCGTCGCGGGCCGCAACATTCCGATGTGGGCCGTTTCGTTCACGATCATGGCGACGATCATCAGCACGGGGACCTTCGTCGGCCACCCGGGCACGGCCTATCAGAAGGGGCTCATTCTGCTCGTGCCGCATCTGCTCGTGCCGTTCGTGCTGCTCGCGGTGGCGAAGGTCGTCGTGCCGTTCTACCGCCGTGTCGTGCGCATGAGCGCCTACGAATACATCGGCCAACGCTTCGGCGTCGGCGGGCGGTTCTACACCTCATTCGGATTTTTGGCCGACCGCATTTTCGATTTGGGCGTGACGCACGTCACGACTGCGCTCGCGATCAATGTCCTCACGGGCTGGGACCTTCGCACCGTGATTCTCGCCGTCGGCGTGTTCACCATCATCTACACCATGGCGGGCGGCATGGAGGCCGTCGTTTGGACAGACGTGGTGCAGGGCATCGTGCTCATGGTCGGGGGTGTCTTTGTGTTGGGTCGGCTGCTCTTCGCACCCGAGGCGGGTGCCCCGTTCGCGGTCGTCGCCGAAACGTGGCGACTGGGCAAGCTCACCCTCGGCTCGTGGGATTTTTCACTCGCGAGCTTCACCGATCCCAAGCTGACCACGACGTGGCTCTTCTGCCTCGCCTACGCGGTGCAGTGGACGCGCCGCTACGCGACCGACCAGCACATCGTGCAACGCTACCTCGTCGCCGAATCGGATGAAGCGGCGAGCCGCGCGGCGTTTTGGAGCGCCATGCTCTGCGTGCCGGTGTTCGTCACGTTCATGTTTGCCGGCGCGTGCCTCGCGGGATTTTTTGCCCTCGCCCAGGTCGCGCCGCCGGCGGTGGCCGACAGCGCGATGCCTTATTTCCTCGCGCACTTCATGCCCACCGGACTGCTCGGCCTCGTCGTCGCCGCCATCTTGGCGGCCGCGATGTCCACGGTGAGCGCAGACCTCAGCAGCGTCGGCACCGTGCTGACGACCGACTATTTCCAGCACTTCTATCCCAACGCCTCCGACCGCGCGCGTCTCCTCTGCGGGCGGATCATGATTGCCGCGGCCGGTGCGCTGACGGTCGTGGCGGCGTGGTTGCTCCTGCCCGAGAAGGGTTCGGCGCCGCTGATGGAACGGGTCATCATGATCGCGTCGATTCTCTCGGGCGGGACGCTCGGGCTGTTCTGTTTGGGCTTTTTGACGCGCAGTGCCACCCGCCAAGGCTGCTACATCGGCGTCGCGTGCTGCGCCGTTTTCACCGCGTGGGCGATTCTCACCGAGCCGCGTCATCGCGTGCTCGATCTCGGTTTCAATTTTCCGCTCAACCCCATCCTCATCGGCGTGTGCGGCCACGCGGTATTGTTTGGCACGGGCTGGCTCGCCAGCCGGATCTTCGGCGGCGACCGGCCGGCCGATGTCGAACGGTTGACCTATTACGGATTGAAGCCGGCAAAATCCGCCACTCCGGCACCGGCCTCCCCGTAAATGTCACCTCGGCCGCCCAACATTTTGCTCATCATCGCCGACGACTTCGGCGTGCACCAACTCGGGTGCACGACACCCGGCGGTGCGGGATTTTTCCAGACGCCGCACCTCGACCGACTCGCCGCCGAGGGCGTGCGGTTCGCCCGCGCCTACGCGACTGCGCCGGTTTGTTCGCCGTCGCGCGCGAGTCTCTACACGGGGCTGCACCCGGCGCGCCTCCATCTGACCGATTTCATTCCCGGTTCACAGGTCACCAATCCGCCGCTGCTCACTCCCGCTTGGCAACGCGGCCTGCCCGTCTCGGCCGTCACTCTCGGTGACGCCCTGAAGGCGCGTGGCTACGCGACCGCGCATTTCGGGAAATGGCATCTCGCCGCCGACTACAACTACCAGCCCGGGCGGCCGATGGACCCCGAATCGCAAGGCTTCGACGAAGTGCTGGTCACGCGCAAACCCGCGCCTGACGCCGACCCCGAGGCTGATCCGCATCACATCCACGCACTCACGGCGCGCACCATTGAATTTGTCACGCGCACGCACGCGCAGCCGTTTTTCTGTGTGCTCGCGCACAACGCCGTGCATCGTCCCGAGATCGCACCGGCCGCTCTCATTGCACGCCACTCTGCGCGGCCTGGCGCCGATGCCGAGATCAACCGCCCGGTGCTCGCCGCGATGATTGAGGAAGTGGATCGTGCGACGGGGCGTCTGCTCGACGCCCTGCGCGAGGCCGGACGTGATCGGGATACGCTCGTCGTTTTCACGGCCGACCACGGAGCGTTCGGAGCGTCCGAACAGCGCAAACCACTCCGCGGGGCGAAGGCCGACCTTTACGAAGGCGGACTCCGCGTGCCGCTGCTCCTACGTTGGCCCGAGCAGATTGCTGCCGGTGCCGTGCGCGATCAGGTGGTTAGCGGCGGGGATCTTTTTCCGACCCTGCTCGCTGCCGCCGGTGCCACCGGCGGTGCCGCGAGCGATGGTTGCGATCTTTGGCCGGCCATCCGCGACGGACACCACCGCTTTGGCCGCGAAGAACTTTGCTGGCACTATCCGCACTATCATCACCTCGGCCTCGCTCCAGCGGCGGCCATCCGGGTCGGCGATTTTAAGCTCATGGAGTGGTTTGAGTCCGCCTTGGGCGCACGCGGTGCAAAGGGTCCGGCCTGTGAACTCTTCGACTTAGCCGCCGACCCGGGGGAAACGCGGGACCTCTCTGACGAGCAACCTGCCCGCCGTGACGCGATGTTACGCCGTCTCTGTGAATGGCGTCGCTCGGTGGGAGCGCAGGAAATGCAACTCAACCCAGCCTACGATCCCGGCGCGCCCGTGTGCGTTGGACCGCCAGCCGGTGACAGTTACCCAGCCGAAGTCTCATGAACATCATTCCTTGCAGTTTTCAGTGGGTAGCTGCCGGTGACTGGGAGCCCCGAAGGGGCGAAAAGTTGAATGCCCAAGGCAACGCCCTGGGAAATATTGACCGAAAAATTCGAGCCCTGAAGGGGCGGAACAACCCGTTGGTGTCGCCCCTTCAGGGCGAAGAAATCCGTTTAAACCGATTCCCAGGGCGTTGCCCTAGGCTTTCGAATATCGCCCCTTCGGGGCTTCCAACCACGGAGCCATCGCCCCACTGAAAACAGCGAGAAACCATGAACATCGTTCTGCTCCAGCAACCCAAGCGCCTCTTCTTCGGTCCCGGCTGTGCCGCGCGCGCCGCCGAAGAGTTTTCGCAGGCCGGCCTGCGGCGGCTCTATGTCGTCTCCAGTCCCAGCGCGGCACGTCACTGCGCCGGACTCTTGGAGGCGTGGCGCAGCTCCGGCGTTGCCTTGGAGATCAACACCTCGGTGAACCGCGAGCCGGAGATCGCGCTCTTCGAATCCGTGCTCGCCGACGCTCGTCGGTTTGCTCCCGATGCGGTTATCGGCCTCGGCGGTGGCAGCCCGCTCGATGTGGCCAAACTCGTCGCAGCCCTCCTCGACGGTCGGCAGGCAATTCGCGATGTTTTCGGTATCGGCAATCTGCGCAGTCGCGCCGTCTACCTCGCGTGCGTGCCGACGACTGCAGGCACGGGCAGTGAAGTTTCTCCGAACGCCGTGCTTATCGACGAAGACCAGCGCGTGAAAAAAGGTGTGATCAGTCCGCACCTGGTGCCGGACGCAGCGTTTCTTGATCCGGTGTTAACGCTGTCAGTTCCCCCTGGCGTCACCGCAGCCGTCGGCCTCGATGCGCTCGTGCATTGCATGGAGGGCTACGCCAACAAGGCCGCCCACCCGGCCGCCGATGTTTACGCGCTCGAAGGTATCCGCCGTATCGGGCGCAGCATCGCGGCGGCGGTGGCGAACGGCGACGACCTTGCCGCGCGCACCGCGGTGATGCTCGGCGCGCTCTACGGAGGCCTCTGCCTCGGTCCGGTCAACACGGCTGGCGTGCACGCGCTCTCGGCCCCGCTGGGTGGCGAGTATCGCATCGCGCACGGCGTCGCCAACTCGCTCCTCGTGCCGCACGTCTTCCGCTTCAACCTCCCCTCCATGCCCGACCGTTACGCCGACATCGCCGTGGCGCTCGGGGTTGCGCCGGGTGGAAGCAGCGAAACCACGGCCGCCGCTGGCCTGGAGCGGCTCGTCGAGTTGTCCCGCGCGTGCGGGGTGCCGCAGCGGCTGCGCGACGTGAAGATTCCCGAAGCCGATCTGCCACGGCTCGCGCGCGAGGCGTTCAAGGTGCAGCGTCTTTTGAAAAATAATCCGCGTGAGATCACCGAGGCCGATGCTCTCGCGATTTACCGCGCCGCTTACTGATATGCCCGTCCCGACCAAACCGATCCTCGCCGTCACCTTGGGCGACGCTGCCGGCCGCGGCCCCGAATTGATTACGAAAGCGTTGCTCGACCCCGAGATCCGCGCCGTGTGCCGACCGCTCGTCGTCGGCGACGCCGCCACGCTGCGTGCCGCTCGGGCCATCACGAGAGTGGCGGCAAGCATCCGTGTGATTGCCCGCCCGGCCGATGTCTCAGATGACGCCGCGACTATCGACGTCATCGATCTCGCCAACCTCGACGCCGCCCAACTCGTGCGCGGTCAAATCAGTGCGACGACGGGGCGTGCCGCCTACGAGTCCATCAAGCGCGCGGTCGAACTCACGCTCGCCGGAGAGACCCACGCCGTCGTCACGTCCGCGATCAACAAGGCGGCGCTGCATGCCGCCGGTTACCTCTACGATGGTCACACGGAGCTGCTGGCCGAACTCTGCGGCAAACCCACGGTCACCATGATGCTGGTCGCCGGCAAACTCCGGGTCTGCCACGTCAGCACCCACGTCTCGCTCGCCACCGCGATTGCGCGCGCGCGACCGGAGCGGATTTTGCAAGTCGTGCAGTTGGCGCATGACGGCGTGCGCCGGCTGGGGATCGAGCGACCGCACATTGCCGTGGCCGGCCTGAATCCCCACGCGGGGGAGGGCGGACTTTTCGGGACCGAGGAAATCGAGTTCATCGCTCCCGCGATCAAGGAAGCCAACCAACGCGGTTTTCACGTGAGCGGGCCTTTTGCCGGCGACACCGTTTTTTTTCGCACACTCCAGGGCGAGTTCGACTGCGCGATCGCCATGTATCACGACCAAGGCCACGTCGCCGCCAAGATGCTCGGCATCTGGCAGGGCGTGAACGTCACCCTCGGGCTGCCGATCATCCGCACGTCCGTCGAACACGGCACTGATTTCGCCAACGCCGGCAAGGGCACCGGTGATCCGCGCAGCCTCGTGCAGGCGCTCAAGCTCGCTGCCGTCATGGCGAAGGTCGAAAAATAGCCCGCGCCACCTCAAACGAAAATCATGCGTGCGCTACCGTGCCTCCTCCTTACCTCCGCCCTCGCGGTCGCTACCCGCGCCGACACCGTTGCGCTCTGGCTCTTCGATGAGCAGGTCGGCGTTTACCCCAGTTCGGTCCTCGCCGATGCGGGTCCGGCGAGCCATTTTCTAATTCTCGGCCGCGGTGCCGAACTCGTGCCCGGGAAATTCGGCCGCGCCTTGCGCCCGATCACGCCGCTGCCGCTGGCCATCCGGTATCGTGGTGCGGGCCCCGCCTCTGACGCGGATAGTGGAGGAAGTGCGGTGACCTTCGGCCTGCGCCCACCGCCACTGAAACCGGGACGGACTCAGCCGCCGTTGACGTGGGAGAACGCGCACTTCGCCGCGCTGACCACCACGGGCGACGCGCATTTGCGGCGCGCGCCATTTGCGAATGCGACCGACTCCAAGCTAAACCTTGGCGTCGGCGATTGGACGATTGAGTGTTGGCTGCGCCTCGATCCTTCCGCCCAAGCCGAAGGCACGATCTTCGAAATCGGTGCAGGCCCACGCGGCGAGAATGACAACGTCACCCGCTTCAGTGTGCTGCCAGCGCAAAACGCCTTCGCGCTGATCCAAAACTCGCCAGTGACACTTGCGCTGGGCACCGAAAAACTTCCACCCAACGAGTGGATCCACGTGGCGTTGGTGCACACCGGCGCGACCGGGGAGTTGCGACTGTTCGCGAATGGAAAAGCCCGCGCCGTAGCGCCGGCAAAAATGGCTGCGTTGCCGCACGGCGATGAAGCCTACGTCTCGATTGGCCGCGACGGTCGATGGACCCGTCCCTTCCCCGGGGCCATCGACGAACTCCGCATCAGTGACCACGCCGTCTACACCGCCGATTTTTCACCTCCCGCGAGTTTTTCACGGATGCAACACGGGGGGCGTCCGCCTCCACTGGCGGGCTTGCCGCTCTTGTTCGGGCCCCAGGTCAAGGCACCCGTGCTCGACCTCGGCTCGCGGCGACATCTCTTTTTGGACGATGCGCTGATTGCATCGCGCGAAAATGTCACCTTCACGCCGCACCCCGCGCGGATGGCCGAGCGGGTCGTCGAGGGGAGCGGTTGGATCTCCATCGTCGATGCCGGTCCGCAAGACATCCGTCTCTACCTCCAAGGCCCGCAGAGCAGCCTCGCCGTCCTCGTCTCGAAGGACGGCGTGAATTTCACGGCCCCGGATCTCGGCCGCGGCGAGTTTCGCGGTCAGCGCAATGTCGTCATCACCGATTCGGCGTCGGTGGGCACCGTGTTCCTCGACCGCAACGGTCCACCCGAAGAACGTTGGAAGATCGTCAGCGGCCTGCGCAGCCGCGGCGGAATTTTTGTCTACACGTCTCCCGACGGATTCACTTGGCGACGCCACGAGTCGGCTTCGCTCCCGTTCTGGGCCGGTTCGGCGGTGAACGTGTTCTACGACGACCAGCGTCGGCGCTACGTGATTCACAACCGCACCGACTACTACCGTATGGCCGGCGGCAGCACGAACCGCAAGTCGCTCCTCACGGAGGTTGAGGACTTGCTCGCGCCGTGGCCGTTCACGCCGGCCACGCCGGAAGTGACCCGAGCCACGACGGCGCGGGGCGTGCTCACCCACGTGGATCAACTCGACCCTTGGTGGCTCGACAATGGACCGCTCGCTCCCGGCGGTTTCGGGCTCGAGTATCCCATCGCATTTGAACCCGATCCGAAGATCGATCCGGTCGGCACCGACATCTACAATACACGCGCGCAAAAATATCCGTGGGCCGACGACGCCTACGTGGCGTTTCCGCTTTTCTTCTTCCACTATCCGAAGGAGGGCCCGCCCCAGCGCCAAGTCCTCGGCTCTGCGGCGGAGGAGCGCGGCTCCGGCCTCCTCGAGACCCAACTCGCGGTCAGCCGCGACGGCCTCGCGTGGAGCCGGCACCCACGTCCCGCTTACGTCGGCATCGGCGACGTCGACGGTTATCCGGTGCGGCGATCCTATGTCGGCTACGGTTTCGTGCGACGTGGCGCGCAGCTGTGGCAATATTCCTACACGCGCTCGTCCTACCACGACTCCTATACCAAGAACGAGCGCGCGCCCGATGCCATCCACCGCCTCGTGCAACGCGTGGACGGTTTCGTTTCCCTCGACACGCCTTACACG
The DNA here is from genome assembly GCA_031379235.1 of Opitutaceae bacterium. GTDB lineage: Bacteria > Verrucomicrobiota > Verrucomicrobiia > Opitutales > Opitutaceae > ER46. The sequence goes on along the minus strand of JANNEY010000626.1, from coordinate 26,769 downwards.
GGCGGCGCGTTCACGACGAAGCCGCTGCGTTTCACCGGCAACCGACTTGTGCTCAATGTCGACACCGACGCCGCCGGTTACGCGCAGTTTGGTTTCATCGATGAACAGGGCGCGCCCATCCCGGGTTTTTCGGTCGACGAGTGCGTCTACGTGAACGGCGACGAAATCGACTACGAGGTGCAGTGGCTCACGAAAGGGGGGAAGAAAACCAAAGACCTGTCCGCCCTCGCCGGCCGCACCGTGACGCTCGTTGCGCGGCTGCGGGGCACGAGCCTCTATGCGTTGCAGTTTATTTCCCGATGAATAACGACCTGAGACATCTGAGCGCTTGTGGCGTATCCGCGCTGGCGGTGATGGGGGCGTGGTCAGCGCACGCGCAGCCCGCGCCGGACGTCGTAACGGTTGCGCAGTGGACATTTGATGAACCGGCCTGGCTCTACCCCAGTCACGTGATGGATACTACGGCCGGCATCGACGCTCCGCTCGTGCTCGGGCTCGGAGGTCGGCTCGTCACCGGCCGCTATGGAAATGCGCTGTCGGCGGAGCCCTTCCCGCCGATCGTGATACCGACCGAGGGCCAGCGCACGGCGTCACTGGCGCGGCTGCCGGTGCCGGCAGGTCGCACGCAGGAACCGCTGACTTGGCAGATCGCTCAATTTTGCGCGCTCATGACCGGCGGTGAACGGCACCTCCGGAAGGAAGTGTCGTTCGCCAATCCCACGACCACTGACCTCAACTTGGGTGCGTTTGATTGGACCGTGGAGTTTTGGCTGCAGCTCACGCCGTCGGCCCCGTCGGGCGGCGTGATTTTCGAGATCGGCACCGGCCCGCGAGCCGAAAACGACGTCGTCACGCGACTGACCATCGAGCCGACGGCCGGAGAATTTTCTTTCTTCAACCAACCGACCGGAACGAACGTGCGCCTCCCCATTCCGCGGGCGGCGCTCGGGTCGAGCAGCTGGCACCACCATGCTTTGGTTTTCGACGTGGCCGCGGCGGAACTCCGGCTCTATGTCGACGGACAACCGCAGGCACCCGCAGGGTCGGTGCGCTTGCAGTCATTGCCGAAGGGCGAGGAGGCCTACCTTTCACTCGGCCGCGATGGCCGCTGGAACCGGCCGATGCCGGGAGCAATCGATGAGCTGCGGTTCTCCCGCGGCGGTCGGTATCGGAGCGCGTTTACACCGCCGGCCAGCTTCGCGCCGGCGGCACCGTCGGTGGCGCTGCACCGCACCGAACCCCTGCGTTTTCCGGGCAACGCGCCCCGGACCGGCGTCGTGGCGCTCGGTTCGCAGAAACATGTGTTTATCGACGACGCGTTGTTAGAGCGCAGCGAGGGGCTGACGTTCCAGGCGCATCCTCCGCGACAGGTCGAGCGCGTCATGGAGAATATCGACGGTCAGTTTCGCAAACATCTCACCGTCGTGGAGGACGAGCGCGGCGTGATCCGCCTCTACAATCCAGGGCCGGATGACTTTTACATGGTCCATGTCTCGCGCGACGGCGTGCACTTCGAGGCGCCCGACACCGGTCTCGCGCACAAGGGTCGGCGTAATATTGTCATTGCCGAAGATGCTCCCATGGGTCGACCGATCATCGATCCCAACGGACCGCCCGAGACGCGCTGGAAACTGGTGAGCGGCCACGAGGGTCGCGGCATTTATCTCTACACCTCGCCCGACGGATGGAAATGGACGCGGCAACGCACGGCGGTGCTTTCGTTCCGCCTGGGTTCGCAATCGAGTTTTTTCTACGACGATCAACGCGGACAATATGTGGGCTACCATCGCACGGGCTTTCCTCGACTCGCGAGCGGCGGCACCCAGCGGGAATTTGTGATCTCCGAGACGGCGGACATCCACCGGCCGTGGCCCATCACGCCGCTGACTCAGGCGCAGTTGTGGGAAATCGCCAAGACCCGTCCTTTGCGCGCACCGCAGCCCTGGTGGCTCGACAACGGCCCACTCACACCGGGCGATGTGGGCATCGAGCTACCGACGGCATTTGCGCCGGACTTCGCGATCGATCCCCCGGGCAGCGGCGTCTATGTGCCGAAGGCCACGAAGTATCCGTGGGCACCGGACACCTACGTCGCGTTTCCCGCGATGTATTTCGGCTACGAGGACCCCGAACCCCGCACGCGGGCGACCTTGTTCGATCCGGCGCGCGGCCTCGGCTCCGGCACGATGGAGGCGCACCTCGCCGTGAGCCGCGACGGTGTGACGTGGAAGCGGTTTCCACGGCCGGCGTATATCCCAATGGGCCGCTACCAAGGCCGTGACTTGCACCAGATTTATCCGGCCGAAGGGCTCGTTCGGCGGGGCGACGAAATCTGGCAGTATTTTTATGGGCAGGAAGAATACCACTCGCCCCGCGAGAAAAGGCCCTCCGGCAATGGCGTGTATCGAACTGTGCAGCGCCTCGACGGCTTCATCTCGGCCGACGCACCGTATGATCGCACGATCACGCTCCTCACTCGTCCGCTGACGTTCACGGGGAAACGGCTGGTCTTGAACATCGACACCGGTGGGCTCGGTTTTGCGCAGGTCGGCTTGATCGACGAGCAGGGCAACGCAGTGCCGGGTTTTTCGGTGGACGAGTGTGTTTATGTCAACGTGAACGCCGTCGCGCACCCCGTCGAATGGCTCGCGCGCGGCCGGGATGTGTCCGCGCTCGCGGGTCGGACGGTGCGGCTCGTCGTGCGTCTGCGCGGCGCCAGCCTGTATGCGCTGCAATTCGTCGAACGATGAGCGACTACTTTCTCGCCGACGATTTGAGCGGTGCCCTTGATGCGGCGGCGGCTTTTCACCACGCGGGACGGCGCATGCGGGTCGTGCTTTCCGCCGTCGATTGGACGTCGCGCGATCCCGATGAAGTCATCGGTGTGACCACCGAGACGCGCAACGCGCCGGCCGAGGTCGCAGCGGCCGCGGTTAGAAACGCCATCGCGCACGGACGCGCCCAAGGCGCCCGCTTGGTCTACAAGAAAATCGATTCGACGCTCCGCGGCCCGGTCGCCGCGGAATTGGACGCCGTCGCGGCGGCCATACCGGACTCACGAATTCTTTTTGCGCCTGCCAATCCCGCGTTCGGTCGCACTGTGCGCGACGGCCGTTTGCTGGTGCGCGGTGTGCCCGTGACCGAAACGGAGTTCGCCCGTGATCCGATGAGTCCGGCGCGCCAAAGCGAACTCCGCGCTTTCGTCGGCGCGCTCGGCGGCGAACGAATCGTGATTCCGGACACCGTCACCGAAGCGGACCTCGCTGCCAGTGTGGCCCTGATGGAAGCGGGCGGTCCGAACTGGGTGCCAGTGGGCTCGGGCGCCCTCGCGCGTGCGGTGGCGGACCGGAGTTCGCGCCGCGCAGTGCCGCGGACCGACGTGATCGGCACGGTTCCGACGGGCCCGATCCTGCTGGTTAGCGGGAGTGCGCATGCGCTGAACCGCGCGCAAGCCGAGCAGCTCCACCGCCAACGCGGCGTGCCCGTTTGCGAACTCCGGATCGAGGACGTCGCGGGCACCGTGCGCGCTGCGGTCGACGCGCTGGGCCGTTCCGGTTCGCTGTCCCTCGTGGTTCCGTCAGCGCGCACCGATAGTGGCGTCGCTCTGCATGCGATTGCTGAGGCGACGGCGCAGATCGTCGCCCAAGCGAATGTGCGACGTCTCTTCGTGACGGGCGGCGAAAGTGCTTTTGCGATTTGTCGGATGCTGGAAATCCCTGCCCTCGATCTCCTGGCCGAAATTGAGCCCGGGGTGTGCCTCGCCCATGGCGTCGGTCGCGACGGGGACCGACTGCTGGCAGTGAAACCGGGCGGCTTCGGCGGGACCGAAACGTGGGTCCGCGTGTGGGATAAACTTCGGGCGCCGTGATTCCTTATTTCATCTAATAATCGAAACCAACCGCGGGAACCTGTTTCAAAATTGACAAGCTGCTTTTTCAATTCTGCCTTCAACCCACCCTACCACGCACGTTCCTACGGCGTGAATTTCGCTTTCCTCAGGTGCCGGTGTTTCCCTGCCGCATCTAGTCTCTCCCGCACCTCCGCCATGACCCCAAATATCCTGTCTCGCTTTCACCACGGCCGAATCCTGCTCGGCGCCATGTTCACTTTCATCGCATCCGTGGCGCCCATCGCACGTGCCGGTGACGTCGTTGGTCGGGCTATCGACTCCAATTCCGGCAACTACCTGGCGGGGGTGACCGTGTCGGTAAGCGGCACCGATTTTAGTGCGGTCACCGACCGTGAAGGCCGTTTCTCGATCCCCAATGTGCCGGCGGGTTCCTACAAAATTTCCGGCGATTATTTCGGCTACAATCCGGTCTCCGCAAGCGTCACGGTGGGTGCGACCGGCAGCGCGACGGCCGACTTGGCGTTCGGCAGCGAGGTAGTGAAACTCGGATCGTTCACGGTAGAGGGTTACCGCGAAGGCCGCTCGAAAGCGCTCCAGCAAAAACGCACGGCGGACAACGTGATGGACATCATCTCGGCCGATTCGATCGGCAATCTGCCCGACCGCAATATTGCCGAGGCCATTGGCCGCGCCCCGGGCGTCAATCTCTCGCTCGAGCAGGGCGAGGGGCGCTACGTCAGCATTCGCGGCGTCGAACCCAACCTCAACCAAGTCCTCCTTGACGGTGCGACCATGGCCGCGCCCGGTGGCTCACGGCTGGGCCGCGCCGTGCCGTTGGATTCGCTCGGCACCGGTCAGATCGCGCAGATCGAAGTGATCAAGAGCGCGACGCCCGACATGGATGCCAACGCGCTCGGTGGCACGTTGAATCTGAAGACGGCCAGTCCCTTCGACCGCAAGGGACGCCAAATCTCCGGCTCGCTGGCGGGCAATCACAACGAGACGAGTTCGAAGAACGACGTCGAGGCGCGGCTTTCTTTTTCGAATACGTTTGGTCCGGGCAACAAATGGGGGCTCGCGGCCGGCGGCAGCTACGAAAAACGCCACTACTCCAATAACTGGGTGCAGTCCTCCGGCTGGAACCTGCGCGCGATCAATGGCGTCAATGTTTACCTGCCCAGCGGCTTCGAAATTAAACCCGAGTCGGGCAGCAACGCCCGCAGCGGGGGAAATATTTCTCTCGAATTTCGACCCGACCAGGACACGCAGTTTTTTCTCCGGCCGACGTTCAGCCGCACCTCGCGCAAAGAGCAAACGGTTGAGGTGATTCACTCGGTGGATAACTCCGCCGCCCGCACGACGCTGACCTCGCCCAGCGCCGGCACGTTTGCAGGAGCCGGCGTGCGCACCGAGCGCCGCGACTTCGACAGCCTGAAGACGCAGGACCTGTTCAGCGTCGCTGGCGGGATCAAGAAAATCATCGGAAATTTCACGATCGAGCCGATGGCCACTTATTCGGCGGCCAAGGAGGATACTCCCTACAATCGCGTGCTGGCCTTCCGCAACGGCAACGGCGGAACGGGACCGGTCAACTTCGATATCGGGGCCTTTGATTTCACCCGTTGGGAGGTAGATCCCGCGATCGATCTGCCGTCCAAATACACGCTGCGCCGCACCCGCGACGACAGCGGGGTCATCGACGAAGACACTATGACTGCGAAGATCGACGTGCGCTGGGACGCCCGCGGGCTCCTCGGTCGCCCCAGTTTTCTCAAGACCGGCTTCAAGTATCTCGCGCGCGACCGAGCCGTCGATCTTGAGTCGAAGCGCCTGGTCCCCGTGGGTGCGTGGAACCTCAGTGCCATCGGCGTCGATCCCGCGGTGTCCGTCTACGACGGTCGCTACTCCAGCGGGTTTCTGCTCAACGCGCCCAAGACGTGGGCGTATATCGCGAACAACCCCGCGCTCACCGTTTTCGACCCCATCGACTCGAACACCAACTCGATCGAAGATGACTACAAAATCAAAGAATTCATCTATGCCGGCTATGCGATGGGCAACGTGAAATTCGGTGCGCTCACCCTCTTGGGCGGACTCCGCTGGGAACAAACTGATGCGACGATCCGCGCGGTCGAGGCACGCTCGGCCGGCACCACGCTCATCGGTCGCTTTCCCAAGTCAGGCGTGACCCGCTACGACAAGCTCTTCCCGAATCTTCAAGGCGTTTATCGCTTCACGGATCGGCTCCTGCTGCGCGCGGCGATTACCGAGACCATCGGCCGCGCCGCCTACGAAGACGCGCGGCCGCTCGCCATTTTCCGCTACGATTCCCTTGGAGCCGCCACGCTCAATCCCGCGTTCCCGTTCACCGGCACCGTGAACGTCGGCAATCCCGCGCTCAAACCCTACGAGGCGCGCAACTATGACTTGTCGCTTGAGTGGTATCTCAAGGGCAGCGGCATTCTCTCGGTGGCGGCCTTCCGCAAGGAAGTAGGCGATCCGATCTACACCTATTCGGAAACCCAGCGAAACGTGGTCTACAGCGGCGTCTCGCTCGACTCCCTCAGCCTCACGAGCAAGCGCAATGCGACGAGCGGGCGGATTTCCGGTCTCGAATTGAATCTCTACCAGCCGTTCAAGTTTCTCCCGTCACCCTTCGATGGTTTCGGCCTCGACGCCAATTTTACGCGGATTACCTCGGAGGAAGTGGTGCCGACACGTCCCGGCGAAGATCTGCCGTTCTTCCGTCAACCCGGAAAAATCGCGAACGTCACGTTCTTCTACGAGAAATACAATTTCTCGGCCCGGGTCGCGTGGTCGTATGCCGACCGCCAAATCTACACGCTGGGATCCAATGTGCTGAATGACATCTATCGCAATCCCCGGGGACAATACGACGTGCAACTCCGCTACCGGATCAGCAGCCGCTATTCCATCACGGGATCGGTCCGCAACCTGACCCGAGAGAAGGAACAGTTTTCCTACGGCGTGAACGGACTCGTGCGGACCAGCCGCTTGCTCGACCGCGACTACAAGCTCGGGGTGAGTTGGAACTACTGAGCGTGTTTTGGAGACGGCGTTTGGGTAGGCCGGCGCGCTCGCAAGCGAGCTGACCTATGCGAACCCGAGTCGATGTTTGAAACGCACGCTCGCTAGACCTCCCTCGCGCAGCGGAAGCCGAGGTTCGTCGTCGCGCTGTCGGGCGTGTTGGCGCTGCGCGCGTCGGTGCGGTAGCGGTTGCAGTAGCTCGCGTGGCAGAGATACGAACCGCCGCGCATCACGCGCCGCGCACCGGTCGTGGGGCCGGTGGGGCTCTTGCGCGGACTTGCGCGATAGTATGCGGCGTCGAACCAGTCCTGGCACCACTCCCACACGTTGCCCGTCATCTGGTAGAGGCCGTAGGCGTTGGGCTTGTAGCTCTTCGCGGGCGCGACCCCATAGTGGCCGTCGGCCTCGGTGTTGCGCGCGGGAAACACCCCCTGCCACACGTTCATCGCGTGGCGTCCGGAGGGCTCGAGCTCGTCGCCCCACGGAAATCTTTTCTGCGCGAGCGCGCCGCGCGCCGCGTATTCCCACTCGGCCTCGGTCGGCAGACGTTTGCCCGCCCACGCGGCGTAGGCCTGCGCATCGTGCCACGAAATTTGCACGACGGGGTGCGCCCAACGCTTCTTGATATTGGTGCCCGGTCCCTCGGGGTGACGCCACGTCGCGCCCTCGACGCGGCACCACCACTCGCTGCCCGCCACCGCCGCGCGGACGCTCTTCGCGAGCTGCACCGCATCAAGGTGGCCGACGAAAACGAAACTCCACCCGAAGCGCTCCGCCTCCGTGGTGTAGCGCGTGGCGTTCACGAAGGCGTTGAACTGCTCGTTCGTCACGCAAGTGGCGTCCATGTGAAACGGCGCCAGCTCGACCGTGTGCGCCGGGCCCTCGCCATCCGCGGCGAAACCGTAGTCGCCATCGGTGCCCATGAGAAATTCGCCACCGGGGATGAGCCTCATGCCGTCGAGCGAGCCGCGGGTCGCTGGGCCTAGATTTGCAGGCGCATTCGACGGCGATTCATTTACCGCGCCTGACTCCTTTTCGCGCCGGGGCGCGCAGCAGGATTTTTTTCCCAAGTGGTTAGGCGCCGAAGCGGGCATCGTCGGAAAACGACATGGCGGATTCGGCCGGGCGCGTCAAAGCCCGTCGCGTCTGCACTTCCCGCTTCCGGGCGCTTGCGCCGGCCCAGCGACGCCGCCAACGTCTCCGCCTCCCATCTTCCCCATGAGCACTGAAGTCGCTACCGGCATTTCCCCCCGTAATCCCCTGCGCACCCTCGGCTGGGGTGCCATCGCGCTCCTCGGCGCGGCGTCCGTCGGCGTGCTGGCGTGGTCACGCGGTGAACCCGTCAACGCCCTCTGGATGGTCGTCGCCGCCCTCTGCGTCTTCGCGATCAGCTACCGTTTCCATTCGGCGTGGCTCATGGCGAAGGTGCTCACGCTCGACGATCTTCGCGCCACGCCCGCTGAGACGCACGGCGACGGCCGTGATTTCGTGAAGACGAATAAGTGGGTCGTCTTCGGCCATCACTTCGCCGCCATCGCCGGGCCCGGCCCGCTCGTGGGGCCCGTGCTGGCGGCGCAATTCGGTTACCTGCCCGGCATGTTGTGGATGCTGGTCGGCGCCACGCTCGGCGGCGCGGTGCACGACTCGGTGATTTTGTTTTGCTCCACGCGTCGCCGTGGCAAATCCCTCGGGCAAATGGTGCGTGACGAAGTCGGTCCCTTTGCCGGCGGCGTGGCGCTTGTGAGCATCGTCGCCATCATGACCATCCTGCTGGCGGTGCTGGCGCTCGTGGTCGTGAAGGCGCTCGCGGAAAGCCCGTGGGGCCTCTTCACCATCGCCATGACGATGCCCATTGCGCTCGTCATGGGCGTGGCGATGAAGGGCGCGGGGCACAACGGGAAGGCCCTCGCATGGATCAGCGCGTTTGGGGTGGTTGCGTTGCTGGCATCAGTGTGGGGCGGCCAGTTTCTGCACGGCACGGAGCTGGAAAAAACCCTCACGCTCAACGGCACCACGCTCGCCTGGTGGATCATGGGCTACGGTTTCCTCGCCTCGGTGCTGCCGGTCTGGCTGCTGCTCGCGCCGCGCGACTACCTGAGCACATTCATGAAAATCGGCACGGTGATGGCGCTCGGCATCGCGGTGGTCGTGCTCGCGCCGACGCTGAAGATGCCGGCGATCACCAAGTTCATCGACGGCACGGGACCGGTCTTTGCCGGTCCGGTGTTCCCCTTCTGTTTCATCACGATCGCGTGCGCGGCGATTTCGGGGTTTCACTCGCTCGTCTCCTCGGGCACGACCCCCAAGCTGATCGCGCGCGAGTCGCACATTCGCGTCATCGGCTACGGCGCGATGGTCACCGAGATGTGCGTCGGCATCATGGCGCTAATCGCCGCTTGCGCGATGGAGCCCGGCCAGTATTTCGCAATCAACATGGCCGGCACGCCCGAGGTGGTCACGGCCAAGGTCACCGCGCTCGGCTTCCCAGTCACGACGGGCGAGATGCAGGCGCTGGCCGCCAGCGTGGGCGAGAAGACGATGGTGGGCCGCACCGGCGGCGCGCCGACGTTTGCAGTCGGCATGGCGCACATGTTTGCCGGCGTCATTGGCAGCAAAGCCATGCTCGGCCTCTGGTATCACTTCGCGATCATGTTTGAGGCGCTCTTCATCCTCACCACGATCGATGCCGGCACGCGCGTGGGGCGGTTCATCGTGCAGGATTTGCTGGGCAACGCCTGGCGGCCGCTCGGCGACACCAAGTCCGCTGGCGCCGGCGTGCTCGCCACCGCGCTCTTCGTCGGCGCGTGGGGCTATTTCCTTTACCAAGGCGTGGTCGATCCGCTCGGCGGCATCAACTCCCTCTGGCCGATCTTCGGCATCGCGAACCAGCTCCTCGCCGTGCTCGCACTGGCGCTCGGCACGACCGTGCTGATCAAAATGGGCCGCGCCCGCTACACGTGGGTCACGCTGCTGCCGCTCGGCTGGCTGCTCAGCGTCACGCTCACCGCCGGCCTGATGAAAATCTTCAGCCCCGCGCCGCTCGGCTTTCTGGCCCTGGCGAAAAACCTCGAGGACAAAATCGCCGGGGGCGGCAGTGTGGCCGAACTCGCGACGTGGAACGCCCAGCTCTTCAACAACCGGGTCGACGCCGTCGTGACCGCCGTGTTTCTCCTGCTCGTGACCATCGTCGTCGTCGCCAACGCCCGGATGTGGTGGCAGCTCGTGTCCGGCCGGCAGACCGCGCCACTGCGCGAGGAGCCATATGTGACGGCGGAAGTTTCGGAGACGGCGTGACCTTGATGCGACGCCTAATCTGGTCCCGGCCGCACCGTTTCACCCCGGCTTGAGGAACGCGTTTGAGCGTGGGCCCAAGGCGGTTGGCGCAGCGACGAAAAGTAAACCCGCCGCAAGGGAACACTCGGCGCATGCCGTGTCCCATTGCCTGTATGCCCTCCCGTAACTCTCCGGCCTGGTTCATGACCGCTCTGCTGGCGCTGGGGCTCGCGGGTTGCTCGACCTCCACGATGTCCCGCATCGATTCCAACCGTGCGGTCTATGAGACTTGGCCGATCGAAATGAAGGAGGCCGTGCTGAACGGCACGGCGGTCAAGGGCATGACGCCCGACATGGTGGAGATGGCCTTGGGCAAGCCGACCCGCGTTGAAACGCGATCCGGCTCAAACGCCGACGACGAAGTGTGGATCTACAGCAAGGGCAGCGGACTGAATTTTCCACGGCCCAATGTCTCGCTCGGTGGCAGCATCGGCGGCGTCGGCGTCTCGAGCGGAGCCGGCGGCGGGCGCACCCCGACCAACGCGGACGAGAAGCAGGTGATCTTTCAAAAAGGCGTCGTGACCCGCGTAGACTGAAGTGGGTTTTCAATAGCATTGAACACGGCGATGGCCGACAGACGCAGTGGGCGCACGGGCCTGGGAACAGTTGCCGGAGCCGCCGTGGCGACGGCTAGGAAAATTGATCAGCTAGGCGGCAAAACACGCCGATAGTATCGACTGGCCCACTCACCGAATTGGCAAAAGCACGCTAGTCCCCGTTGGCCCGGCGTGGGATCACGCGCGGCTGCTTGTGCAGTAACGAATCCAGCACTTCGTCGATAATACCGAGGTGATCCGCCCGGTCCTTGAACTGGTTTTTGATATCCACGAGGTAGCGGGAGAGCGAATCGAGCCGGCGAGCCAAAACCACCGCCACGTGCAGCGTGATGTCGGGATTCTGCCGCATGAAATTCTCCGGATCCGCGGCAACCCGGCAGGCACAAGGCGTGATCGCACGCACGGTGGCCGTAGGCGTCGTGCCCAGGAGCCAGGACATCTCGCCGAGCACCGCCCCCGCCTGAAAAATCTCGGCGATCAAAACCCCGTTCTTGAGCACCTCGAATTCTCCGCTCTCCAGGAAGTAGATGCCTGACAGCGGCTGCCCCTGTTCGATGATGGTTTGGCCGACGGCGACGGAGACGAGAGGCAAGGACTGAAGGGCGGCCAAATTCATAGGGGAAGCGAGTGCTTCCCCTGCCAAGCAGCTTTCAAGCCGCATGCTACTGTAAGACTCCCCATCGAGGGCTCCTTGCGCCGCCGGCTCGCGCCGCCGCACCCGCCCTGTAGAGATCAATCCACGCGCGGTGCCACCCGCCGTAGTCGCCTGCCGCGAGGTGCGCACGTCGAGGACACCAGATCCCGGTAGCCCGCAGGTTGTCCAGAGTAAGCCGCGTGCAGCTCAGGATCTCACCGGAAACCCCCGCCCGGATCAGATCCCTCTGAAAACCCGGTTTCCTATCAATCTGTAGTTCGAGCAACGAGGCCGACCACACTTCTTCCGCCTACGCCAGCCGCGCCGCCGCACCGGTCTCGTAGCGCTCGATCCAGGCGCGGTGCCACGTGCCGTAGTCCCCAGCCTCGATATGCGCCCGCGCCGAGGCCATGAGGTCGAGGTAGAAACTGAGGTTGTGCAGCGTGCACAACGTGCAGGCCAAGATCTCGCCCGCCACCGTAAGGTGCCTGAGATAGGCCCGCGAAAAACGTGCCGCATAATTTCCTGAGCCTTCACCGCTTTCGACAATTGGCTTCGCATCGGTGCGGAATTTCTCGTTGCGCAGGTTCAGCGGTCCATCGGGCGTGAAGACGAGGCCGTTGCGCGCCACGCGGCTCGGCAGCACGCAGTCGAACATGTCCACGCCGAGCGCGACCATCTTCAGGAGCTGCGACGGCGTGCCGAGGCCCATCGTGTAGCGCGGTTTGTCGGCAGGCAGAAAGGGCGTCGTCGCACCGACCTGTTTCAACATCTCCGGCTCCGGCTCGCCCACGCTCACCCCGCCGACGGCGTAACCCGGAAAATCCAGCGCGGCCAACGACTCCGCTGCCTCGCGCCGCAAGTCGTCGAAGGTCGAGCCCTGCACGATGGCAAACACGTGGTGGCCGTTCGCGAGAAAGCCGCTGTCCGTGGCGATCTGCTTGCACTGGCCCGCCCACTTGTAGCTGCGCGCGACGGCCTTGGCGCACGCGTCGCGCTCGCAGGGCCAAGGCGGACACTCATCGATCACCATCGCGATATCGCTGCCAAGGTTTTGCTGGATGCCCATCACCTCTTTTGGACCGAGGAAAAGCTTCGCCCCGTCGAGGTGCGACTGAAACGCCACGCCGTCGTCGCGGATGTCACGGAGCTTCGCGAGGGAGAAGACTTGGAAACCACCGCTATCCGTGAGGATCGGGCCGTCCCAACCCATGAACTGGTGCAGCCCGCCCAACTCGCGAATCAACTCCGAGGTGGGCCGCAGGTTCAGGTGGTAGGTGTTGCCGAGGATGATCTGCGCGCCGATGTCGCGGAGGTGCTGCGGTGTCAGGGACTTGACCGTGCCCTGCGTGCCGACGGGCATGAAGATGGGTGTCTCGATGACGCCATGCCGCGTGGTCAGACGGCCACGCCGGGCGGCCGTAGCTGTGTCGGTTTTGAGGAGCTGGAAGTGTGCGGGCATCCGGGTGGGCGACACCCTGCGGCACGCTTGACCCGTGGGTCAATCCACGAGGTAATTCCCGGCTAACGCCCGTGCTCCTCGTCATCGACAACTACGATTCGTTCACCTTCAATCTGGTCCAATACTTCGGCCAGTTGGGCGTGACGCAGCGCGTTTTTCGCAACAACGAGATCACGCCGGCCGAGGCGGTGGCCCTCAATCCCGACCGTGTGCTCCTCTCGCCGGGCCCATGTTCGCCACGCGAGGCCGGTGTCACGCTCGACATCATCAAGGCTTTTGCCGGGAAAAAGCCGATTTTCGGCGTCTGCCTCGGCCACCAATCGATCGGGCACTACTTCGGGGGCAATGTCGTGCGCGCCTCGCGGCTCATGCACGGCAAGACGTCGCCCATTCTGCACCAGGACACCGATGTCTTTCGCGGGATGCCCCAAGGCTTTGCGGCCACGCGCTACCACTCGTTGCTCGTCGAGCGCGCGACGTTTCCCAAGGACCTCGAAATCACCGCCGAGACCGCCGAGGGCGAGGTCATGGGCCTGCGCCACCGCTCACTGCCGATCTGGGGCGTGCAGTTTCACCCCGAGTCCATCGCCACCGAGGGCGGGATGAAGATTTTGGAGAACTTTCTCGCGCTCAACTAGTCCCCTTCCGCTATGCGTTGCCCCAAATGCACCTCGATTGAGGACAAGGTGATCGACTCCCGCATCAGCAAGGAGGGTTCGACCATCCGCCGCCGGCGCGAATGCCTGGAGTGCAATCACCGCTACAGCACGACCGAGATGCTCGTGCGCGATGGTGTGGTCGTCATCAAGCGCGACGGCCGTAGCGAGGACTTCGACCGCGAGAAACTTGTCCGCGCCGTCCGCGCCGCCTGCCATAAGCGCCCGGTCGACAGCGAACAGATCGCCATGCTCGTCGAGGACGTGATGGACGCGATGGAAGCCCAGTTTGAAAAGGAAATCCCTTCGCGCGCCATCGGTGAGGGGGTGATGCAGCGGCTCCGCACCGTCGATCAAGTCGCCTACGTGCGATTCGCCAGCGTCTACAAGGAATTCCGCGACGTCGCGGAATTCGTCGACGAGATTAGCACATTGGGAAATCCCAAGCCCGAGACGCAGTGAACCGCCAATCCACGCTCATCTCCGCTAATGTTTTCGGATTAGCGCCCATGAGCGAAGATTAGCGGTTCAAAAATCAGCATCATGCCCGACCGCTCTCGCGACGACCTGCGTCGCCTGCATTTCGTCAACGCGCTCTTCGCGCATGCCACCGGGCAGGACCTTTATCTCGCCGAGCAGATCAAGGCGGCGATCGCGTTCAGCCTCGCGGAGCTGGAGTCGCAGATCGCGGCGCATCCGGAGTCGGCGCAGAAATACGATGCGACCTTTAACGCGGCCGCCGCCGCGCTCCTGGCGAAGCTCTTCGCGTCGCATCCGCGCACCGGCTTCTACCATTGGGACGCCTCGCTGACGCTCGCCGCCGCCACGCCGCTTTTCACCCGCGCGGAGATCATGACCGGACTACGGCAACTCGCGCCGTTCCGCGAATCGACCCTTCTCGTGACCAACCTCCGCCCCGCCCTCATCCCGCCGACGCTCCGCGCCACCCCGCGCCGGAAACGCGACTACGAGGAAGCCCTCGCCTTCATTCGCGATCTCGCCGCCGCCCGCACCGTGCGCGGATCAAACCTGCAGCTGCTGTTTCTTTAGCCCACGAATCACGCGAATCGCCGCGAATTAGCTTTGAACCATTCCCGCTCATTCGCGTGATTCGCGGGCCACCTCTTCCGCCATGTCTAAAACGATTTTCCAACGCATCATCGACCGCGAGATTCCCGCCAAGATTGAGCACGAGGACGAGCACTGCGTCGTGCTCCACGACATCCAACCGCAGGCGCCGGTCCATCTGCTCATCGTGCCGAAAAAGCTCATCCCGCGCGTGAGCGAGGCGTCGGCTACCGATCAAGCGGTGCTCGGCCATCTGATGCTCGTGGCAGGCGGCGTCGCGAAGAAACTCAACCTCGCGCAGGGTTTCCGCCTCGTGGTGAACAATGGCCCGCACGCGTGCGAATCGGTCCCGCACCTGCACATCCACCTGCTCGCCCAGCGGCAGATGGCTTGGCCGCCGGGCTGAAACGAGATGGGCGGGCATGTGCCCGCCCACTGTTCGCTTCCGGTCTCTCGCCGGACTGAGCCTACTTCTTTTTCGCGGCGCCGGGGGGCAGCGCGATTGTGCCGCCGCCGCCCGCGCCGCCGGCTCCGGGGCGCGGGCCCACGCCGGCCTTCAGGTCCGGGTTCAACGCAGCGATTCGCGCTTTCAGCGCCGCGAGCCGCGCATCCAGCCGGTTGAGTTCCGCCATGCGGCGAGCCTGGATGTCGGTTACCGCGGTGGTGACGCTGCCCTTGCTGTCCTTCTTGGTGTTCTTGGGCGTCGAGGCGATGGCTTGGTTAAGAAGGTTGCGCTGCGCGGCGAGGCCGACGCCGATCTTGTCGGCGAGTGCCAGCAGGCGCGCATAGACGGCACGTCGCTGGGTGTCGTCGTAGGTGCCGATGTTCTTCTCGAGGTTGTTGAGGAGCGCCTCGAGGTCGTCGAGGTCGGCACTCAGCTCGGAAGTGGAGCGTGGGGCCGCATCGGCGGCGCAGGCGAGGGGGGAGACGGACGAGCCAATCGCGGCGAACGCGACGGCGAGGCAAAGCAACCGGATCAACGTTTTCATGAGGCTATCTCCGTTTTGGGGGTTGGGATTGAACGAACGGGCCTTGAGACGCCGAAGACGGCTACTGTATTCAATTGGCTTTTGCGAGCCAAACGACTGGGAAGGAGCCGCGCTGGTCGCGGATGCCGGATCGGCAATATCGGATGCAGGAGATTCTCCGTTCCTGTCCGGGTCCGGGCTTCGCAATCAGGAGATTATCTCAGGTGCTTCGCCAGCCACCCCTGCACCTCGCTGAACCAGAACTTCGAGTTCTCGCCCTTGAGGATCCAGTGGTTCTCGTCGGGGAAGACGAGGAGCTTGCTCGGCACCTGCAAGCGTTGGAGGTAGGTCCACATTTCGAGCGCGTTGTTCACGGGCACGCGGAAATCCTGTTCGCCGACCGTCACGAGCATCGGCGTCACCCAGCCGGTGCCTTTGCCGTGATTGCCGGCATAAGTCGTGGGGCTCTGTTCGCGCCAGATCGGATTTTGTTCCCAGACCGGGCCGCCGTTGGTGACTTCGCGCGGATAGACGCTATCGCTCGTGGACCACTGCGTCGAAAGCGTCGCGAGACCAGCGTGCGAGACGAGGGCCTTGTAGCGCGTGGTCGTCGCCTGCAGCCAGTTGGCGAGGTGGCCGCCGTAGCTCGCGCCCGCCGCGGCCTGTCGCGTGCCATCGATAAACGCATACCGTTTGATCGCCTCGTCAGCCCCTTGGTTGATTTCGTCGGCGGGCGTCTTCAACGGATCAAACTGGATCGCCTGACCAAATAACTCGGTGTAGCCGGTCGATCCGGAGTAGTTGGTGAGCACGAGCACGTAGCCGGGCGCAGCGAGGAGGTGGTAGTTCCAACGGATGCCCCACTGGTCTTTGAACTGCGGCGTAGGACCACCGTGGAGGAGGACGAGAAGCGGATATTTTTTCGCGGCGTCGAAGCCCGCGGGTTTCACGATCAGGTTGGCGATCGGGCGGCCCTTGGCGCTGGTGAACGCGAACCGCTCCACCGGTGGCAAGTCGAGCGCCGCGAGGGCGTCGTCGTTGAAACGGGTGAGGGCGCGATACGATTTCGCCGCGACATCGAGGCGCACGACCTCGGGCGGGCGTGCGGCGCTGTCGTAGTTGGCGACAAGCACGTCGCCGCCGCGCCCGAGCCCAGTGAGGCAACCGGCGCGCGGGACGTCGTGCGTCGTCACCGCGCCGCCGGCGGCGGGCACGGAAAACAGTTTCGTCTGCTCGCCGGATTCGGCGGTGAAATAAACCGTGCGGCTGTCCGCGCTCGGCACGAATTTCACGACTGAGAGGTCGAAGCTCGCCGTGAGCGCCGCGCGCTTCGCGGCATCGAACGGCCACGGGAACGACACGATGCGCGTGTGGTGATACGTTTTGCCGTCGCCGCCGGCCGAGTGCGTAGCGAGGAGCGCGCGACCATCAGGGCGGAACGCGGGTTCGTCGAAACTGCCCTTGTCGTCCGTGAGCGGCGTGGGCTCGCCACCGGCCAGCGCCACGGAGAAGAGCTGCGTGGGCGTGTTCGCATACGCCGCGCGATCACGCGTGGTGCGCGCGACGAAGACCACGGACTTACCGTCGGGTGCCCACGCCGCGGGCAGGTTCTCACTGGTCTCGCCCTCCTTGCCGCCGAAGCCAGAGAGCGCCGCGAGCTTGGTGCCCGCGAGCAGGTCACGGGCCTTGGCCCCGGCCTTCGCCTCCTGCACAAAGAGGTGGGCCTTCTTTTCGTCGAGCCAGCGATCCCAATATTTGATGGGGAAACCCTCGTAAACGCGGGCGGAGTATTTGCGATCCTTCACGACCTTGGCGGCTTTCTTGTTCGCCTCATCGTCGGCTGCGCCGGGGAACACTTCACTCACGAAGAGCAGGTGTTTGCCATCGGGACTCCATTGCGGCGTGCGCGCGCCGGTCGAGAGCGAGGTCACGCGCTCCGCTTCGCCACCGCCCACGATATCGATCACGTAGAGTTGCGCGGCATCGTCGCCGTCACGCTTCGCGGAAAACGCGATGCGCGAGGCATCGGGACTCCAGTCGGCACCGGTCTCGGCTCCCTTCGTCTGCGTCAACGGGCGCGGCGGCGCGCTGCCATCGAGCGGCACAAGCCAGAGATCCGCGGACTGATCCTTCGCGTCGTAAGCGGGCATCGTGACGGAGAAGACCGCCCACTTGCCGTCGGGGCTGGGCACGGGGGCGCCCACGCGCTTGAGCAGCCAGAGATCGGCGTGGGTGATAGCGCGCTTTGCCGGCGCGGCGACGAGAGCGGAGGCGGCGAAGGCAACAAATCCGAGGGCGAGGAGGAATTTTTTCATGAACCGGAAAGGGGCTTGGTTTAACACGCGGAGTGGCGCCGTGTCCCCAACAAGAGCAAAATAGGAAAGTGGTGAGCAGTGGAAAAGAAGGGTTCAGCTGCGCGCCTCGAACGCCCCATCGGACCGCTTCGCGATGAGGCGTTTCAACTCGAGCATCATCAGCGTCGCCGAAAGCGGCGCGGAGGCGAGGCTCGTCGCGGCGGACAACGCATCAGGCGTAAGGATTGCACCGCCCCGGAAGCATTCAAACACCTTCGCCTCATCGCTCGTGAGATTCGCCGGCCGGCCCGCGGCGACTTCGGCTGGCTTTTCACCGATCGGTGCGGGCCGCAGGCCGTCGAGGTAGTTCAGTTCGCTCAGGATATCGTCCACGCTCGAGAGCAAGGTCGCGCCGTCGCGGATCAACTGGTGGCAACCGGCACAGGTGTTCTGATCGATCCGGCCGGGCACGGCGAAAATCAGTCGGCCCTGTTCCCCCGCAAACCGCGCCGTGATCATCGCGCCACCATCGACGTCGCTCTCCACGACGATCGTCGCCTCGCACATGCCGGCGACGATGCGGTTGCGCATGGCGAAGGACTGCCGGTCGGCACGGCGGCCGAAAGGAAATTCCGAGAGAATCGCGCCCTCGGCCGCGATGCGCCGGTAGAGTTCTAAATTTTCCGGCGGGTAGATGATGTCGACGCCGGTGCCGAGCACCGCCGCGGTTTTGCCGCCGACCGAGAGCGCGCCTTCGTGGGCCGCCGTATCGATGCCGCGCGCGAGCCCGCTCACCACGCAGAAGCCCAGCCGCGCCAACTCGGCGCCAAATTTTTTCGCCGTCGCCTGTCCGTAGAGTGTCGTGCGCCGCGATCCGACAATGGCAATGCACGGCCCACCGAATTCGTAGGCACCTTTGCGATAGAGCCCGATCGGCGGGTCGTGGATTTCCTTCAGGAGCGTCGGATAACCGGCGTCGCGCGCCGTGATAAAATCCGCGCCGCCCTGCGCCATCCGCCCTTCTTCACGCGCGAGATCCACGTGCTCACGCCACGCACCCAAGCTCGCGATGATCACCGGGCCCACACCCTTGACCGACTCGAGCTGGCGCCGGCCGGCCGTGAAGACCGCACGCGGATCACCGCCTAGTTCGGCGAGCAACCGGTTGAGGGTAATCGGTCCGATGTTGGGCAGCGCGTTCAGGATCAGAAACGCCTGCCGCTCGGTCAGCTCACTGCTCATGGGCGCACTCTTTCAACACCGGTGAAAGAAAATCGAGCAGTTGCGTCACCTGCACGGCCGTCTGGCCACACGCTCGCGCCAACGCATCGGCCGCCAGCCCGTGCCACACCACGCCGCGCGCGGCGGCGAGCGTCGGATCATTTGGCTGCTGCGCGAGCAATCCCCCGATCAACCCGGCGAGCAGATCGCCGCTGCCGCCGCGGGCCAGCACGGGGCCGCCAAAGAAGGATCGGTAGACCGTATTACGACTCATCAAAAATGTCTGCCGCCCCTTCCTGACGGTCGTGACCTCAGGCTTCGTGACGAATTTGGGCAGCTCCCGCCCTTCGGTGATGCGCGCCCACTCGCCCCCATGCGGCGTGAGCACCCGCGGCGCCCTGCCTGCATTGACGATCGCGGGCTGCAGCGCATCCGCGTCGATCACAAGCGGCACCGGCGATGCCGCCACGATGCTTTTCGCCAGCGCGAGCGTCTCCGGATCACGCCCGAGGCCCGGCCCGATGACGAGCGCCGTCGCGCGCGCGATCTTTTCCCGCAACAGGTGTTCACCTTCGAGCGCCAGCCCGCCCGTCGGTGTTTCCGGCCAGCCAACCCACATTGCCTCGGGTGCGCGTGCGGCAAAGGCGGCGACGAGTGACTCCGGCACGAAGGCCGTGACGAGACCCGCGCCACTGCGCAGCGCGGCGAGCACTGTCATCAGCACCGCGCCCGGATAACTGCGCGAGCCCCCGAGCACAAAAACGTGCCCGTAGGTGCGTTTGTCGGCATAGGGCGAACGCAGCGCCGCGCTCGCGGCGAGCACCGCCGGCGTGAGCACGCGGTCCTTCCCCTCTTCGTCGCCGCGAAAAAAACCGAGATCGAGATAGCGCACGCGCCCCGCCCGGAGGGCGAAATCCTCCACCAGCGGCGTCTTCACGCAACCCGTCGCATACGTGAAATCGGCGGTGAAAAGTCCCGCGCTCGGCAAGTCCACCGCGGCGCGCAGCCGGATGGGCAGCGCGTTCACCGCCTCGATCAGCGCGGCCGTCCGGGCATCGGCGGGCGGGCGGAATTGAAAACCGAAGATACCATCGAGACAAAGATCGTAGCCGGCTTGCACAGCGGGCGCCACCGTCACGCGATCGCGCGCCGCGTGGACGAGTTCGCGCCACGCCCGCGCCGCGAGCGGGCGCAGCGCACGCGAGCCGAAGGCAAACACCACTTCCGCACGCGCCAGCGGAAATTTTCCCAGCATCGACTGCGCGGCGATCAGGGCGTCGCCGCCATTGTGGCCCTTGCCGGCGAGCACGAGCACGCGCCCATCCGGGGGAAAGCCACCGATCTCCTCGAAGTCGCGCCGCACGGCGGCGGCGAGCGCACGGCCGGCGCGTTGCATTGCCGGCCACTCCCGCGCCTCATCGTCGGCGAAGAGTTTTTTTTCGAGCACGCGCACCTGGTCGCAACTGAGAATGGGGGCACTTGCGGGAATCATGCGGGCAGCGTTACTTTTTCTCCGGCGGCTTCCGCTCGAACATCGGCGCGAGCGGGGCCAGCTCCGGCGGCGCGAACGTGGGCACCGGCGTCGCCACCGGGCGCTCGGGTGCGGTTGGCAGCACGCGCTTGGCCGGGTGCAAATCGAGCACCGGCACGCGCTCCGTCCGGCCGTGCTCCAGCCACTCGCGGTGTTGCTCTTCGCTCTGGGTAAACTGCAGCGGTGACTCGGGCCGCGGCTTGCCGTGCTGGATGATCCGGCGCGTCAGCGTCGGAATCGTGCGGAAGTAGCGCGCGGCGCCGATGCGGCGGACTTCATAGAAATCGGAAAAAGCGTTGTCGCGACTGTTCCAGAGCGCGACCTCGGTGACGTCGTCGGACCAGAGTGCATGACGCTCTTCGGCGGCAAACACCGCTTCGATGGTCGTGAGCTGCGGCGGATCGCGGGGGGCCAGCGGTGGCTCCGGTTCGGAAGCGACGGCGGGGGCGGCCGTGACGGCCGGTTCTTTGCGCGACTTAAATGAGAGGACAAACGCCGCCCCGAGCAAAAATCCCAACATAATCCACGAGGGAGTTTTCGACAGCTTCGCCGGCGACAACGGATAGCTTTTCTCCGCGGCTGGTTCGTCGTTTTCCATGGCGGGGGCAGCGGGGGAAAGCTACGCGCGGATCAGCGCCGCGACCGCCATCGCGTAGGATTCCGTGTGCGAGAGCGTGAGCAGGACATGCGTCGCGCCGACGTGGGCGAGCAGCGCCTGGCCCTGCGCGTCAAGCCGCACCAGCGGCTCGTGGCGCGCGCCGTGGTAAACGGACGCAGACTTCCAGCCAAACTCGGCCCCGATACCCGTGGTGAAACATTTTGACACGGCCTCCTTGGCCGCGAACCGCGCGGCGATGTGCTTGTGCGGTGCGCCCATGCTCGAGCAGTAGGTTTTTTCCTCGTCGGTGAGAATGCGATCGAGGAAACGCTCGCCGTGGCGCTCCAGCACGCCGCGGATGCGTTCCACCTCGATGATGTCGGCCCCGAGGCCAACGAGGATGCCGCCGGGAGGAAGTTGGATGTTCATGAGAAGAAACCACGAAAACTAGCCGTTCATCCGCGCCTTCATCTCGCGCACGGCTTCGTCCACACCACTGAAGACCGCGCGGCTCACGATGCTGTGGCCGATGTTCAGCTCGTGCAGGTGCGGCAGCGTGCGGACTTCGGCGATGTTGATGTAGTTGATGCCGTGGCCGGCGTTGACCGCGAGCCCGCGCTCATGCGCCCGCACCGCGCCCCGCCGCAACCGCTCAAATTCCGTTGCCCGCCGCGGCGTGAAATACGCGTGCGCATAGGCCCCGGTGTGCAACTCGACAAACGGCGCACCCAACTCCGCGCTCAACTCAATCTGCGGGATGTCCGGATCGATGAAGAGGCTGGTTTTGATCCCGGCCGCGGTCATCGCCGCGATGCAATCGCGCACGCGCTCACGATTGCCGAGGACATCAAGGCCGCCCTCCGTCGTCACCTCTTCGCGGCTTTCCGGCACGATGCAGACAAATTCCGGTTTCACCTTCAGCGCAAAGGCGATCATCGCGGGCGTGCAGGCCATCTCCAAATTCAGCCGCGTGCGCACCGCTTCGCGCAACCGCCACACGTCGCGCTCCTGAATGTGCCGCCGATCCTCGCGCAGGTGCACCGTGATGCCCTCGGCTCCCGCGGCCTCGGCGCGCCGCGCAAACTCCACCGGATCAGGCTCGACGGCCCCGCCCTCCGCGCCCGCGGCATCCCGGTAGCGCGCTTGGCGCAGCGTCGCGCAGTGGTCGATATTCACGCCGAGAAGGATCATGGGAGACGGACCATGCAGAAAATTGTGAATGCAGGGAATCAGGAAAACGCGGGCATTTTCCCCTTCCTAGGGGTCGCGGTTCCCGCTTGGATTTTCGGGAATGTCCCCGCCCCCGGCCAAAAAACACGAGAACCCGCTGATCAACCTCGTCTGCAACATCGCGATTCCGACGGTGGTGCTCACCAAGTTCAGCACGGAGAACTGGCTCGGTCCGCTGTGGGGCCTGATCGTCGCGCTCATTTTTCCGATCAGCTATGGCATCTACGACCTCATCACCCGGAAGAAGACCAACGTCCTGTCGATTCTCGGTTTTGTCAGCGTGCTCCTTTCCGGCGGGCTCGCGCTCGCCAAGGTCGGCGGGATGTGGTTCGCGGTGAAGGATGCCCTGCTCCCGGCCGGGATCGGTGCCGCCGTGCTGCTTTCGCTGCGCAGCAAGACGCCGCTCGTGCGTGAACTCATCTACAACGACAGCATCATCGAGGTGGACCGCGTCGACGCCGCCCTCGCGGCCCGCGGCACGACCGACGCGTTCGAAGGCGTGCTGCGCCGCGCGAGCATCGGGCTGGCCGTGACGTTTCTGGCCACAGCGCCCTTTAATTTTCTCCTCGCGCTCTACCTCCTGAAAAGCCCGCCCGGCACCCCGGAGTTCAACGCCGAACTCGGCAAGATGCACTGGATGGGCCTCATCGTGATCGCACTGCCGAGCATGGCGGCAATGATGTTCGTGTTCGTGAAACTGATGAAGGGCCTGAGCGAACTCACCGGTCTGACTCAGGACGAAATCCTCCGCGACCCAAAGCGGAAGGCCGAGCCGCCTCCCGCCCCTCCGACGCCATAGTCCGCGCGGACGCGAAACGCCTCACCCGCGTTGCGCGATCGGCACGTAGTCACGCCGCGGCGCACCGACGTAGATCTGACGCGGACGATAGATGCGGCCCTTGGGATTCGAAGCCACTTCACGCCAGTTGGCGATGTAGCCCGGCGCACGGCCAATCGCGAACATCGTCGTGAACATGTTCATCGGAATGCCCAGCGCGCGCATGATGATGCCAGAGTAGAAATCGACATTCGGGTAGAGCTTCCGCGCGACGAAATAGTCGTCCTTCAATGCCGCCTGCTCGAGATTCTTGGCGATGATGAGGAGCGGATCCTCGACTCCGAGTTTCTTCAGAACGGTGTCGCACGCTTCGCCGATGATCTTGGCGCGCGGATCGAAGTTTTTGTAGACCGCGTGGCCGAAGCCCATCAGGCGGTTGCCCTTCGAGCCGGACTTCGCGGCCGCGATGAAACGCGTGCCGTCGTCGCCCTCGTCGTGAATCGACTGCAGCATCTGCATGACCGCGACATTCGCGCCGCCGTGCAACGGACCGGAGAGCGCGCAGATCCCGGCGGAGATGGAGGCGAAGAGATTCGCCGCGCTGGAGCCGACCATGCGCACGGTCGAGGTGGAGCAGTTCTGCTCGTGGTCGGCGTGCAACAGGAGCACGAGGTTGAGCGCCTTGGCGACCTCGGGCACCGCGATGTATTCCTTGTAGGGCTCGGAAAACATCATGTGCAGGAAGTTGTCGCAAAACGGCAGCTCCTGCTTGGGGAAGATGAACGGCAGCCCTTTTTGGTAGCGGTAGATCATCGCCACGAACGTGCGGATCTTCGACATCGCAATCGCGGCGGCGAGGTCGAAGTTCTGGAGATCCTTCTCGAAATTGTTCGTCGCGAGATCGGCGTGGTAGGCGGGCAGCCCGCTCACGAGCGCGGAGAGCATCGCCATCGGCGAGGCATTCGTCGGAAAGCCCTCCAGGATTTTCTGCATCTGCACCTCGACCGCGGCATTGTTGCGCAGCCGCAGGCCAAATTCCTTGCGCTGCGTCGGCGTCGGCAGTTCGCCGTAGATGACGAGGTAGGCCGTCTCGACGAAGTCGCTCTGGTTGGCGAGCTGCTCGATCGGATAACCGCGGTGACGGAGGATGCCGTTGTCGCCATCGAGGAAGGTGATTTTGCTCTCGCAGGAACCGGTGTTGCCGTAGCCCTGATCGTAGGCGATGTGGCCAGTCGCGGCGCGCAGCGTGCGCGTGTCGATCGCTTTTTCACCCTCGGTGCCTTCGATAATCGGCAGGGGGTATTCTTTGTCGTCGAGTTTCAGCGCCGCGGTCTTGGCCATATCCCGTCGAGCGAAGAGAAAACCGCGCGGGTGGCAAAGGAAAGTTTGGGCGGCGCCCATACCGTGCCGCAGAAGTAGCGGCGGGAGACCCGGCCGGCGCACGATCTAATGCGCGCTTATGCCGCCGCGGCGACTCCCGCAAAATTACGATAGATCTGAAGGCCCTTGGCCTGGCTTTTCTCGGGGTGGAACTGCGTGGCGAAGACACGGCCGCGCGCGATCGCCGCGCAGAAATTCCCGCCGTAATCGCACTCGGCGAGCACGAGCGCCGGGTCGGCCGGGGCGCAGTGGTAGCTGTGCACGAAGTAGAAGGCTTCGCCTTCGGGCGCGAGGCCGGCAGCAAGCGGCGAGCGCGGCTGGACGAAACGGATCGTGTTCCAGCCCATGTGCGGGATTTTTAGCTCAGGTGGACGGCGGAAGCGCACGACGTTGCCCGGGAAAATTCCGAGGCCGGTGATGTTGCCCTCTTCCGAGTGCTCAAAAAGCGCCTGCATGCCGAGGCACACCCCGAGAAACGGCCGATCGGCGGCGATCCAGTCGCGCACCGTGGCATCGAGCTGCGAGGCGCGGAGCGACGCCACGCAGTCGCGCAGCGCGCCGACGCCAGGGAGCACAAGGCCCCCGGCCTTCGCAGCGGCGACCTCAGCCGGCGAGCGCACGACACGAATCGATGCGCCGACCGCCTCCAGCGCCTTAGTGACGCTGCGGAGGTTGCAAATACCGGTGTCGATGACGGCGATGCTCGGCGGCAAAGCCGCCGAGAGGCTGGAGGCTGCAGGCATGAGTCGAGAAGCCGGCTAAATCTTGCCCTTGGTCGAGGGCAGCTGGTCCGCGGCGCGCGGCTCGATCTGCGTCGCAACGTCGAGCGCGCGGGCGAGGCACTTGAAGATCGCCTCGGCCACATGGTGCGGCTCCTCGCCGTAGACGAGCTGGACGTGGAGATTCGCGCCGAGGGCGTTGCTGAACGCGCGGCAAAATTCCTTCACGAGCACGATGTTGAAATCGCGCACGAACATCGTCGGCGCGTTCGCCTCATAAACCAAGTGCGGCCGGCCGCCGACATCGACGACAACCCGCGCGAGCGACTCGTCCATCGGCAGAATGAAAAATCCGTAGCGCTTGATGCCGATCTTGTCGCCGAGCGCTTCCTTGAAGGCCTGGCCGAGCACGAGCCCGACATCCTCGACGGTGTGGTGATAATCCACGTCCACATCGCCCTTGGCCTTCACCGTGAGATCGAAAAGGCCGTGCTTCGCGAAGAGCGTCAGCATGTGGTCGAAGAAGGCCACGCCGGTGTCGATCTTCGCGGTGCCGCGACCATCCACGGCGAGAGTGAGCGTGATGTCGGTCTCCGCGGTTTTACGGGTGACGGTGCTTACGCGTTTTGAACTGGAGCCTTTTGCCATGAGTCGAGGGTTTCGCTGAGGACGCGCATTTCGGCATCCGTGCCGACGCTGATGCGCAGAAATGGGGCGGTCAAGGCGTGGCTCGGGAAGTGACGCACCAGAATCTTATGGGCGAGGAGGAAGTCGTAGGCCGCCTTCGAGACCGCCGGTCCGCTCTCGCCGCGGGCGTTTTTCGGTTCGGTGAAGATGAAATTCGACTGCGAGGGATAGGTGAACCAGCCGCGCCGCGTCGCGAAATCCGCGACGGCGCGGTCGCGGGTCGTTTTGATTTTTTCGACGACGCCCGCGTAGTAGGCGACATCGCTGAGGGCGGCGATGGCCGCAACCTGCGAGAGACGGTTCACGTTGTAGCTGTCGCGCACGCGGTCGAGGAGGCCGATGATTTCCGGATGTGCGAGCGCATAGCCGACGCGGATGCCGGCGAGCGCGTAGGCTTTGGAGAGGGTGCGCACAACGACGAGGTTCGGATACCGCGCGAGCAGCGGGATGGCGTTTTCGCGCGCGAAGGGCGCGTAGGCTTCGTCGACCACGAAGAGTCCGCGATACGAAGCGAGCACGCGCTCAAGGTCGGCGTTGGCAAACGCGACGCCGGTCGGAGCGTTCGGCGACGTGAGGAAAAACGCGCGCGCCGAGGAGGCGGCGAGATGCTCAATCGGCAGCCGCATCGACCGGTCGAAAGGAATCACGTTGGTGCCACCGGCCTGAATCTCGACGAGCACGGGGTAGAGCGAATAGCTCGGCAGCGTGAAGCCGGCGGCGGCCGGCTGTAGGGCGGGGTCGCCGAACCCCGCCGT
>JANNEY010000605.1:0-33877 GCA_031379235.1 Opitutaceae bacterium | reverse complement strand
CTCGAGGACGGGGTGGTTGCTGTCGGTCTGGCCGTGCTCGATGATGAGGCGCGCGTAGGCGCGGAAGACCTGCTGCGCGCGGGCAAAGTCGAAGGCGACGGGCGCGCGCGCAGCGACGTTGTAGACCTTGGCGCCGCGCCCGAGCCACGCGTGGAGAAAATCGTAGAGGATCGGGAGCTGCGCGCCGACGGCGCGGGCTTCGTAGAGGACGTCGCCGGGATAAACGATGCCGCCCTGGGTCGTGGCGTCGTTGCGCGGCATCTGCGCGAGCGCCTCGACGGACGAATGCAGGATGTCGGCGGCACAGCGCGCGTAGGACTCGTCGCCGGTGAGGTAGAACAGCACGGCGCAATCGGTGCCGACGTGGAGAAAGCGCTGGAGGCGGTTGCCGCGGCGGCCCTCGGATTCCGAGGCCATATTGCCACCGATGAGCGCGAACTTCGGATGCCGCGCGGGATCGGACGGGTGCGCGACGAACGGCAGGCCGCGGAGAAATGTTTCGGGATCGCGCGCATGCGCCGCGACGGAATCGGCGACGCGCGCCTGCATCGCGTCGAAGCACGCGCGCGCCCATGGCTGCGTCTCGATCTTGGCGAGGATCGATGCGCGGTCAGCAGCGGTGGCCCAGATCATCGGGCGCGCCGTCGTGGCATCGGCGGCAACCAGCGGCCCGAGTAGCATGGAAAGGAAAAGCGAGAAGCAGTGGAGCAGTTTCATTGAATGATCTCGGTGAACTATTTTCCACTGACGGCGATGACGACTCGGCGGTAGGCCAGGAGCGGGGCGATGGGACTTTGGTCGTGGACTTCGAGGATGAGGTGCAGCTCGCGGCCGGCGGCATCGGCAGGGATGGTGAAGGCGATCTTGGGGGCCGTTGGGGTTTCGAGAGGGAGAGCTTTTCCGTAGGGGCGGCGGCCGGCTTCGGGATAGATCCACCACGAGAATTGCAGCGCGTCGCCATCGGGATCAGTGGAGGTGGAGGCGTCGAAGGCGAGCACGTCGCCGGGCTTGGCGGTGACGCGGAGGATCGCGGAGGTCGTGTCGCCGTTGAGCGCGGCGACGGGGTGGTGGTTGGCTTTGGCGTAGGGTTGCACGCACCAATCCATGCGGGCCCTCAGGTCGGCCCACAGCGCGGCGCGCCAACGCCAGACGCCGGTGAAAGCATCGTCGTAGGTTTTGCCGTCGGCGGGATCGGTCCAGCGATCGCGAATCATGTCGCCGTCGGTGTAAGCGGTGTAGGGGCGAAATTTTTCCTCGTCGGGGTGGATGATGGCAAAGAGCGAGGGGACGTTAGGCTGTCGCTCGGCGGTAAAGCGGCCGCGCCAGCCGCCCCACGAGGGCTCGGAGTGATCAGTGAGCCCGCGGATGGTGAGGCCGATCAACGGAATCGTGCCGCCGCCGCCCATGAAGTGGACGGTCTCGCCGACGCGGCGCGTGGGGTGGCGCGAGCCGAGCGGGCCGTGGCGCGTGCGGACGTTTTCCTCGAACCACGCGTCCTGACCGGAAGGCGTGTAGGGATGCGGTTTCCAGACGTGCGGCCCGAGGTTGTGGTTGGTGGGGCCGCCGAAGGCGCGGTTTTGCGTGAGGCCGCGGATGAAGTGCAGGTCGGGAAACTCGCGGGCGATCCACGCGCCGGCGTCGTCCTGACCGGCGTTGTCGAAGATGCGGAGGCGCGCGACGAGGGCGGCAACCTCGGCGGCCGAGTGCGCGGCGCGGTAGTCGTGGAGCGCCTGCGCGAGGGTGTTGCCGCCGCCGTTGATGACAATGTGCAGTGGGCGCGGATCGGGTTTCGAGGCGGCGGCGAGGATGAGGCGGGAGCCGGCGGTGGATTTGCCCGGGCCGGTGTCGGCGATGCCGTTGTCGGTTTGGCCGCTGGCGACGAGGCTGTGAAGAGAATCGGGCGTGGGCCAACCGGCGGCGTGAAGTTGGAGGTTCGGATAAACGAGACGGTAGCCGTCGATGAAGTGGTGGAAAAGATAGGGACGCAGGTCCTTGATGCGCTCGGTGGGATTGGGCCGGAAGTAGCGGCCCGTGACGGCAATCAAGCCCTCGATGTCCACCTCGTTAGCGTAAACCATGAGGTGCATGATCTGCTGTTCGTCGTCGGGATCGTGGCCCATGTCGGCGAGGACGATGAGGCGGGGGCGATCCGGCGAAGGCGTCGGCGCGGCGTGCAGGAACGCGAGTGAGGCGAGGCCGCAGAGGGCGAGGAGGACCGGCAAGGGCCGAGCCGCACGCAGCTTTCGTTTCTTCAACGGGAGAGGGCGCACAGGTTCTCCGGCATTTTGCGCCGTCGGGATGGGGGAAGAGCCAGAAATCATCAGAACGAGAAAGTGTTCGTCAGCTGATAGGTCGTCGGAACGTTGAGGCCCTGTGGCGCTTGGCACCCTCGAAGTTGAGGTTGTCGAAGACGGCGCGGCCCTTCGCCGGGTCGCCATGCCACTGGAGTTCGGCGACGGCGGGTGCCCGTGTGAACAGGAAAATCGCGAGGACGGAAACAACAGAGCGAAGGGGCCGGATTCCAAGGGGGGCTGACACGGCGTGGAGTCGGGTGCGTTGAATTTAGGGGGCAACGGTGATGACGACGCGGCGGTAGGCCACGAGCGGCACGATCGGGCTGCGGTCCCAGACTTCGAGAATGAGGTGAAGTTCTTTGCCGGCGGCGTCGGCGGGGACGGTGAACGTGATCGCGGGGGCGGTGGCGTTCGCGATTGCGAGAGACTTTCCGTAGGGCTGGCGGCCGGCCTCGGGATAAATCCACCACGAGAAACGCAGCGCATCGCCGTCGGGATCGCTGGAGGCGCTCGCGTCGAACTTGATCACGTCGCCGGGCTTGGCCCTGCGGCGGAGAATGGCGTCGGAGGTGTCGCCGTTCACCGCGGCGATCGGGTGATGGTTGGCCTTGGCGAAGGGCTGCACGCACCAATCCATGCGGGCCTGCAGGTCGTTCCACATCGCCTGTCGCCAGTGCCAGATGGGGGCGAGGTTGTCGTGGTAGGTCCTGCCGTTGGCGGGGTCGGTCCAGTGATCCGTCACATCGGCGAATTCGGTGAAGGTGGAAAACGGGAGGGATTTCCTTTCCTCAAGGACGACGTCGGCGTAGGGCGAGGGGACATTGAGGACTTTTTCGGCGGTGTAGCGGCCGCTCCAGCCGCCCCACGAGGGTTCGTTGGGATCAGTGAGGCCGGGCGAGACCAATCGCATCCAGGGAATTGTGCCGCCGCCTTCGATGAAGTGCAGGATGCCCGCGTAGATGCGCTCGGGATACAGCGCCCCGAGCGCGCCGTGGCCGTTCACGACGTGCTCCTTGGCCCACGCATGCTGTCCCTCCATTGTATAGGCATGCGGTTTCCACGTGTGCGGGCCGAGATCCTTGTCGGTGGGGCCGCCGTAGCCACGGGCCTGGTGGCGGCTGCGAATCCAGTGGATGTCCGGAAACTCGTGGCAGATCCAGGCGCCGGCATCGTCCTGGGCCTGGTTCTCATACACGCGCAGTTTGGCGACGAAGGTCCGCAACTCGTCCTTCGAGTGGGTGGCGCGGTAGTCCCGCAGGGCCTGGGCAAGGGTGTTGCTGCCGGCGTTGATGATGAGGTGGACGGGCCGAGAGTCGGGTCGGGTGACGGCGGCGACAATGAGCTGTGACCCCGGACTGGCCTTGCCCTCGCCGACGTCGGCGACGCCGTAGGCCTTCTGGCCGATCGCGACGATGCCGCGGAGGTGGTCGGGGGAGGGCCAGCCGGAGGCGTGGAGTTGGAGATTTGGATACACCGGGACGTAGCCGTCGATCAGGCGATGGAACAACTCCGGGTAGAGCCGGCGCTTGAACTCCTCCTTGTGGTCGGGGCGCAGATGCTTGCCGGTGACGGCGAGCAGGCCCTCGAGGTCGACTTCGTTCGAGCACATCAGAAGGTGGAGGATTTGCTGGTCCTCGTCGGGCTCGTTGCCCATGTCGGCGAGGACGATGAGGCGGGGACGGTCTGCGGGCGCGGCGGTGGCCGGTGGGATTGGCACGAGTAGCAGCACCAAGACTAATTGGCCGAGAGAGAGCAGTCGTTTATGAATCATGGGCGTGGTGGGCTATTTTCCCGATTCTTCGGTGGCACTTTTTCTGGATGGAGGCAGCGGTGGCGGAACCTTGGCGGCGGAGGCGAGCTGTTGGTTCGAGGCCAGCAGGGCGCGCATCGCGGCAAGATCCTTTTGATGAGCGAGCTTACCTGCAAGGTTTCGGTTTTCCGCGGGGTCGGACTTGAGGTCGTAGAGCATGTCGCCGTCGGCACCGTAGCTGGTGTAGATGAGGTTCTCCGTCACGACGGCGTCGCCTTGGCCGAAGCGCGTGTAAACGCTGTCGCGGAATTTCTGCAACGGATCGGTGAGGAGCGCGGCGAAACTGCGCCCCTGGACGGTCGCGGGAATCGGGAGGCCGGCGAGCGAGCAGAGGGTGGGGAAGAGATCGTAGACGCCGACGAGGGCGTCGGATTTTTGGCCGGAGGTGTTACCGGGGATTTTCAGGATAAGCGGAACGCGGACGGCGGTGTTGAGGGTGTTGTGCTTCCCCCAGAAATCGTGCTCGCCGAGGTTCCAGCCATGGTCGCCCCACAGGACGACGATGGTGTTGTCGGCGAGGCCGAGGCGGGTGAGTTCGGCGAGCACATCGCCGACGAGTTTGTCGGCGTAGCTCGTGGAGGCGTAATAGCCGTGGCGCATCATGCGGTGGAATTCGTCGGTGCTGTCCGCGTAGTCGCCGAAGGAGTAGGTGCGGTATTCGCCGGAGCCTTTCAGGCCGGCGGGTGCGTCGGTGGGGCGGCGGCGGTTTTCGGCGAGGGCGATTGTTTTGCGGTCGTAGAGGTCCCAATATTTTTTCGGCGCGTAGAACGGCATGTGCGGGCGGATGAAACCGCAGGCGAGGAAGAAGGGTTTGCCGGCGGTCTTGAGGCGTTGAAGATCGGCGATGGTTTTCTCTGCGACCTTGCCGTCACCGTAGGCGTTGTCCGGCACATCGGGCGATTCATACATTCGCGTGCGGCCGGCGGCGGACTTGGTGGCGGCGGTGGCGGGGTCTAGACTGGTGGAGTGGCTCTGGCCGGAACTCCAGGTGCCGTCGCTCCAACTGCGGGCCTTGGTGTCGGCGGAATTGTGGAAGACCTTGCCGTTGGAGAGCGTCGTGTAGCCGGCTTCCTTGAAAACCTGCGGGAGCGTGGCGGCGCCGGGAGCGTCTTCGTCGGCGCGGCTCAGGTGCGTGGTGAATCGATTCGGCAGCGGCAGAATGCCGGTCATGAGGCTGGCGCGGGAGGCACCGCAAACGGGCACCTGACAGTAGGCGCGGTTCAGCAGGAGACCCTGGGAAGCGAGGCGGTCGATGTTGGGCGACTTCACGTGGGCGGCACCGTAGCAACCGAGCTCGGGCCGCAAATCGTCGATGGCGATGAAGAGGATGTTGGGGCGCGCGGGTGCAGCCGATGCGGCGAGCAGCGTCGAACCAAAGAGCAGCACGGCGGCGTGGCCGAGGGTGAGGCGGAGGGATTTCGTCATGAGATTTTTCGCGTTCAACGTGTCAGCGCCACGACGGCGGCCGCCATGCCTGCCGCGATGCGCGCGATGGCCGGGACATCGACCGCGTCCGGCCAGCGATCCTGCGGCAGGTGGAACAACGGGCTCGTGCTCACCGGACCGACCAAGGTCAGGTAACGGCCGCCGGCTTTGTGAATGTCTTTTGTTTCGCCCGTCGGGATCGTGGTTTTTTCGGCCAGCAGAGCGGGCTTTTGGCCGGCGGCGGTGAGGTGCGTCACCGCGAGTGCGCGCAGGTCGTCGTGCGCCGACTGAAGCTGAAGCTTGCTGCCGGTCGCGCCGATATTCGCGCCGTAGTGAATCCACGTCGCCTTCGTCTCCCAACCGGGCCGCCGCGCGACGAAGTCGTCAAGGCCGAGGTGACCGAGCTCGTGGGCGCTATTGGCGGTGAACACGACATCGCACGCGGGCGGATTCGCCTTTAAGGCGCGCAGTGTTTCCAGCCAGCACACGAGGCCGCCGCCGCGCTCGGAGGTGGACTGCCACCATGAGCTGCGCGGCGTCATCACGACGAGCGGCGGACGCGTGCGGTCGCGACCGACGAGGGTGAGCACGACGTTGCGGGCTTGGGTCGGTGTGCGTGTCGTGTGGACGACGACGCGGAACTCGGCCCTCCGCGCGAGCGCGGCGAGGACGCGCTCCCGTTCGATGCTGGAGAGCTGCACGGTCGGCGGCCCGAACGGCGTGCGAAACAATTCGGCGTTGAGCGGCGCGAGTCCGGGCGCTCCGCCCAACGTGAAATACACGTGCGCGCGATGCGGGCTCTCGCGGCGCATCCGGCGGTAGTCCTCGCCGTAGACGGCCGCGGGCGAAAGCGGCAGCACCGCGATCGGGCCGGCGCCGTTTGCGTCGGTGGCTGCGCCGCGGATGCCCTCGGAGCCTGTGGCGGGACCGTCGAAGAGCGCTTCGCCGTCGATGCGCTCCCCGTCGATTTCCACGAAGGCCGCGACGGGATCGATGCGTTCGAGTGAAAACGTTTCGCTGGTGACCTGCCCGGTGATCGCGGCGGCTTCGCGCGTCAGCCACGCGGCGCCGGCTTCGTCGCCGACGGTGGCCGCGCGGTGAATCCCCTGAGTGTCCCACGCCTTGAGCCATGCGGCGGCGCGGGCCTCGGCTTCGGGCGAGGCCGCGTGGGCGGAGGTCAGCACCGCCGCAAATCCGAGGAAGAGGCCGAAGGAATGGCGGCGTGACATGGAGTTGGAAGTCGCGTTGGGAGCGGACAAGAGTCTTCCTTCCCTCCGCGCCACAGCCGGCGGAGCGGAGGGGGAAGTTGAATCAACGGTCGGAACGGAAACAGGCCCGCTCAGAACTCGAACGTGTTGGTGAGCGAGTAGGAGCGGGGCGGGGCCACGCCCCAGATGGCGGAGCCGTCGGCGTTGTTGGCGATTTTGCGCAGGCCGGTTTCGCTGAAGATGTTGTCGGCGTTCAACTGGATCTTCCACCGCACGCGATCGCGGTAGAGGCGCTGGGAATAGTTGATCGTCATGCCGCCGGCCAGGACTTGGCCGGTGTAGTATTCCACCTTGGTGTCAGGGCCGGGCGCCGCGTAATTTTCCAGGCCGCCGAAATTGTAGACGATGTTCTTCTGGCCGTAGCCGGTGAGCTTTTTGTCTTCCCAGCGCAGGTTGGTGCCGATGCTCAGGCCGTTGAGCCGGCCTTGGGTGAACTTGTAGCGGCCGACGAAGCTCGCCTTCAGCGGCGAGAGACCGCGGTTGGACGTGCCTTCGCGGAGGATCTCGTTGGCGAACTGGCCGGCAAGCGTGACCATCTGCGCCTGCACGAGCGGGGAGCCGGGATTGGGGGCGCGATTGTTTGAGCCGTCGTTGCGCAGGCCCTCGTCGAAATATTTCTTGTAGAACGGCGCGCGGATGGCGAAGAACTCGAAGAGCTCCTTGTTGATGTGGGTGGCGACGTTCTCGATCTTGTCGGCGCTGAAGACGAAGTCCCAGCTGCGGTTCGGCTGGAAGTAGACCTCGAGGCCGTAGCCCTTCGAGACGTTGTCCTCGGTGGCGTTGGCGTTGTTGGGCGTGTCGTATTGCGCGGTGGACTTGGCGCCGTTGACGCCGACGGTGCTCCATTCCGCGAGACGGCCGGCGTTGACGAGCGCGTTGTAGATCGCGTCTTCCATGGGCTTGATGCGGAGGCCGGCCACGCCCGAGGAAGCGCTCGTCAGAAGTTGCGAGGATTTGAAGTAGGTCAGCTTCACATCGAGCTTGTTTTTGAAGAGCGTCACGCCGATGCCGGCTTCGTTGGTCTTGCCGCTTTGCGGCGGGATCGGGCGGAAGAGGTTGTCTTGGCGCGGAATGGTCGCGGCGAAATTCTCCGAGCGATTGGCCAGCAGCCGGACCCCGTCGGAGAGCTTGAACACGATGCTCTGCGTGGCGGAGGCCTGGCTGAACTTGTAGTTGGAGCCGGTCGCGAGGAAATCGCTGCGCGTGCCGCCGGGCAGGTTGGGGAACGGGTAGGTCGCGTCCGAGAGGAGCGCGGGCAGGAAGGATTTCACCGTGTCTTTGCGCCAGCCGAGGAGCGTCACGATGCGATCCTTCCAGAAGAAACTCTGGAGGGAGGCGCCGGCGCCCTCGTTGGTCTGCTTCGAATACGTGCGCGAGGCGGCGTTGCCGCCCACGACGCGGTTCACGCGGAGCTGGCCGGTCGACATCTGCCAGCCAGGACGGGGCGTCGCGAGGTTGTTGTAGTATTGATAATCGAACGAGCGGCCCACCGGGGCATCCAAGGTCGCGGGGAAGCCGGTGAAGCGCAGCGCGGTGTCGCCCAGTTTCACGGGGTCGCCGACATACCACATCTGCAGCGCGGAGCGGTTGATGTTGCCGACGGGATAGTCGGTGGCGGTCAGGCCGGGGACGTTGCTGTCGTATTGGGACTGGAAGCGGTAGGAGAGACGATCCTGCTTGGCCCGCGTCCACACGCCGCCCAAGCGGTGGTGGCCCAGCCACTCGAGGCCTTTGGAGTAGTTGGCGAATTTGAAGTCGTAGTTCGCCTGCACGAGGTAGTTCGTGTAGGTGAGATCGCTGGCCTCGCCGTTGGAGCGGCCGGAGATGAAGGGCCGGAGAAAGTTCGGGTTCACGC
The DNA here is from genome assembly GCA_031379235.1 of Opitutaceae bacterium. Taxonomy (GTDB): domain Bacteria; phylum Verrucomicrobiota; class Verrucomicrobiia; order Opitutales; family Opitutaceae; genus ER46. Next base: position 25,225 of record JANNEY010000605.1, on the reverse strand, counting down.
GGCCGTCGGGGAGATTTTTGTTAATGTCGACGGAGATCTGATTGGTCTGCGTGAGGGTCGGGAAATATTGCTCGTGGGTGCGGGCTTCGCGTTGAAACGCGGCGGACACGTAGAGGTCGTCGGTGATGCGCTGATCGATCGTGAAATTGATTTTGCGATCCTGCTCGGTGCGGTAGGCGCCGGGCAGGGATTGGATTTCGACCTTGTCCCACGGGAAGATGCCCTTGTCGGTGACCTGCGGATCGGCGCGCTGGCCGTTGAGCAGATCGTTGTTCTCGCGCGAGTCACCCGTGCGGGCGAACTGGTTACGGGTATTGGCCGGCGCGGCGAGACCGCCGGTGACGAAGCGATTCGCGATCGCGACGACGCGGTTGTCCAACGGGTTTTGCCACTGACCATTGCCGCTCCAGATGAGATAGTTGCCGGTGGGGCTGGTATCGAGCGGGCGGCGAATGCGGCCGAGATTGACGTTCGTGCCGTCCGACAGCGTGAAGACCGTTGGCGGCGCGATGCCGTCGGCATTGGGCACGAGCGGATCCCAGAAGAAGGCCGCGTCGATCTGTGCGGAGGTCATGCGCGGGGCGTAGGTGTTGTAGGCCTTCAGCCACTGGGAGACGTTGTCCTGCGTCGTGCGGAAATTGGGACGGCGGCCGAAGCTGCTGGTGGTCTCGACGTAAGCGCGGATGGTCGTGCCCTTAAACGGCTGGTAGGTGCCGGTGGCGAAGAGGCGCTTGTCGCGGAGCGCGGCGGTCTCGACCTCGTATTTCTGGTTGTTCTTCAGGCCGACGACGCGCAGCGCGAGTTTGTCGGGGATCAACACACGGTTGAAATCGAGCATGGCACGCCCGGAGCCGAAGTTGTCGCCCTTCAGCTCCACTTTCGCGGAATTCTTGCGGACGTTGGCGACCTTGGTGGAGGAATTCACCAGGCCGGCCGGCTCGGCCAAGCCGAAGAGGATGGAGTTCGCGCCGCGCAGGAATTCGGTGCGCTCGATGTTGTAGCGATCGCTCGAGCCGAGCACCTCGATGAAGTTGACGGTGTTGGTCGCGCGGCCGAGGCCGCGCACGCGGATTTCGCCGGAGCGGTTGTTGTTGTCGCCGAAATCGCCGCCGACGTAGCCGTTGGTGCCGCCGAGGCTGGCGATGGCCTCTTGGTGGTAGGTCGAGTCGTTCTCCGCGCCGGCGACGAAGGCCATCGCGCTGGCAATGTCGTTCGCCCCGAGGTCGTCGAGGAACTCGGTTGTCAGCACCGTCACCGACGCCGCAACGTCTTTCAGGTCGGTCTTGATGCGGCTGCCCGCGAGCGTGGAGGTGGCGCGGTAGCCCTGGTCGGCGGAGGCGTCGACGGTGAAGGGCGACAGCACGAGGACTTCGTCAGCAGCCTTGGCGGTGGCGCTGGAACCGGGCGCGGACTGCGCGCTGACGACGGCGGGGACGAGGACGGACAGGCAAGCGAGCAGGCGCTGCCGACACGGGGATGGGTTTTTCATGCGGAGGGGGTGGGATGGGGGAAAGTCAGGGTGCGGTGGCTTCATCGCGCGGGGTGGAGCAATTGGAACAACGCGCGGTCGATGTTGGGGAACTGTGCGGCGATCGTGGCGTAGCTGGGGTCGCGGTAAGCAAACGCGGCTTGACGGTAGATCGGAGCGAGTTCGGCGGGGTCGAACTTCACGATCTGCTGGTAGGGCCACGGCGCGGCCGGCGTCTTCACATAGGGCACAAGGAAATCGAGCGCCTTGCGGATGCTGCGACCGTCGGCGGTCGAGAAACTCCAGAGATCGACGCCCACCCGATCGGCCATCGTCGCGAGCGTGGAGAGGGCGCGGAGGTTGAGGCGTGAATAGCTAAACGCCTTCGTGCGGCGCAGCTCGAGCGGCTGGCTGCCGTCGGGCTCGATCTGGACGGCGATGCGTTTTTGTTTTGCGGCCTCGGCGGTTTGTTTTGCGAGATCGGTGCGGCCGGTGACGAGCGCGAGGCGCATGACCTGCACGTCGTAGAGCGAGCCGTGGTTTTGCTTCTCGTTGCCTTCTTGGATGCCGAGTTCGCTGGTGGTCAGCCAGTCGAGGTAGGCGGCCATCCACGCGCGCAGCGCATCGCCGTCCCTGGCGGGCCAAGCGGCGGAGCCGACGAGCAAACCCGAGGCTTCGCCGACGGACGCGAAGCTGCCGCCCTCGATGATGCCGATGTTGCGGCCGTTGTTTTTGCCGGGAATGCCCTGCCCGAAATTCAGGTGCGGCTTCATGAACGTCGCCGGATCGAGAAACCACACGCGCAGGAGGCGCGCGGCGTGCTCGGCGTAGGCCGCCTTGCCGGTGAACCAATAGGCGAGCGCGAGGTGCTCGACGGCGCGCGCCATGTCCTCGCTGCGCCGGAGATCGGAGGCGGCGGTGCGGCTCTCGGGGTTCACCTGGCCGTCGTGCGGGATGTAGGGGAGGCCGTCGGGCTTGCTGGGGTCGGGCCAGAAATACGGCGCGGTGCTCGCGTAGGCGTGGGGATCGCCGTCGGGGGCGAGTTTAGACTTCTGCGTGACGGACGGCGGAGTGAGCTTGAGCGCCTCGTCGGCGTTTTTCACGAGGGAACGCAACGCGGGCTGCAGTGCGGCATCGCCGGCGGCGAGGCGGGCCTTGCTCTCGACGAGCGCGCCGGGACGGACGGAGAAATAGCGCGGCTCCGCCTGTGCCGTCGCAGCCGTGGCGGCGGTGAAGCCGGACGACGCGAGGGCGAGGAGGAGCAGGCTGGGTTTCATGCCGATGGCGGAAAAGGAGCGGGCGCGGGCTGATGCACCGCGCTCGCTCAGATCAGAAGTCGAACTGGGCGGCCAAAGTCCAGTTGCGCGGCGTTGCGATGAAGAAGGTGGTCGTTCTAAAATCCGCCGCCGTAGGAGAGGGGCCGCCGGGGCGGGCAATGAAGTCGGTGGATTGACGACGGATGATCGGGTCCGTGTCATTCAACAGATTAGCCACGCTCAAGCGCACGGTCAGGGAGGTTTTGTTCAGCCAGCTTAGTTTGGTCCTGTAGCGGAGGGTGGCGCCATAGTTGTAGGTATCGGGACCGAAGACAGGAATGGTATCGAGCAGTTTGCCGCTACTCACGCCACCTTCGCGAAGATCGTAACTCCCGGTATAGGCTCCCGAGTTGTAGCGGGCGGTGAAGGTTGTGCCCCAGCCCTTCAGGCGTTCTTGAAAATCATAGCTGAACACGAGGTTGGCGCTGAGTTTACCGCCACCGAAGTTGTTGCTGTTGCTTTCGAGGAGGTTGTTCAGGTCGGATACCATCGCCGTGACATGCTGGGAGATCGTGTCCGGGACTGGGGTCGTGCTGGTCGGAGCCAAACCCAAGGCCCCGATGTTGATACCCGGATTCTTGGCCTGCAGGTCCTTCAGATAGATCTGCACCTGCTGGACCAAGGGAAGGGTGAACTTATACAGGTTTTCGCGTTCGCGCGCGGTCTTCGAAGCGGTCGCGCGGATGCGCATGCCGCGCATGGGATTGGCGGTAATGCGAAGTTCGTAACCGCGGCTGGCCTGGTCGAGCATATCGGCGTTGGCGTTGTAGACTGGACGGATCGCGGGATAGGCCGCCACGAGAGCGGCGACCTGCGCGGGATCGTTCGAGTTAAAAAGCGGAGCCGAAAGCGCCCGGTTAGGATTATTTAAAATCGGGAAAATTAAGTTGTAGGAGCCGCGGACAGTGCCCGAGGTGTTGCTGTTAATGTTCAGCACCTCGGTGACATCATTGTTGGAGGTGTCGTAGTAATTGAGGTCCAGATCCAGTTTACTGTTGAACAACGAAAACCTGATACCCATGTCGGAGCCCAAGCCGACGGTGTTTGGGGGAGTGAGAGCATCAGGTCCGACCACGTTACCGCGAGGTGGGCCGAAATTGCTGCTATGGTTGTAGTAGACGCGCATCCATTCGGCGATGCGGAAGACCGAGCCGAGGGTGCGGGTCGGGCCTTTCGTTTCGGTTTTGCGGATGTTGGTGGGATCGAGGACTTGCAGACCGTTGGTGGCCTCCCAACCGTTGCTCCTGTCTCTGGTCTCTCCAAAAACGTAGGAAAAGGAGTCGTCGACCCGGTAGCCTGCCGTGAGCACGAGCCGCTCGTTGATGAAACGACTTTGGGCCGCGACGACCCAAGAAAATTGGCGTATATCGGTGCGGCCGACTGAAATTGGCACCCAGCCGTTGGTGATGGGGCCGCGAGTCGGATGATTCCAAGTGAGCTTCTCGTTCTGGCGGAAATCTGGGACGTGATAGTTTTCGGCATCGATGGGGGAAGCGTAGTGCCGACGGAATACTTGGTTTCCGGTATTGCCTGGATCAGCATTGAAAGCGCCATACAGCCAAGCTTCGACCGTTTGTAAGCTTCGCGAGCTGCGTTCGGTATAGGAGGTGGTGCCGACCAGGCGATGTTTGCCAAACCACTTACCGAGATCAAAGTCTCCGGCGACCGTGGCCTGAATGACTTCGCGCATTTTGTCTTCGGTGCGGTGATTCCAGCGCGACTGGGCGAAATACTGCCCGACAAAGGGATTGATCACTCGACCGGTGCCGGGAGCGGTGGTGAGGGGCTTGGAGCCGAGATTGACGGTCCGGGAGCCGTTGGTGAGGGTGTCGTTTGCGTCGGCGAGCACAATCGTGCCGGAGGCTGCGCCGGAGCCATAGGCCTGATAAGTTTCGGCATCCCCCGCTTCGCGCAGGGCCGAGAGGTTTATATAAATTTTGTCGGTCAGCTTGTGGTCGATGGCCACGGCGAGGGTCTCGCGGTTGACGCTTTTTTTGCCGCCGGGACCCTGGAGGTTGGTGCGCGGGGTGTAGAAGCGGGGATCGAGAGAGGGTCTTAACCCCTGATTGCCATTGAAGGTGGTGTTGAGACTCGTGTAGAGAGAAGTGCCAACGTCGGTAATGAAGGAGGTATCGCCATTTTGCACCACCACCGGTGCGATTGCGGTGCTGGCAACAACGAAGGAGTTGGTCGTCCCGGGCGGATTAGTATTGGCGATGGCCGATCTTTGGGCCGCGGTCAGCGATTCCCAGTTGGCGGGCAAGTTGACGATGGGAGAGCCGCGATCGAGCCAGGCCAACAGGTGGTTGTTGGTGAAATTAGGCTGGAGGTAGGCCACCGTGCCGGTGATGCGGGACTGTTCATACTCCATACGAACTTCTGTTTTGTTGCCGACCCGCCACGTGCTGGCCAGATGCACGCCCTTATTTTTCTCCCCAAAGTGGGCGCGGTCACGCTTGGTGTCTTCCCAGATGGCGTTGACGCGCAGTCCAAGCGTCTTGCGAATCAGGACTTGGTTGACGTCGGCGGTGACGCGCCGGGTGTTGTTGCTGTCAAATTGGAAATCGAGACCGTAGGCGTCCCGATTGACCTTGGCGCGCTTGGTGGTGATGTTGGCGACACCGCCGGCGCTGCCGAGACCGAAGAGAACCGCGTTGGGGCCGCTGGAATTATCGATGCGCTCAACCGTATAGAAGGACGGGCGAAAATCCGTTTCCAGGTAGTTGCGGGCGAGCGAACCGCTGAGGCCGCGGGTGCGGAAACTCAGGCTGGATTGGGATCCGGGGAAAACACTGTTGAGCACATTCTGGCTGTCAAAGTCGCCGTTATCGACGGCGAAGTTGGCGGAGAATTCCAAGGCCTGCTCCAAGGTGGTTGCGCCGATGTCGGCGAGAAACTCCGCCGTGAGCACATCGAGAGAGCCGGGGGTGTCGGCCAAACTGGAATTCAGGCGGCTGCCCGAAAGGGTGTTGGCCGCGCGGTAGCCGACGTCGTCGGTGGAATTGACAGTGAAGGGGCTGAGTTCAATGGGTTTTTCTTCGTCGCGAGCGGGGGTGGTGGTCTTGCCGGGGACGGCTGGAGTGATGATGGAAGGGACGGCGGCGGTGCTGGGAGCGGGCGCGGCGGCGGGTTGGGCGGAGAGTGCAGACGTGCAGAGGAGCGCGGCGAGCAGGATGCGGGTGGAGTTACAACGGATCATCGGTGTGCGGTCGGTCTGGTGCTAGGGTTTACGGTTGTGACTAGGCGGGGAGCGTGCGGCGCTGGACGATGCGGCGGGATTCGGCGACGGTTTCCTCGGTGACGCGATAGCCGGCGATGATCGCGGCGGCGGCGAGCGCGAGGACGATGGTGCCGGCGGAAAACGCCACACGCATCGCGAAGAACGTCTCGGGAGATTGCGCGGCCTTCAGGCCGGTGTCCCAGCCGGTGAGGCTTAGCGCGACGCCGGCGAGGAAGATCGAGCCAGAGAGTGCGACCTTGAGCATCCAGCCGAGGATGGCGTTGAACATGCCTTCGCGGCGCGCGCCGGTCACGGCCTCGTCGAGGTCGCAGATGTCGGCGGTCATCGAGGGCACGAGCACCATCACGGCAACGAGGCCAGGCGCGAGCAGCAGCGATGGAATCACGAGGAGCCAGCCGGCATCGGGCACATAGCAAAACCACTTCGCGACCCCGGCGACGACGAGGGACGCGGTGCAGAGGAGAAACGTATTTTTCTTTCCGATGCGCTGCGAGAGCCAGACGATGCCAGGAATCGCGGCCAGGCCGCCGAGTTGGAAACACATTCCCGTGAATCCTTTTAGCAGCGCACCCTTCGCCATGTCGCCGCCGTTCACGTAGAAAACATTCAGGTAAAAGCCGGTGTTATCGTTCACGAGGAAGCTCGCGTAGATGAGCATCTGGGCGGAGCCGAGGCGGACGAAGTCGCCGCGCTTCATCGTCTCGCGCCAGCCGCGCCAGAGCGAAAGCTTGGGTGCGTGCGTGGCCGCCGGTCGCGCGCGCTCCGGCACGCGCCACACGGTGATCGCGCCGAGCGCGGCGACGAGGCAGCCGATGATCACGCCGCAGAAACGACTGCCGGCGACGAGGCTGTTTTGGCCGACGAGCTGGACGATTTTCAGGAGCCACTGATTCACGACGCCCGAGAGCTTGTGGAGCATCGACTTTGCGCCCATGAGGCGCGTGCGCTCGTGGTAGTCGCGCGTGAGCTCGAGCCCGAGCGCGCCATACGGCACCACGAAAATCGAGTAAGCGGTTGAAAGGAGAAACGAACCGACCGCGAGCCAGCCAAAATAAAACAGCGGCGAGCGGTCCTCCGGAAAGAACCAAATACCCGCGGTGCAGAGCGCGGTGAGCAACGCGCCGATCAGGATGAACGGCCGGCGCCGGCCCCAGCGTGATTGGAGATTGTCGCTGGCATTGCCGATCCACGGATCCATCACGGCGTCCCAAAGGCGCGGCAACGCGATCGCGGCGCCGACGAGGACGGGGCTGACGCCGAGCGTCAGGTTGAAGACGGGATTCGCCAGCTGGTTGACCGAATTAATCGCGAGATTCTCGGCGAACGCGGACGAGCCGTAGGCGACCCGGATGCCGGGAGGGACGCGCTCGGACGCGGGCGGAGCCGTTGGCGGTATGTGGCTCACGCGGGGAGCGGGCCTTGGCCAAAATCGGTGACGCCGCGCGCAAACTGATTAATGCGGGTGCGGGCGAACGGCTCGAACGAAAGCATTTTGAGCGCACCGCGTTCGACCGCGGGCTGTGTGAACTCGCGCGCCCCGAGCACGCGGATCGCCTCGGCGCGGAGAGTAGCGAGCGTGGTGGTGACCGCCGCGTCGGTCAGGCGATTGCACGATTCGGCCGAGTCGTCGCGGAGGTTGAAGAGCAGTTCCCGACCGCCATTGGCGAGCCAGATGTATTTCCAGTCGCCGTGGCGAACCATGCACTTGAAGTGGCGCGTGCCGGGCGTGCCGAACATTCCGACGAGTGACTCCCGCGCGGATCTTTTGTTTTGCAGCACTCCGAGCAAATCCTGGCCGTCGCGCAGTTCGGCTACACCGCTGGCAGCCGTGGCAAGACCGAAAAGATCCGTGAGGGCGGTGAGGCCGGTATGGCGGGTGTTCGCTGGGAGGTGTCCAGGCCAGCTCACGAGAAACGGCACGCGACAGGCGGCCTCGAAGAAACTTTCCTTCTGCCACGCGCCGTGATCGCCCATGTGGTCGCCGTGGTCAGAATAGAAACAGATGAGCGTGTTGCCGGCATCGGGCCGCGCCTCGACAGCGTCGAGAATGCGCCCGATGCAGTCGTCGATAAACGCAATGGAGCCGAGGTAACGGGCGCGCAGCTGGCGGGCCTGCGGACGCGAGATTTCTTCGGCCCAGACGGCGTGGTTCATCCACGCGAGATAGTCATCCGCCGCATCGATGGCGGGATCGCCGAGCACCGGATTGAGCATAGCGTCGGGATTGAACATCCGGTTGTAAGGAATCGGCGGCGCAATCGGCGGGTGGGGGGTGACGAACGAAACGAAACCAAAATACGGCCGGGCATCGGCGCGGGCGATCTCATCGATGGCCCGGCCGGTGAGCCACGATTCGACCGTGAGCGAGGCAGACATCGGGCGCACCTGCGGGACGTAATACATGTCGCTGCGCTCACCATGAACCTGCTCAAGGTGGGCCAAATCGGGTGCGCGGGCGCGGAGCCACCGCACATAGTCGTCGCGGAGAAACTCTTCCTCGGTGGGCCATAGTTCCTCGCTGTATTCGTGGATTTCGAAACCGAGCGGCTCGTGGCGCGGCTCAGTGTGGAATTTACCGAGGCCCCAGGTGCGGTAGCCGCGCGTGGCGAGCGTGGAGGCGAGATACGGGCCGCAGCGTTCGCTCACGCGGTCGCCCGGCGCCCAGTTGCTGAGCCAGCTCGTCTTCGACGGCTCGCAGCCCGTCATAATCGAGTAGCGTGCCGGCACGCAGACCGGGCAGGTCGTGTAGGCGTTGGTGCAGGCGACACCGCGGCGCACGAGTCGGTCGAGGTTCGGCGTGCGCACGAGCGAATGGCCGAGCGCGGCGATCGTGTCGAACCGCTGCTGGTCCGTCATCACGAACAGAATATTGGGAGGGCGCATCAGCGATGGAATCGACACGAAATCGTCAGATAAAGGCGAGCCGAGATGCGGGCGGAAGGCGGCGCATCCCGGCTCGGTGAACACGGCGTTGCAGATGACGGGCTAGAACCGGGCGCTCGCGGTGAACTGCAATGTCGAGGGCTGCACAAAGTAGCCGCGGCGATCGCGGTAGTTAGCATCGGTGGCGTTCTGCCAGTTGAGGCGGAAGTTCGTCGAGCGCTCAAAAACCTTGGTCTGATACGAGGCAAAGAGATCGAGGCGCTTGGGATTGGAGTCCTGCTGCACGAAGCGCTGGATGTAGGTGGGGAATTGCTGGATGGGGCCCTTGCGCCACGTGTAGCCGCCGCCGAAAGTGAGGCCGCGCAGCGGGGAGTTCTTTTCGAAACCGTAGCTGACCCAGAGGCGCACGTCGTGCTTGGCGACGCCTTCCTTGCGGAGGCCGATGATGTCAGCGACGCCGTCGCGATTTTCGTCGGGGCTGTCGAAGCCGGGCGTGATGAGATTCTTGCTCACGTAGGCATCGGTGTAGGAATACGCGCCCATGATCGAGAGGTTGGGCATGGGCGTGTAAACGAGATCGAGCTCGAGGCCTTGGGAGAGTTCCTCGCCACTCGGGATGTTGTTGTTCTGGGTGAAGACGCCGCCGAGGAACTGCACGATGTTTTCGCGGGTGATCTTGTAGGCCGACAACGTGCCGGTGAGTTTGCCGTCGAACTGGTTGAACTTCAGGCCGATTTCCTTGCCGGAGCCCTTCTCGGGATCGGTGAAGCCAAGCGCGGGGTTGACCGTGCTGGCGGGGCCGTTGGGGCGGTAGGAATTCGAGGTGAGCGCGTAGAGGTTCCAGCCCTTGACCAGCTCGAAGACGGCGCCGAATTGCGGCGAAGTGGCGGTTTTGTTCTGCGAGCGGATGTCGATGTAGTGCACGCCTGCGAGGAGGTTGAGGCGGCCGTCCATGAGCGTGACGTAGTCGGTGACGTAGGCGCTGCGCACGGGCACGGGGTTGGGATTGGTCGCGCTGGCGACGCCGGTGATCGTGGTGGCGAAGGGATCGTTGAGGCTGAAGACGGAGCGCGGCGCACCGGGGAAGGAAACTTTCTTCGGGCCGGTGGAGTCGGCGATCACCGTGGCGACATTGGCGAAGACGCGGCTGTCGAAATAGGCATAGCCGTAGTTGGTGTCCTTGTTGTCGCGCACGCCGACGGAGATCTTATGGTCCGTGGAGCCGAGTTTGAGGTGGTGCAGGACCTTGAGCGAGAGGCCACGGTGGTCGGTCTTGCGGGGCTCGACGATCATGCGGGCCGGGCCGGCGATGAACTGACCGAGGGCGTTGGCTTGGATGCGGCCGGTGCCGATGTTGAAATACTGCACGCCGTCGATCTCGGACTGCACGTAGGAGGCGAGCAGCGAGGTGTCGGCGCCGAGGTGCTGCACGAGGCGGAGGTTGAAGCCCTTATCCTCCTGAAACCAGCTGTCGTTCGACGTCACAAAGGTGAAGTCCTTCGTGATCGGCACGAAGCCACGCGCGAAGATGCTGCCGCCCTCGCCGGTGTTGAGGAACGGCGTCTGGATGCGGTTGAGGCGACCGGTCTCCTTGGACCAGTTGAAGCGGGCGTCCATAACGGTGTTCTTGCCGTATTCGATGTGGAAGGCCGGCGCGACGAGCGTGCGGTCGCGGTATTCGTTGGGCCGCGTAAAGCCGTCGTGCGACCAGCCGAGCACGAGGCGGCCGGCCGCGCGCCACTCGCCGCTGCGAGCGTAGGCCTGATTGAGATCAAGCAGGCCGTGGACCGTGCCGTCCTCGGCGTAGGTGCCACGGAGAATCGTCTCGTTTTTGAAATGAGCCTGCTTTTGCACGATGTTCACGAGGCCCGACGGATCGGAGGTGCCGTAGATGATGGCGCCCGGGCCCTTGAGGACCTCGACGCGATCGATCAGCGCGGTATCGGTCGCGGTGTTGAATGGCTCGCCGTCGCGCAAGACGTTGCCCGTGGCGAAACCGCGGATGGCGAAATTTTCGGTGCCACTGGCGCGCCCGACGTTGGTGACGCCGCTGACGAAGCGGAGGGCGTCCTCGACCTTGAGGCTGCCACTGTCGGCGAGAAACTTCGTCGTGAGCACCGTCATCGGGATCGGCACGCGATCGAGCGGCAGCGTGAAGCCGAGGCCGCTGGCGCTGGACTCGGTGCGGTAGGCCTCGCTGCCGGTGCTCTTGACGGTGAACGGATCGAGCACAACGGCTGTTTCTGCGGCGGTTTGAGCCGCCGGGGCGGCTGACTGCGCAAGCAACGACGGGCAAAACAGCAGAATGATCGGGACGACCATTCGGGACGCGAAGCAGAGGGAGGGTTTCATGGGCGAACTATGGTTGGGTTTTGCGGAGGCACGGCGTTGGGTGGTCGCCAGCTGAGGGTTACAATCCGGGCATAGATTAACAGGCGCCATGGGCCCAAGCCAATGGACAGGCGCGGTTTCTTTTGTGTTTTTGCGGCTGGAAGGTGGTAAAACGGGGACGGTTCCCGTTCGGGCCGGTGAAAGAGGGGGGGATTACGCCATGAGCTGAACGCTCGGTGGGAGGGCGAAACAGTGTGGTGCGGCAAACCCCGAAGGCCGAACCGATCTGGCAGGGCGGGGAATTTCGCGATGCGATTACGCGAATCGGGCGGCCCCACTTTTCAGTGAAAGCGGGTTTGCGCGCGGCGATCTTCCGAGCAAACGCTCCCTCCGTTTTTCCACCGTGTTTGCTGCAGGCTCTCCATGATTAGATCTTTTTTTCTTTGGCTTGTGATCGTCGGACTTGGGTTAGATCGAGCGGCCTCACTGGCGGCACAAAGCCCAACGGGGCGCGAAATTTTTCTCCAGCATTGTGCCGGCTGTCATGGCCGGGATTTGGAAGGGGTGAACGGCCACGCTCTGAAAAAGAAGGACTGGATCTACGGTCGAGAGCCCACGTTGATGTTGCAGACGATTCTGCACGGCCTGCCCGGCACCGAAATGGTGGCGTGGCGCAGCGTGCTCACGTCGAAGCAGGCCGAGGCGGTGCGGGACTACGTGATCGAGGCACAAGACGCGCCGCCCTTCGCCATTCGCGAAATCCCGGACGAGATTTTGGTCGCCGGGAAAAAAGTGAAACTGACGGTCGCGGTGCGGGAGGGTTTGAACACGCCGTGGGGCATCGAGTTCGTCGATGCGCGACGGGCGTTGGTGACGGAGCGCACCGGTGGGTTGCGTTGGGTGGTGGAGGAGAAGCTGGACCCTCGGCCCATCACGGGTCTACCGGTCTCGCTGCAGTATGCCGATGCGGGGCTGATGGACTTGGCGCTCGATCCTGAGTTTTCGAAAAACGGCTGGATTTACCTCGCGCTCAGCCACGCGCTCACGGCCGGGACAGATCGCGACAGCCCGGGCATGACCAAAGTGGTGCGTGGGCGGATTGCCGATCATCGGTGGATCGATGAACAAGCTCTCTTTGCGCTGCCGGCGGAGCGGTATTTGAAACGGGCTTATCGCTGGGTTGTCGGCTGCTGTTCGATCGGGAGGGGCACTTGCTTTTCAGCATCGGTGATCTGGCGCGCGACGCCGACGTGCAGAATCTCGCGCGGCCGAGTGGGAAAATTTATCGGATCAACCGAAACGGCACCATTCCGCAGGATAATCCTTTCGTCGGGGCGCGAAGACGCGATCGCCGCGATCTATACCTACGGCAATCGCAACCCGCAGGGGCTCGCGCTGCATCCGGTTACCGGTGATATCTGGGAAACCGAGCACGGCCCGATGGGCGGGGACGAGCTGAATATCTTGAAAAAAGGCGCGAACTACGGCTGGCCGCTCGTGACGTTTGGCCGCAACTACAACGGCACGGAAGTCTCGGCGCTGCCGGAGTTGCCGGGCTTGGAACCGCCCGTGGTGCAGTGGACGCCGTCGATCGCAGTCTGTCCGGCGGAGTTTTATACGGGGAGTCTTTTTCCAGAGTGGAAAAATAATTTGTTCGTCGGTGCTCTCGCCTACGAGGAGGTGCGGCGTCTCGTGATTCGGGACCGGCGAGTGGTTGCGCAGGAAGTCGTGCTGAAGAACCTTGGCCGCGTCCGGGATCTCAAGACCGGACCCGACGGTGCGATCTACGTTTTGCTCAACCACCCGGATGTGCTCGTTCGATTGACGCCGGGCAGCTGAGTTAGGCGCCCGGATCGTGTAGGTTCTCGGGCAGCTCAGCCGGTGTGCAAAACGACAAAAGAAACCCCAATTCTTGATTGGCCAGTCGCGGGTTCGCCGGCCTGACTGACGGTGCGTGGCTCTCGCCAGCGCCCCGCTGCTTGGTGCAGTCGGCTTCCCTCCCGTCCCCATCAACCCTCGTTATCCCCATGTTGCCATTTTGCTCTTTTCCTCGCTTGGCCGTATCAATCGCGACGTCGCTCTGCCTTTTGAGCAACGCCGCGAAAGCCGAGTTCGCGTTCGCCAAACTGGCGCCGGCCCCGGCGATTAACCAAAGCATCGAGTCAAACGAAGCGGCTTTCTTGGCGGCGGTCCTCGCGAAGGACTCCGCTGCGTTGGAGAAACTGCTCTCAAACGATTTCGTCTATGTGCACGAGAACGGTTGGGTCAGCACGAAGAAGGATTTTTTGCAGAATTATTTGCCCAAGGGTTATGTGCACGCGGAACGCACCTTGAAAGATCCCACGCGCCACCAAGGCGGCGCGGTGTTCACGGTCAGTATGGGCTATATCCAATTGAAGTCGGAGACGCCGTATCCGCCGACCGTCGTTTCCCACGTCTGGGTGGAGCAAGGCGGGCGCTGGGTGCTCGCACACCGGCAGGAAGCGCACGGCGGCGAGCCGATCGGCAAACAACTTCCGCCCGAGGGCGGCGGCAACCCCACCCATGAACTCGGCTCCAAGCCGTCGGTCGAAGTGGCCAAGATCATCACGGAGCACGAGGCCGCCTGGGCCTATGCCATGATCACGACGGACGTGGCGCGCATGGACAAGCTGGTCGATGAGTCGCTGCAATACATGCACGTGATCCCCCGGATGAGCAGCAAGGAACATTTCATGTCGGAATTGAAGACGGGGTTCACCGAGACTTTCTATATGGACATGACGATGCGGCAATTTGGCGACATCGTGCTGACGCTGCACTGGATGCGCTACCGACACACGGGTTGGGCCACGCAGTCCCCCAGTATGGTGATGCACGCGTGGTGGAAGAAGAATGGCGAATGGGTAAAAGTTTCCCGCGCCGGCACGCGGTTTGCGTCGCAGTAATCGCACAATTTCGCACGATGCGCCCTCCGCTGATTGTCTCGTGCGTTACCCTGCTGGGTTGCAAGGCATCGCTGCTTTTCGGGGGAGGCGCGCAGGACGTGGGATGGCCGCCGGTCGCGGCGAAAGAGTTTATCGAGAACCACTGCGCGAGTTGCCACGACGACACCGAGAAAAAGTCCGGACTCGATCTGACGGCGCTGCCGTTTCAACCGGACAAGTCGGAGAACTTCGCGACGTGGGTGAAGGTGTTTGATCGCGTCTCGAGCGGCGAGATGCCGCCGAAAAAAAAGCCGCGGCCGGCGGCGGATGAACTCACGGCCTTCACGGGAAGGCTCGCGCGCGAGTTGACGAATTACGAGGCGGCTCGCACCGCGCTGAACGGCCGCGCCACGCGCCGCCGGCTCAATCGCTACGAGTATGAAAACGTCGTGCGCGATTTGCTCGACGCGCCGTGGTTGCAGCTCAAGTCGAAGCTGCCGGAGGACCCCGAGGCGCATCACTACAATAAGATCGGCGAGGCCCTCGATGTCTCGCACATGCAGATGGCCAAGTATCTCGAAGTGGCGGAATTCGCCCTGCGCGACGTGATGGCAAAGCAGATCGCACCGCCGGCAACGATCACGACGCGCTACTACGCGCGTGAGCAAAAATCATTTCTGAGCAACACCCGCAAATTCACGAACGAGCAGGAACGCATGGTCATTCCCGTGCTCGGGTTTCAATCCCAGTATGAACTCTACGGCCGGCACGGAAACGCGCCGATGAAGCGGGAGGACAACGATCCGGCCCAGCGCGAACTCGCGGGGTTCGTCGAAATCGCCAGTCAGTTTCCGTCCTATTACATGTGGTTCGACAGCTTTACGGCTCCACTCGCCGGTCGCTACAAACTCCGTTTCAAAACGTTTTCGGCTTGGATCGGACCTTCGAATTCGGAGCCGGGTTTGCCGACGGCGTGGTGGATTCCCGATCTGAGCAACGTGATGCCGAGCAAACGTCAGGAGCCCGTCACCGTCTATGCGGAGACCGTGCCCCACCAGTATCGGTGGATCGGGAAATTCGACGCGCCGCGCGAGCCCGGCGTGCAGGAGATGGAGGCCGTCTTGCTCAAGGGCGAAACCATCCATCCCGATTGCGGGCGATTCTTCCGCGCGGACTTTTTGCCGAAGCGCTACCGTAATCCCCACGCCACGAAGGAAGGCTCGCCCGGCGTCGGCTTTCAATGGCTCGAAGTCGAGGGACCGATCTACGACCGGTGGCCGTCGGCCGGGCAGCGGCTGCTGTTTGGCGAATTGCCGTTGGCCGAGGTCAAGGATGCCGACACCGGGAAAGCAACGGTCACGGTCGTCTCGACCGAGCCGAGCAAAGACGCCGCGCGGCTGCTGGAGAATTTTATCAACCGCGCCTACCGTCATCCGCCGTCGGCGCGTGACCTCGCGCGTTTTATCCCGGTGTTTGAGCGCGCGCTGAAGGCCGGCGGGACATTCGCGGAAGCGATGATCACGGTCTACACGGCGGTGCTGTGCTCGCCGCAATTCCTCACGGTGCAGACCAAGCCCGGCCCGCTCGACGACTACGCGCTGGCCGAGCGACTCGCCTTGTTTCTGCAAAACACCGCGCCCGACGCCGAACTGCGCGCGGTGGCGGCGGCGGGAAAACTCCGCGATGCCGCCGTGCTGCGCGCGCAGACCGAGCGCCTGCTCGGCGGCGAAAAATCCGCGCAGTTCATCAACGCGTTCACCGACTATTGGCTTGAACTGCGCCGGGTGGAGTCGGTCTCGCCCGATCCGGTTTTGTATGCGGACCAGTTTCAGGACGACTTGCTCAACGAGTCCGCGCTGGAGGAGACGCGGGCCTTTGTGACCGAGCTGATCCGGCACGACCTGCCGGTGCGCAACGTGGTGCATTCGGATTTCGTCATGGTGAACGAACGCCTCGCCACGCTCTACGGCCTCCCGTGGTTCGACAGCGTGCACCTGCGAAAAGTCGCGGTGCCGCCGGGGAGCCCGCGCGGCGGCCTGTTGACGCAGGCGAGCATCTTGAAAGTCACGACCAACGGGAACAACACGTCCCCGATCAAGCGCGGCGCGTGGATCATGGATCGCATTCTCGGCCTGCCCCCGTCACCACCACCGCCGAACACGCCCGCGGTGGAGGCCGACACGCGGGGCGCCACGACTCTCCGTGCGCAACTGGCTTTGCACCGCGACAACCCAACCTGTGCTACGTGCCACAAAACGATCGATCCACCGGGATTCGCCTTGGAGAGTTTCGATGTGTTGGGGGCGTGGCGGGAGCGCTACCGCGCCTTTGATCCGGCGGTGCAGGGGGTCGAGGGCTTCAGCCACATCGGCGGGCAGAAACTGGAATTTCACTACGCGCTGCCGGTTGACGCGAAGGGCGAAATGGCAGACGGGACGCCGTTTGCCGACATCAACGATTTCAAAAAAATCCTGCTCACAGACGAGGCGCAGCTCGCGCGCAACGTGGCCACGCAGCTCGTCGTCTACGGGACGGGCGCGCCGGTGCGCTTCAGCGACCGGGCGGCGGTCGAAAAAATCATCAGCCACGCCCGCCAGAGCGGCTACGGTTTCCGCACCCTCATCCACGAGGTGGTGCAGAGCGATCTCTTCCGGCAAAAGTAACGGCGGCAGCCCAACCCACGCGACCCCATGAAAATATTCCCTAGTCCGGTTTCAGCAAGCGCAGCGAACGGGGATAGGATCGGCAGCTTGGTGTCGACGCGCCGGCCGGTATCGCGGCGGCATTTTTTGCGCGGGGTCGGCGTCGTGATGTCGCTGCCGCTGTTGGGCTCGATGCTGCCGGGTTTGGGCCGCGCGCAGACGGGCGGCGCACCCACGGGGGCGAACGCGAAGCCGCGCCGCTTTCTCGGGATTTGTAATAACATCGGTTTCCTGCCCGAGAATTTTTTCCCGACGGGAGCGGGGCGCGATTACGTGCCGTCGCCGTATTTGGAGAAACTGGCGAAGAACCGGAACGACTTTAGTGTCTTCAGCGGCGTCTCGCATCCGGAGGTGGACGGCGGCCATCCGGCGGATGTTTGCTTTCTCACGGCCGCGCCGCATCCGGCGAGTGGCGGATTTCGGAACACCATTTCGCTCGACCAATACATCGCGGAGCACGTCGGGCACCTCACGCGGTTTCACTCGCTCACGCTCGGCGTGAATGTCGCGCAGGGCGTGCGCAGTCTCTCGGTCACGCGCGGCGGCGTGTTGCTGCCGTGCGAGAACAGCGCGTCGGCGGTTTTTCGGAAAATGTTTGTGCAAGGCACGCCGGCCGAAGTCCGCGCACAGCTCGGCAAACTCGACCGCGGCCAGAGCATCCTTGATGCGGTGGCCGATCAGGCGAAAGAGCTGCAGGGCGCCGTGCCGGCGACGGATCGGGAGCGGCTCGACCAGTATTTCACCAGCGTGCGCGAGCTGGAGCAGCGCATGGAAATGTCGAAACAATGGGAGCACCGTCTGAAACCGGCCGTGAGCTACGCGGCGCCGGTCGATCCCGCAACGCCGCAGGATTACATGAAGAAGACGAAGCTCATGTATGATATGGCGCGGCTGGCGTTCGAAACCGACTCGACGCGGTCGATCTCGCTCATGCTCGACAGCATGAATTCGCCGGCGATCGCGCTCGGCGGGAAAAATTTCACGGACAGCTACCACACGATGTCCCACCACGGGAAATCCGAGGAGAAGCTGAAGCTGCTGAAGTCGGCCGACGAGCTGCACCTGGCGATGTTCAACGACCTGCTGACCGATCTGAAATCGATCAAAGAGGACGGCGAGACGCTGCTCGACCGCACGATGGTCGTCTTCGGTTCGCACATGAACAGCGCGAGTTCGCACACGACGACAAACCTGCCGATTATTTTTGCCGGCGGCGGCTTTCGCCACGGGCAGCATCTCGTGTTCGATGTGGAGAAGAATTATCCGCTGCCGAATTTGTTCGTTTCGATTTTGCAGCGGCAAGGGATCGAGACCGACAAGTTCGCCTCGGCAACGGGGACGATGCGAGGATTGGAAGTCGCGTAGAAAGTAGGGCAGGGTCGGAGACCCATACGCATTGATTCGAGGCCGTGGGCTCATGTTTCTCATGGCGAGAGGCGAACCAGGGCGCGGCGCCTTGGGTGACCGAGGCAATGAACTTTTTTGTCATGGCGAGGAGCGCAGCGACGTGGCCATCCATCTGAAATTTCAGCTGGATTGCCGCGCCCGCCAAGCCGGGCTCGCAATGACAAACCGTGTGAGTTCATCGGCAGCGAGGCTTGCCGAGCGCGGCAATCCACGGGGCGTTGCCAAATGGTTTGCCGCAGTCGGCAAGCCTCCTTCGCAATGACAAGCGGCGGCAGGAGTGCCGACGGTCCGTGGGGGGACACTCCTGTCGCCCACTGCGTTGCTACTTGACCGCGCTGAGGCTGAGTCGGAAGCCGAGGCTGCTGCTGCGGGTGTCGGGCACGTCGCGGGCACGGAAGGCCGAGCGGACGTTGGGCGAGCTGCAATACCACGAGCCGCCGCGCATCACCCGCTGCGCGCCGGTCGTGGGACCGTTGGGATCGGTGACGGCGCTCGCAGGGTAGTCGCCATACCAGTCGCGGCACCACTCGAAGACGTTGCCGTGCGCGTCGTAGAGGCCCCACGCATTGGCGCGTTTTGCGCCGACGGGATTTGTATTCGGCTTGCTCACGATGCCGCCGACGCCGTCGCCGTAGCGGAGCCACATGCTCGCGGGTAATTTTTTCGGATCGCCCATGTAGGGTTCGGTCGAACCCGCGCGGCAGGCATACTCCCACTCGGCTTCGGTGGGGAGCGTGAAACGGTAGCCGTCCGGGAGTCGGCCGGCGGCGCGTTCGCGTTTGGTCAGCCAATCGCCGAAGGCCATTGCGTCATTCCAACTGATGCCGACCACGGGATAGTCGCCGCTCTGCGGGAAGCCAGGGTTGCGCCAGTTGGACGCGGGATCGCGCAGCCATTGGCCGCGGATGATTTTGGTGAGGCCGTCGCCGTGCTCCGCTTCGGTTTTGTAGCCCGTCGCCGTGGCAAACGCCGCCCACTGGTCAACCGTAACTTCAAAAGTTCCCATCCAGAATCCCTGGGAGATTTTGACGGCGTGGGGCTTTTCGTTGGGCTCGCGGCCGCCCTCTTCCTTGGGACTGCCCATGGTGAATTCGCCTGGCTTGATCCAAGCCAGCTTCAAACCGAGTTCGGGAACCGTGTAAGGCTGCCCCGCGACCAACTCTTCGGTGGTGCGCTTCAATTGATAGGCGATGACATGGTGCGTAAAGAGCGTGGGCACGTAGAGGATGCCGTTGCGCGCATCGTAGCCGAGATCGGCGGACTGGACGCCTGCCTCGCGCTGGTCGAGCAGCACATGCGCCGCGCCGGTAGCGACGTTGACTTCGTAGATGATGCCCTTCGCGCACGTGACGAGAAAGTCGTTGCCGACGATGCTTTCGATTCCGTCCACGCTCGGGTCGAGGCCCGTGACCACGGTTTGCAGCGAGCGATCCGGTTGCACGAGGAGCACATCGCCCTGTGAGAGGATGTAGAATTGCTTTTCGTGCGCGAGGACGCCGTTGGGATTCTTCACGCCCTCGACGAAGACCGAAGCCTCGCCGTCTTTGACCTCGTAGATTTTCCCCAGCTTGTGGTCCGAAACATAGACTACGCCCTTCACGTCAACGGTGAGGTCGTTAAGGCTGCCGGCACCGGTGATGACAATGCTCTCTTTGATGATGCCTTTTGCCACGTCGATGACGACGACGCGGTCGATGTCGGCAATGTAGAGTTTGCCCTCGTAGAGGCCGAGGCCTTTCGGGGCATCGAGGCCCTTGATCCATTCGGCCGCGATCACCGTGCCGTCGAGCCCGACCTTGCCGATGGAGCCGTCGCCGTCCTTGGCGCCGGGGCTTTTGCTCGGGCCCATGTTGGAGACGTAGAGCACTTTCTCGCCCGCGGAGTAGCGGACGGATTCGGCAGAGAACAAGACTGCCTCGGTCGCCCAGAGTTTCTCCAGCCGATGCGGCGCGGCGGCCGAGGCGGGGAGCGGTAGGGCGAGTGCGAACGCGATGAAGAGTCGTTTCATGGGTAAGAGATTCGGTGCATACTAATGCGCGGGCTTGAGTGCGGCCATGATTGCCCGGTGCGGTAGTTTTCAAAACTCGAAGCTGGCGGTGAGATTGTAGGCGCGCGGCAGCTTGTAGGAGAAATTGGTGGGGATGAGATTTCCGCGGATGTCGCGGCTTAGCAGGCGAGTGGTGCCGCCGGCGGCGCGGTCCGTGGCGACGGTGGTGCGCAGGCGCAGGGGCACGCGCTCCAATTTACTCTGGAGGAGATTCTCGATCTGGGCTGAGAGGGCGATGTTGCGTTTCTGGCCGAGAAATTTCGGCGCGAAGCGATACGAGAAGAACGCGCGCGAGTTCCACAGCGAATCACCACGCACGGAGCGCGAGACGATGTCGCCCTTCACCGGCTCGCGCAAGGTGGCGATCACCGCGTCGCTGCGCCACGTGTAGCCGGCGCCGAGACTCAGGCCCTTGAGTGCGCCTTCGCGGAAGCTGTAACGCGTCGTGACGTTGAAGCTGTGCTTGCGATTGCCGTAGCCGGCGCTGCGTTCCTGGATGAGTTCGTCCAGGACCTGCCGTAGCGTGTCGTAGGTGGCCGTGAAGACCGTGCGGTTGGTGTAGCCGGTCGCGGGCCGGCCGTCGGAAATGCCCGCCGTGTTGTCGAAGGGCGTGAGCTGCGCGACCGTGCCGTCGGGGCCGGGGCGCGTCGGCCGGGGCGCGTTGAGATCATAGGGCGCGTTGAGCACCGACGCGGGGAGCTTGTTGACCTGATCGAAAAACGTATCGAGCCACGTGCTGGCGTCGGAGGCGGTGTCCTTGCTGCCGAAATCGATGTAGGAAGAATTCAAGATCACATCGAGATTCCGCGTGGGCTTCAGCGTGAGGTGCGCCTCGTAGCCGTTGGAGCCGCCGTTATCGAGGACGGCGGTCGCGCCGGTGTTCTTTTCCTTGGGGTCGAAGAAGTCGGGCTTGATGCCGAGCACGCGCTCGTAGGCGGCCCTTTGCGTGCTCGAAATGATGTTGTTGGCGGAAATCAGATTCAGCCATTGGTCGAGGGCGTGGACGGAGCCGCCGTTCTGGACGGAGTTGTAGGTCTCCGCCGACGTGGTGCCGTCGGGATTCTCGATGAAGATGCGGAGGGGAGCCTGCGCGGGATTGTTGTAGATCGAGCCGCCGCCGCGGGTGAAGCGATACCAGAAGCCGCCCGAGACTTGGAAACTACCGATGTAGTTTTCGCTCTGCTTGGCGTCGAAGCGACTGAGCCGCAGGGAAATTCTGTCGTCGAGGAAGCTGGCGCGCACGCCGTATTCCTTCGACGTGGTCTTGGTCGTGGAAGACGGCGCGGTCGAGTCGGGCAGCACGCGGTTCGTGATCGGGTCCGAGGAGTTGCCCGAATTGTTATAGAACACCGAGTAGTTCTTCTCCTTGTCGAGGTGGCCCACGACGCTCCACGCCGTGGCGCGGAAATTGGAAGTTTGCCGGCCGCTCAACGGATCGGGATCGAGGTAGCCGTTGTAGTCTAGGGTGGAGAAGGCGAGGCCGTTGTAGGGCGGAACCGGCGAGCCGGCCGGGTAGTAGGTGGGCAGGCGCGTGACGGTCTTGGTGCTGTCGTCGCGCAGGCCGTAGCTGGTGACGAGGCGGTTGTTCAGCCAGAAGCTCTGCAGGCTGAAAATCTTCGAGTTGCGGTTGACCACCTGCTGGCGCGAGCCGGGGGCGTCGCCGGTGCCCTGTGGCAGGAAGCCCACGCGCGCCTCGGCACTCTGGCCGGTCACGGGATCGGTGATCCGGAACGGCGCGATGGGCGACACGGAGCCGGCGTGGTTTGTCGTGTTGGCCTTCGGATCGAAATAATTCACGCGCGCGAGCACGACGCTGTAGACGCCGGTGCGGTCCAGGCTGGGCGTGTAAACGCGCTCGTTGTAGGTGAGGATGGTGCTCTCGTCCTTGCGCCGATCGTAGCCGAGCGAGAGCCGATGATTGCCGAGGTAGGGGCCGAAATTCGGCGACCACGCGAGATTCGAGACCCACGCGCGGCGCGTGTCCTCGGCCGTCTGGCGGCGCCACTGAGCGATGGCGAAGTAACGGCCCGTGTAGGGATCGCCGGGGCCGGTCGAGTAGGGATCGACGTAGATAGCAGGGTTGATGCCGTTGCGCCGGATGAACTGACTGTTCTGGTCCGACTGGGACTGGCGGTAGTAGCTCCGGAAGTAGAGGTCCTTCGTCAGGCGCTGCTCGAAGTTGACGCGGGCATCGCGGTATTTTTGCGCGTAGCGCGAATCGGGGCCGGCATAGGAAATGTTGTCGAAGTCGAAAATGCTTGTCGGCAATACCTCCGTCGCGACCGACGCGCCTGTGCCCAAAACGCTGCCAGCCGTGCGCGGACGAAAGAAGCCCACGCGCGTGGGATTGACCGTGCCGTTGGGCGAAGGCGCGCCGACGCCGTTGAGGAAGGCACTGACTTCCGGCGTGCGCGGCGACCCGAAGTAGTAGGTGCCGATCGGCACCGGTGAAAGCGCGCCGGTGGCGGGGTCTTGGAAGATGCGGCCGCCGTTGACGAGGGCCTGCTCGAGGCCGGCGGCGATCAGGCCGTTGGCGCCAGTGGGAAACGTCGCGAGGCTCGGAGCCACGACTTTGTTCACATCCGTGCTGTTCAACCACTGCGAGACGCGGTTCTCAGGCAGATTGTTGATCATCGGCTGGTGGCGGCGGTTGCTGCCGGTATCGAACGAGGCGCGGATCGTAGTGTTCTTGTGGACCTGAAACGTGGCGGCGAGTGAGGCGGCCCGGCGATCCGCGTAGTCCCACATGCGGCGGCCGTTGGTGTGGAAATCGAGCAGGCTGACGCGCACGGCGAGTTTCCGCGGAATCAGGACGTAGTTGCTGTCAATGATCGCGCGGTTGCGGCCGTTGGAGCCGAGGTTGTAGGTGAAGACGGAACGGTTGCGCCGGAGATGGGCGACGTCGCGCGAGGAATTGATCGTGCCGCCGGAGCTGCCGTTGCCGAAGAGGATGGCGTCGGTGCCGAGAAAGATGTCGGTGCGGTCGACGTTAAAGTTGTCGATTTCCCAGTCGGCCACCTCGTAGTCCACGAGGCGGATGGTGGGCAGGCCGCGGGCGCGGCCGCTGATATTGGCGCGGCCAGCGCCCTCGCCGAGCACGGGGTCGATGGTGGAGCCGGTGAAGTCCGCCTGGTCGAGCTGCGTGCTCGCGGAGTATTCGAGCAGGTTGCCCAGATCGATGGCGCCGAGGTCGAACGCGAGATCCTTGGTGAAGACATTCACGTTGGCCGCGCTGTCCTTGAGATCGACGCCGAGGCGTCCGCTGGAGAGGCCTTTCGAGACGTAGTAGCCGGTCTCTTCGCCGGAGTTCACGGTGAACGGACTGAGCTCGAGAACCTCCGCGGGCTTCGCCGCTGCAGTGGACGCGGTGGTCGCGACGGTCTGCGCGGCCAGGGGTGCGACGGCGAGGGCCAGCGCGGAACTGAGGGAGACGAGGATCACGCCTTTGGCGTGCATGGGGGAGAAGAAACATTGAGGTCGCGTGCGTGTGGAGGTGGGGCGCATGACGAAGGCGGTTTCGGCTCAGAAGCGCCCGGCGATGCCGAGCGTGATGGCGAGGCCGTAGTAGCTCTGGCTGGAGACGCGGTCGCGGGAACCACGATACGAGATGATCGGCTCGTTGGTGAGGTTGTCGATGTCGCAGGTCACGGTGAAGCGCGGGTTGACTTGGTAAGCGAAGCCGAGGTTTTCGACCGTGCGTGCGACGCGGTAGGTGTTGCGGTGCGCAGCGGTGGCGTTGAAACCGGTGATGCGTTCGCCCGAGTAGTTCACGAGGTAGCGCACGCTGAAGCCGCGCCAGCGCCACGTGAGGCTGGCGTTGCCGGAGTGCGGCGTGAAGCCGGGCACCTGCCCGGTGCGGCGCACCGTGGTGCCGCCGAAATCGCCGCGCGTGTCGAGGTAAGTGTAGTTCACCATGCCGCTCAGCCCGCGGAGCATTCCGGGCAGGAAGGTGAACTGCTGGAGCCACACGAGCTCCCAGCCCTGCACGATGGCGTAGCCGGCGTTGTTGCTGCTGCGCGTGACGAAGCCGACGTAGTCGCCGCCGTAGCCGTTGTCGGTGCCGGAGGCCACGGTGGGGCCCTCGATGCCGGTGACGATGTAGTCCTTGATCGTCTTTTGGAACCAGGCGACGGAGAGGTTGCCGACGGGTTCGAAATACCAGTCGAGATCGAGGTCCCAGTTTTCCGAGAGCTGCGGGCGCAGGCTCGGGTTGTTGATCGTGAGGATACTGGTGCCGTCGGGATCGGTGGACGCGGTCTCGTTGGGGAGGAGGTTGGCCATCGAAGGCTTGCCGTAGCTGTTGGACCAACTGACGCGAGCCTTCACGTTATGCGTGAGATCGTGCGTGAGGTGGGCGCTGGGAAACGACTTCTTGAAACCGCCGCTCAGTTGGCGGCGCGTCCCGGCGTAGTCCTGGCGCGCGGCCTCGGCGGGATTGCTGAGGCGCAGGGCGTTGCTGCTGGCGGTGCGGGCGCGGACATAGCCGCGGCTCTCGGTGTCCGTGTCCTCGAAGCGGACGCCGGCGAGGAAGCCGGTGCGTCCAAGGATGCCGGAGTCGGCGAGCTTGCCCTGCGCCTGCACGTAGGCGGAGGCAACATTTTCGGTCACGGAACGCTCAGCGATATACTTGTTCGACTCGTGATAATATCCGTCCTCCGACCAGAGCGACGGCGTGATCGGCTGGCGGGCGCGGATGACGTCGGCGGCTTCCCACATCGGCAGCCGGCGGCCGGTCTCGACGGTGTCGGACATGAGCAGCGCGGTGCTCGCCGGCAGCGCAGTCGTGCCGGTGTAGTTCCAACGGCGGGAGATGCTGCCCTCGTCCACCCACTGGTGGCGGTAGTGGAAGCCCGTCTTCGCAGAGACCGGCGCGCGCCATGGCAGCAGGTAGCGGACGTTGCCGCGGGCCTCGGCAATGACGTGG
>JANNEY010000519.1:0-19809 GCA_031379235.1 Opitutaceae bacterium | reverse complement strand
GCCCAGCTGCCGCGCATCCGCCTCCTCGCCACCGGTGGCACCATCGCGGGCGCTCAGGCTGCGAGCGATGCGCGCGGCTACCGCGCCGCGGCGTTGTCCACGGAGGACCTCGTCGCCGCCGTGCCGCAACTCGCCGCACTCGCGCGGCTCGAGGTCGAGCGCGTCGCCGCCATCGGCTCGCAGGACATGGACGAGGCTACGTGGCTGAAACTTGCGGCCCGCGCGCAAGCCGCGCTCGACGCCCCGGAGATCGCTGGCGTCGTCATCACGCACGGCACTGACACGATGGAGGAGACGGCGTATTTCCTGAATCTCGTCCTCCGCACGGAAAAACCCGTCGTGCTCGTCGGCGCCATGCGCCCCGCCACCGCCCTCAGCGCCGATGGCCCGATCAATCTCTACAACGCCATCGCCGTCGCCGCGCACGCCGACACGCGCGGCCGCGGCGTGCTCGTCGTCGCCAACGACGAGATCCATTTCGCCCGCGAGATCACCAAAACCGACACCACGCAGGTCGGCACCTTCCGCAGCGGTCACCACGGGCTGGCCGGCCTCGTCAACGCCGGCCGCCTCCACCTCTACGCTCCGCCTGTGCGGCGACACACACATGCGAGCGAGTTCGCGCCGCTCGCGATCTCGCCCTCTCCCGCACTCCCCGTCTCACCTTTTTCCCTCCCGCGCGTCGACATCCTCTACGCCTACGCCGGCATGGGCCGTGAACTGATCGACGCCTCCGTGCGTGCTGGCGCGCGCGGCCTCGTGATCGCAGGCGTCGGCGATGGCAACATGAGCGCCGGAGCCCTCGCCGCCTGCGCCGACGCAGCGAAGAACGGCCTCGCGATCGTGCGCAGCTCGCGCACCGGCGGCGGCATCGTCGAGCGCAACATCGAGATCGACGACGACGCGCTTGGCTTCATCGCCGCCGACGAACTCAACCCGCAAAAAGCTCGCGTCCTCCTCCAACTCGCGCTCACGCGCACGCACGACGCGCGCGCGTTGCAGGCGCTGTTTCTTACTTATTGAACCGAATCCTCGTCCCCATCACGCCATGAACACCGAATTTCACCTTCCCGTCTGGTTCGATCTCGGCGCGACGTTTGCGTTTGCGCTCACGGGGGCGCTCACGGGGATCCGGCGCGGCTACGACATCGTGGGCGTGTTTTTCCTCGCGCTCGCCGTGGGCCTCGGCGGCGGGCTCATTCGTGACGGCGTGTTTCTCCCGAGCACCGGCGCCAGCCCGCTGCTTTCCGATCCGCGCTACATAATCCTCGTCGGCGCGGCGACGGTTGCGGCGGCACTTTTTCGCAAGCAAGTCGGCCGCGCGCAACGCGTGATCGCCCTCATCGATGCGCTCGGGCTCGGTGCCTACGCGGCCTTCGGCACGCAAAAAGCCCTGCTCTCCGGCCTGCCCGCGGTGGGCGCGGTGCTGGTCGGCCTCATCAACGCCTCGGGCGGCAGCTTGCTGCGCGACATCATCACGCGCGAGGAGCCGCTGGTCTTCCGGCCCGGACAATTCTACGTGCTCACGGCGCTCGCGGGCGCGATCACCTTCGTTTTTCTCATCGTGAAGCTCGGCTTCGACGCGAGCCTCGCGGCCGGTATTGCCATCGGCGTCACCTTTGTGTTCCGCGCGCTCACGATCGTGTTTAACTGGCGCACCACCGCCGTCGCCGATCCGCAAGAGCCCAACCCGAAACGCTGATCCATGAAAAACCCCGCCCTGCCCCTGCTCTGCCTCGGCCTTGCCCTCGCGTGCGCGGGCACCGCCGCCACCGCGCCGGCTCCAGCGGCGAAACTCTTCACCGTCACGATCACGACCGGCCCGGCGTGGGACGCGGCCAAGCCGGCCAACGAGCAGAAATTTTTCCGCGAACACTCCGCCAACCTCGCGCGGCTGCGCGCCGAGGGCCTCTCCGTGCTCGGCGGCCGCTATGGTGACAAGGGCCTGCTGCTCGTGCGCGCGCCCGACGAGGCCGCCGCGCGCGCAGAGTTTGCCAAGGATCCGGCGATTGCGGCGGGGACGTTTCAGGCGACGGTGGAGGAATACCGCGCCTTCCAGCACGGCGACACGCGTCCGCCGCTCGCCACGCCCGAGGTCGCCGTCGTGCGCGCGGCGCTCGCCGCCTACAACACCCGCGATGCCGCTGCCGTCGCCGCGCACTATGCGGACGACATCAAGTGGTTTGGCGTCGCCGGGGACAAGCAGTCCGTCGAGGGCGAGGGCCGCGTCGCCGTGGAGAAGTGGCTCGCTGGCTACTTCAAGTCGCTCCCCGACGTGCGCGCGGAAATATCCGATGTTGCCCAGACGGGGCCGCACGTCTCCTTCCGTGAGCGCGTGACGTGGACCGCCAAGGACGGCACGCGCCGCGCCCAGAGCGCGATCGGCGTTTACGAGGTGCGCGACGGGAAAATCGCGCGCGCGTGGTATTTCCCGGCCGCGCGCGACGCGGCTCCGCCCGCCGCCAAGCAATAATTTTCCCCCGCTACTGCCATGAGCTCTTCTACTCGTCGCTGCTTCCTCCAAAAATCCGCCTTCGCCGCCGGCGTCACGCTCGCCGCGCGCGGGTTGCGCCCCTCGACGTTTGCCGCACCCGTCGGTGCCAACGATGCCATCCGCCTCGGCCTGATCGGGCTTGGCAACAAGGGCGCGGCGCACCTGAAAAATTTGCTCAAACTCCCCGGCGTGCGCGTTGCCGCGCTCTGCGACGTCGATCCGCAGGTGCTCGCGCGCGTCGCGGCCACGGTGCCGGAGACGCAGCTCGCACCCTTCACCACGACCGATGCGCGGGTGTTGATCGCGCGGCCTGACATCGACGCGGTCATGATCGTCGCGGGCAACCACTGGCACGCGCTGCTCACGGTGTGGGCGTGCCAGGCCGGGAAGGATGTCTATGTCGAGAAACCGATGTCGCGCACCGTCTGGGAAGGCCGCCAGATGATCGCAGCCGCCACGAAATACGGCCGCATCGTGCAGGTCGGGACGCACTACCGCTCCGAGACCGGCCTCGCCGAAGCGATCCAGTTTCTCCACGCCGGCGAGCTCGGGAAAATCGATCACATCCGCGCCATCGTTTACAACCTCCGCCCCTCCATCGGCCGGCGGCACGCGTGGTATCCCGGCGGTCTGGACTACGATTTGTTCTGCGGCCCCGCGCCCGTGCGCCCGCTCGAGCGCGACAATCTCCACTACGACTGGCACTGGATGTGGGAGACCGGCAACGGCGAGCTCGGCAACAACGGCGTGCACGTGCTCGACATCGCGCTCCGCATCGCCCGCCACAACGCCGCCCCGCGCCGCATCCTCAGCTTCGGCGGCCGCTACGGCATCGACGATGCGGCCGAGACGCCCAACACGCACGTCGCTGTCTACGACTATCCGCAGATTCCGCTCATCTTCGAGCATCGCGCGCTCCCGGCGAAGCCCGGCGTAAACTACATGGATCAGCACGGCGGCCTGCGTGTGGGCGTGGTCGCGCATTGTGAGGGCGGGTCCTTTTCCGGGCTCGTCGGCGGCACGGCTTTTGATCGCGACGGCAAGGTGATCAAAAAATTCGTGGGCGATGGCGGCGGCGGCCACGTGAAGAATTTTTTCGACGCGGTGCGCTCGCGGCGAAAACAGGACCTCGCCGCACCGGTCGAGACCGGACACGTTTCCGCGTCGCTTTGCCACTTCGGCAATATCTCGTGTCGGGTCGGCGCGCCCGCGCCCGCCGCGCGCATTGACGAGGCGCTCGGGAGCTTCCCCGCCGCCGCCGCAATTCATCGGGAACTGCAAACCCACCTTGGCGTGCACGGGATCGAAACCGTGCAGCATCCGTTCCGCCTCGGCCCTTGGCTGCACCTCGACGCCACCGGTGATCAGATTGCGCAGCTCGACTCGCCCGACGGACCCACGATCGACCGCGCCCGCTACCTGCTGCGTGAAACGCAGCGCCCGCCTTACGTCATGCCCGAGACGGTGTGAGGCGTAACCTCGCGCGGAAGAAAACGGCCGCCCGTGGCTCTTATTCGTATGCGACGTTTTATTTTCGCGATGACCGCCTCGATTGGATTAACCGTCGTCGCGCCTGGGGCCGGCACGGATCTCACGATTCAGAGTGGGCCGGGCCAAGTCGCCCTGGTCGAGCTCTTCACCAGTGAAGGCTGCAGCAGCTGCCCGCCGGCGGAGAAATGGCTCAACGAATTAAAAACCTCCCCTGGCCTCTGGCGCGACTTCGTGCCCGTCGCCTTCCACGTCAACTATTGGGACCATCTCGGCTGGAAGGATGCCCTTGCAACCAAGCCGTTCACGGCGCGCCAGCACACGTATGCCGAGGCCTGGCGGGCGGCGTCGGTTTACACGCCCGGATTCGTGCGCAATGGCGCCGAGTGGCGGCCGCGCGGATCTGCGCCGGAAGGGCGCGGCACCGGCGACTCCGGCACGCTCACGCTCCACTGGCGGGTGGCGGACAACACGTGCGTAGTCGATTACGCGCCTGCCACCGGCGAGAAAAACAGCGGTGATTTCGAAGTGTCGGTGGCCCTGCTCGGCGGCGGAATCGTGAATAGCGTGAAGCGCGGAGAAAACTCCGGCCGCACACTGCGGCATGAGTTCGTCGCGCTTAGGCTGGAAACCACTGCGCTTGTCGTCGGCGAAAACGGCGTCCGCACGGCCAACCTCACGCTGGCCCCGCGAGCGGACCTAAGGACTGAGCGCCGCGCCGTTGCCGCCTGGGTTACCCGCCGCGGATTACTCACCCCGTTGCAGGCGTTGGGCGGATGGTTGGAGTAGGCCGCCGGCCGTAGGTGAGCGTGCGCCAGAGATACTCCAAAGGGCCAAACTCGAACCGCCGCAGCCACCACAGGCTGAGCGGCACTTGAATCACGAAGAAAATCGCGAAGGCGAGGAGCAGGCCGAGCGCGGGGCCGACTTTACCGAAATAGCCGAAGCCCCACCCGTAGAACAGCGTCGTGGCCATGAGGGTTTGCCCGAGGTAGTTGGTCAGCGGCATCCGGCCGGCGGCGGCCATCGGCGCGAAGCGCTTCTGCCACACGGGCGATTGGGCGAGCCGCACGATCGTCAAAACGTAGAAGCACATCATCGACAGTCGGCAAAGCGCATAGGACAGGGAGATGACGACCTTGATCGGCGAGGGTCCGGGGGCGCGGTTCATTTCCTTCAGGATACCGAAGATCAGCGCGCAGATGATGCCGAGGCCGAGCGCCCACCACTGCAGCCGGCGAATCTTCGGCATCAGCTCGGGGATGCGCGGCACCCAGTTGTTTTTCCCGATGAGCAAACCGAGCAGCATCGTCGTCGCCATCTGCATATAGAAGCCAAAGATGCCCCAGAGCCGCAGCGGCTCTCCGTAGGTGTGGGAAAAATCGCGCGTGTGTTCGCGGGCCGCGGCGACAAACGAGCCTTGGCCATAGGCGAGGTTGTTCGACGCTTCCCACGCCTGCGACTGGGCGACCATTTGCTTCACGATGTCGGGCGTCAACACGTAGAGGCGGAGGATGCCGTTGATCGCAGGGTAGAGCAGGCACCCGACGATCAAACCGATGATGAGCCGGTTCGAGGCGTTGCGCAGAAAATAGAGCAGCACGCCGAGCACGGCGTAGATGTGCAGCACGTCACCGCCCCAGAAGACGAGCACATGCACCGCCGCGAAGCCAGCGAGCACGAGCAGGCGCCGCCAGTAGTGCTTCGCCGCACTCTCCGGATCGCGCGCAGTGAGGCGCCCGAGTTGGATCGTGAAGCCAAGGCCGAACAGCAGGCTGAACATGCTGTTGAATTTTCCGGAGAACAGCATGTCGCGGATCTGCTCCGCGCGCTGGTCGAGCAGGCTGGTCCAGAGGTGCGAGCCGTCGGCCTCGGCGTAAAACGAGGTCGAGAAGCCCGGCATGTTCATGATGAAGATGCCGAGCAGCGCGAAGCCGCGCACGATGTCGAGGGTGGCGATGCGTTCGGAGGCGCGAACGGGGCCGCCGGAGGACACGACGGGAACGGTGGCAGTCGGGGACATGGGGCAGAACCGGCGGTTGTTGCGGTTGCGAAAGGCGCAGGCAGCGTGGCGATCAATTCTCCGCCGCGAAATTCGTCTGCGGGCGCGGCAGGTCCAGCTCCTTGAGCCAGATGTTGCGGTAGCGCACGTCGTGACCCTCGCACTGGAGCTTGAGGCCGCCGGGCGTGTCGGTGATGCCCTTGCCGCCGTCGTTGCCGCCGTCGATCCCGGAATTGAGGCCGCCCCACACCTGCTGGATTTCCACGTTCGAGTGGATCTTCACGCCGTTGAAAAACAGCGTGACGCGCGCCTTCTCGGTGAGCTTGCCGTCCTTGAAACGCGCGGCGCGGAACTGGATGTCGTAGCTGTTCCACTGGCGGATGCCCTTGTAGAGAAAGTAGGGCGACTCCGTCTCGTTGATCACCGCGCCCATGCCGTGCTTCGTCGCGTCGCCGTCCTGAATCTGGATTTCGTAGCGGTTCTGAAGGTAGACGCCGCTGTTGCCGCCGGGGTTCATCACCATGAACTCCACGTGCAGCCGGAAATCGCGGTAGGTTTTTTTCGTGACGATGTCGGCGACGCCGAATTTTCCTTTGCCCACCGCGGGGTCGTCTGTCTGCAACGCCGTGCGCCCACGTTCCGCGGGGTCATCGACGATCTTCCATTTGATCGGAAGCGCAGAGCCGAAGCGCGGGCCGGTCCAGTAGGTCCACTTCGCATCAAGCAGCTCACGCGTGCCGTCGAAGAGAACTTCGGCGCCGGCGAGCGGCTTGGCGCCCACGCCGACATCGGCGCGAAGCGATGAGAGCGCGAAGCAGGCGCAAGCGAAGACGAGGACGCGAAAACGCAGAAGAAAGCAGGAGTTCATAGGGGAACACCATGCGGGCGAAAAAACGGCGCGGGCACGAACCAAATCCGGCGCGACAGCCGAGGCTCGGCTTTGACTGCCACGCCGCTCTCGCTCAACTACCGTCCATGCGCCTCGCCCCTGCCGCCGAATTGGTCCGGCTCACCTACCTAGTTCTCGCGTTCGCAGCCGGCCCGCTCGCCGCTGATGACTGGCCGCATTGGCAAGGACCGCAGCGCGACGGCGTGTGGCGCGAGACCGGAATTGTCGAAAAATTTCTCGCCGGTGGGCCGCACGTGCTGTGGCGCGCGCCCGTCGGCGCCGGCTACAGCAGCCCGGCCATCGCGGGCGGACGCGTGTTTCTCACCGACCGACCCGACACACAGACGCGCGGCAATCCCGGCAAAGCCCTTGAGCGCACAGTCGAAGCGGGCCGCGAGCGCGTGCTCTGTCTCGATGTGCGCGACGGCCGCGTGCTCTGGTCGCACGATTACGAGGCGCGCTACGAGATCGCCTACCCCTCGGGTCCGCGCGCAAGCCCGGCCGTCGCGGGCGATCGCGTTTACACGCTTGGAGCGGAGGGCGACCTGCACTGCCTCGACACCGCGACCGGCCGCGTGGTGTGGGCGAAGAATTTCAAGCGCGACTACGGCGTGACGACTCAGACGTGGGGCTTTGCGTCGCCGCCGTTGGTTGAGGGCGACCGCGTGTTCTGCCTCGTCGGTGGCGCCGGCCATACGGTGATCGCGTTTCACCGCGAGACCGGCCAGGAGCTGTGGCGCTCTCTCCCGGCCAAGGAGCCCGGCTACGCGCCGATGACGCTCATCGAAGCGGGCAGACGCCGGCAGCTCATCGTGTGGGACAGCGAAGCAGTGAGCGGCCTCGATCCGGCGACGGGCGAAATTTTTTGGTCAGAGCCGTTCAAGACGAAGATGGCCCACGCGATCGGCACGCCGCGCCAGCACGGTGATTTACTTTTCCTGTCGTCGTTCTTCGACGGCTCGCTGCTCCTCCGGCTCGATGCCGCCGCGCCGCGCGCCACCGAGGTCTGGCGGATCAAGGGCGTGAGCGAAACGCGCTCCGAGGGCCTGCACAGCCTGATGAGCACGCCATGGATCGAGGATGGTCACATCTACGGCGTGTGCAGCTTCGGCCAGTTGCGCGGCCTGCGGCTCGCTGACGGCACACGCCTCTGGGAAACGCTCGTGCCCACCACACCCGCCGGCAAACCCGCCCGCTGGACCACAGCGTTTCTCGTGAAGCACGCCGACCGCTTCTTCATCTACAACGAAACCGGGGACCTGATCATCGCGCGCCTCACGCCGCAGGGCTACGACGAGATCGACCGCACGCATCTGCTCGACCCCACCAACCGCGCCGGCGGCCGCGACGTGCACTGGTCGCACCCGGCGTTTGCCGAGCGCAGCGTGTTTGTGCGCAACGACCGTGAGCTCATCCGCGTCGATCTCCGCGCCACCCCATGAACCCACGCCCCAGCCGCCGCACCTTTCTCAAGCACTCGGCCGCAGCGGTTGCCGCCGCGTGCATCCCGCGTTCGCTCGCCGCCGCCGCACCCGCGCAGGCGTTTTCCTTCATCCTGCTCGGCGACCTGCACTACGACGCGCTTGATCACCACGACATGGCGTGGGTCGAGAAGGACAAACCCAACGACGTCTCGCAGATCAAAAACTACTCGCGCATCACGGCCGAGATCACGCCGCGGCTGCTCGCCACGGTGCGCGCAACGATCGCCGACCTCAACCGCGACCCGGCCACACGCGTCGCGTTCGTCCTCCAAGCCGGCGATCTGGTGGAGGGCCTGTGCGGCAGTGAAGAACTCTCCGTGCGGCAGAATACCGAGGCGCTCGGCTTCATCCGCGACGCGCAACTCGGCGTGCCGCTGCTCTTCACCAAAGGCAACCACGACATCACGGGGCCGGGGGCCATCGCAGCGTTTGCCAGCGTGTTTCATCCGTTCCTCGCGGAGCAAGCGCGCGCGATTGCGCCGATGAGCGAGGCGGTCACGGGGGCCAATTTTTCCGTCGAACGCGGAGGCGCACAATTCGTGTTCTTCGACGCATACGATGCGGCGAAGAGCCTCGCGTGGTTCGAGGCCGTCGCGGCCCGGCGAACGGCGGAGCACTTCTTCGTCGCCGTGCATCCGCCCGTCGTGCCCTACGGCGCACGTGCGACGTGGCATGTCTTCGCCAGCGAGCGCGATCGGGCGCGCCGCGAGAAATTCCTCGCGCTCCTCGGCGATCAGCGCGCGCTCGTGCTCGGCGGGCATATCCACCGGTTCTGCGCGCTCGCGCGGACCGCGGGGCGCGGGCGTTTTACCCAGCTCGCGGTGAGCAGCATCATCAGCACACCGGTCGTGCAGGCCAAAACACCGCTTAGCGGCGTTGCGAGCTACAACGCCGACCAAATCCGAGTGGAGCCCAATTTCTCGCCGGCCAACGAAGCCGAGCGCCGCGCCGTTTACGATATCGAGAAGAATTTCATTACCGCCTTCGACTATGCCGATCTGCCGGGCTACGCGGTGATGACAGTCACGGGTGCGCAGGTGACAGCGCGGATATTTGCCGGCACAGGCCGCGAACTGTGGCGCACCGTGGACCTGACGGCGCTCACGCGCGGATAGGCGCCGGGCAACCAGGCTGCGACTAAAAATTTTCATCGCCCGCGGTCCCTGCGCTACCTACCAACGCGCAACCCCAAGGTCCGCAGGGACACCGCGTGCGCCTGGCAGCCGCATTACCCTCCACCCATGATCTCAATTCGCCTTCTGCTCGCCTCCTGCTTCGTCCTTGCCCTGGCCCTCGTGCCCACCGCTCGCGCCCAGGCTCTCGCCGGCTCCGGCACGATCTCTGGCCGCGTCTTTGAGGGCGCCACCGGCCGTTCTCTCCAAGGCGCCACCGTCCGGATCGTCGGCACGTTGCTCTCCGATGTCACCGATCCTGATGGCCGCTACTCGATCGCGGGCGTGCCCGCCGGCACCGCTTCACTTGAGGTCGAATACGTGGGCCTGGATATTTTTCGTCAGCCCGTCGCAATTGCGAGCGGCAGCTCGCGGGTCGTCGATGCCAATCTCAAGAGCGAGGTGTTACGCATGGCGGCCTTTGAAGTGGCCGAGGCGGCGCGCGGTCAGGCGCTCGCGATCAACCAGCAGAAGACGGCCCGCGGCATCGTGAACATCGTCTCCGAGGAAACCTTCGGCGCGATGAACGAGGGCAACATCGGCTATGCGCTCCAGCGGCTCCCCGGCCTCTCGGTCAACGAAAGCGAGGACGGCGCCCCCGAGGGCGTGAACATCCGCGGGCTGCCCGCGGAATTCAATTCGTTCCAAGTCGACGGCAACCGCATCGCACGCGGCGGCTTCAACAGCCGCAACCTGGTGGCCGACGGCATCGCGAACATCGAGGTCATCAAGGCTGCGACCCCCGATCGCGATGGCGACGCCATCGGCGGCATCATCAACGTCGTCTCGCGCTCCGCGTTTCAGCGCGACGGCCGCGAAATCCGCGTCAGCGGCAGCACCACCTACCTCGGGCTGCCCGAGAAGTGGGGCTACAACGGCCGCGTCAGCTACACCGATCTCTTCGGGATTTTCGGGCGCGAGAAAAACCTCGGCGTGAGCGTCACCGCCACCCACTACCTCGCGAACCGCTACTACACGAATAACGACACGGATTTCGGCGTGCTCAACCGCGCGAACAACCCGGGCTACAACCTCCCGTCGGACGTGTTTCTCTTCATCACGAACGCCTCCACCGAATTCAACCTGCGCGAAACCAACTCGCACGGCCTCAACGCCACGATCGATTTCCGCCTTGGCCGCGAGCACACGTTTTACTTCAAGCCGTTCTTCAGTCACTACGACCTCAGCGCGCAGCGCTACATTTCGCGCCCCTACATCGACAACGGCCGCATTCAGGACGCGATCAACGGCCGCAAGACCTACGACTTTCTCACTCAAAACGCCGGTCGCGGCGGCGCCGGCGCCAACGGCAGCCGCGGCGAAATCCGCTACTCGGCCGATCTCTCCGACACGGAGAACGATCTCTATTCTTTCGGGGCCGGCGGTCGCCACGAGCTCGGCTCGCTCACGATCAACTACGACGGATTCCTTTCCTACACGCGCACGCTCCGCACCGCGAACCTCAACTTCATCGTGCGCAACGTCCCCTCCGCGCAGGGCTATTTCCAGTGGGAATACGATCTCCACAACCGCCTCTACCCGCTGATCCGCGTCGTCAATGGCCTCGACCCGCGGAACACCGCCACGATGAACCGCGCCGATCTCACGATGGAGCCGGAGAAGCGCTACGAGTTCAACACCACCGCCAAAATCGACGTGGAGAAAAAATTCATCGGCGAAAATATTGCCGTCTCCTTCAAGGTCGGCACGAAGTTCCGCGCCAACGATCCCCGCTTCGATCAGACGCAGCTCAACGTCACCACCACCGCGGCATTTCCCTATGCGCAGGTCGTCACCCCGATCGACCGCCTCGTCCACCGCCGCCAGCAATACATGCAGGTGCAGCCGCAGAACGTGCGCGCGCTGCTGCAGAACACCCCCGCGCTTTTCCCCGTGAACGTCTACGCCGGGCTCCGCGCCTCCGCGATCGAGGATTTTAACGCCCACGAGTCCACCTCCGCCACCTACGCGATGGGCAGCGCCCAGATCGGCCGCACCACCATTCTCGGCGGCGTGCGCGTGGAAAAAAACACCTGGGAGTCGACCCGCAAGGCGATCGATCAGATCACGCTGCGCGAATCGCCGGTGAAGAACGGCAGCGACTACACCAACGTCCTCCCTGGCCTGCATTTTCGGCACGCTCTCCAGCCCAACCTGATCTTGCGCGAGAGCTTCAACCGCAGCTACGGCCGCCCCACGCTCAGCCGCCTCACGCTCGGCCGCTCCGAGGATATCAATGGCAACATCGCCGTCGGCAATCCGAACCTCAACCCCACCACCGCGGACAACTTCGACGTGCAGCTTGAGCAATACACCGCGCGCGGCGGCCTTTTTTCCGCCGGCTTCTTCTGGAAAAAGATGCAGGGGTTTTACTACAATCAGATCTACCGGTTCAACGTGCTCGACGCGAACGACGTCGCCATCCGCGATCTGAATGGCACGCGCCAGTGGCAGCAGTGGCAGAACGCGAAGGGTGCCGAGAACAAGGGCATCGAACTCATCGCCCAGCAAAAACTCTATTTCCTCCCCAAGCCCTTCAACGGCCTCAGCCTCTCCCTCAGCGCGACGTTCACCGACAGCGTCGCGAACTATCCCGACCGTCCCGGCGAGAAACTCCCGACCTACGGCTTCTCGCACTACATGTTCAACGCCTCCGCCGACTACGTGCTCGGCAATTTCCGCGGCCGTCTCGCCTACCGCTACCGCTCGGAATACCTCGAGGGCATCGACACCACCCAATACCTCGACGACTGGTTCGCCGCCCGCGAACAACTCGACGCTGAAGTCAGCTACCGCCTGCGAAAAAATATCCGCCTCACTGTGAGCGGCGAGAATCTCACCTCGCGCATCCAAGCCTCCTACCAAGGCACGCGCCCCTATATCGAGGACAACAGCAACTACGGCTGGCGCGCGACCTTCGGGATGGAAGTGACCTTCTGATCGCGCGGCGGTTTTTCCGCCGCGGTCCGCGCCTTCAGGCCGAAGGCA
This sequence comes from Opitutaceae bacterium, assembly GCA_031379235.1. Classification (GTDB taxonomy): domain Bacteria; phylum Verrucomicrobiota; class Verrucomicrobiia; order Opitutales; family Opitutaceae; genus ER46. The sequence continues at coordinate 7,292 of JANNEY010000519.1, read as the reverse complement.
CCGGTGAGTTCGGCGCTGCCGCCACCACGGTTTCAACCGGGCCATCCGTCACGCCCAAACTCACCCGGTTGGTCGACGCCGATGCCGCGCCGGTCTTGGGGGAAGTTCTTTTCGCCGGCTTCTTGGTCCCGGCCGCACGCCCGCTGCTCGAATGGCGAATCTTTGGGGGAGTTTGCGCTTTGATTTCCTGCGCGAGCGCCTTCACGGCCTTGCGCGCCTGCTTGGCCGCTTTCTTCGCCTGCCGGTAGGCTTTGCGCACTTGCTTGAAACCAGCTTTCGCTGCCCGCGCCGCGGCCTTCATTTCCTCGGCGTGGATTTTCGCCAGCGCAAGTTTCTGTTTCAACGCGGCGACGCTAGCGGACGGTTTTGAGACAAGACGAGGTTTTGACTTCATCGCGCAGGTAGGGTTACGGCTGAGTTACAAGCAAAGCGCTGGGCTGCGCAAACGTCCAAATGTTACATTTTCCCGCCAAGCTCTCCGGCGCCAAGCCGGCTATTTCGGGCAAAGATTGGGTGACAATCACTCGTCGTTCTCGCCGTCCGAATGATTCTGTTCGGATACTAGGAGGCGTGGCTAACTCGCTTCCTCGCTTCGAATTCCTCCCCGTGTTCTCAGCCAACGCCAACCCTGCTTCATGAACGGCCGCGTCCTCGCCGTGGGCGACATCCACGGCTGTGCCGACGAATTCGAGGCGTTGCTCGGGAAACTCGCGCTCACCAAACACGACCGGCTGATTTTGCTCGGCGACTTGGTGAACCGCGGTCCCGACAGCGCCCGCGTGCTCAAGCTGGCACGCGAGCACGCCCATCGCTCGCTCCTCGGCAATCACGAGCTGCGCCTGCTCAACTACCGCCGCACCGGCGATCCCTCCCATCTGAAGAAATCGGACTACGAGACCCTGAAACAGCTCAGCGCCAAAGACTGGGCCTACCTCGCCGCGATGCCGCTCACGTTTCATCTGCCCGAATTTAATACCGTGCTCGTGCACGCCGGCTTTCTGCCCGGCCGGCCTTGGCGCACGCAGCCAGCCCGGGTTGTCACCCGCATCCAAGTCGCGGGCCCGGACGGCGAACCCCACAAACGCTCGGACTTTCCCGCCGAGCCACACTGGTCCGAAAAATGGATCGGCCCGCCCTTCGTGATCTACGGCCACACGCCACGCCGCGATCCGGCGGTGAACAAATGGACGCTCGGGATCGACACCTCGTGTGTCCTCGGCGGCGCACTCACCGCCTGTGTTTTGCCGGGCCGCACCTTGGTGCAGGTCCAGGCGCGCGAGAAATATTTCGAGGGTTAGCCCGCTTTCGTCAGGTCTTCGCGGCCACGGGCAGGGTGATAAAAAACACCGTGCCCACTCCGGGCGTGCTCTCGACCCGCACCTCACCGCCGTGCGCCTGCACGACATTTTTCACAATCGCGAGGCCGAGACCGGTGCCGCCCTGCTCGCGTGAGCGCGCCTTGTCCCCGCGGTAGAACCGCTCGAAGATCCGCGCCTTCGCTTCGGCCGGGATGCCCGGTCCGTCATCGCGCACCGTCAGCTCCACGCGCAACGGGTCAATCGGCCCGCCGCCCACGATCACGCTGCCGCCTTCGCGGCCGTATTTGATCGCGTTGTCGATTAGGTTGGAGAGGACCTGCCGCAGGCGCTGGGGATCCGCCCGGGCCGCGGCCTCGGCGGCCACGCCATTTTCGAGCGAGATCCGCCGGGTCCGCGCGATCGGCGCCGCATCGTCGATCGCTTCTTGAGCGGCGGTGCGCAGGTCCACCGGCTCGAGCCGCAACTCGATTCGGCCCGAGTCGAGCCGCGCGAGGAGCAGCAGGTTGTCGATGAGCAGCGTCAATCGATTGGCGTGCTTCTCGATCAACTCGAGAAAGCGCGCCGTTACGGCGGGGTCATCTTTGCCGCCATCGATCAGCGTCTCGGTCGCGCTCTTGATCAGCGAAAGCGGGGTGCGGAGTTCATGGCTGACGTTGGCCACAAATTCCTGTCGCACCGCCTCCAGCTGCCGCAGTCGCGTGAGATCGTGAAACACGATGACCGCACCATCCGACGTGCCGTCGGCCGCGCGCAGCGCGAGCGCATTGACCTGCAAGTAACGCGTCTCGGTCACGCCATCGAGCCGCAGCTCGTGGTTCAGCACCTCGGGCTCACGCTCCAGCCGGGCAACGAGCGCCGCGACCTCGTGATGCCGCGTCGCCTCCAGCACGGTGCGATCGAGCGCCGGTGGCGCGAAACCAAAGAGCGCCCCCGCCGTGCGATTCGCGATGCGGATGCGGCCGTCGGCTCCGACGACGATGATGCCTTCGACCATGCGGTCGAACAACGCGGCCGTGCGCTCGGCCTGCGCTGCCAGCTCGGCTTCCCGCCGGACCCCGAGGGCGGCGAACTCCTGCGCCTGGCGGAGTTTTTCGCCGACCAGTTGCGCACGAAACCACCACGCTGCGTAACCCAGCCCGAGCGCGAGCAGAATCAAAATGACGGCCCACGCATTCATGATTCGCCGGCCCGGCGAGATTTCCAGCGGGCGCTCACTCCTCCGCCTTGAAACGGTAGCCGACGCCCCGAATCGTCTCCAAGTGGCGCGCGGCGCCGCCGATTTTTTCCCGCAGCCGGCGCATGTGCGTGTCGACCGTGCGGCTGTCGATCGGATTTTCGTAGCCCCAGACATCCTGCAGCAGCCGGTCGCGCGTTTGCACGCGGCCGCGCCGGCGCGCGAGCAGCTCGAGCAGCTTGAACTCGGTCGCCGTAAGCGCGACGTCTTCGCCCGCGATCGTCACGCTGTGGCGCGGCACATCGATTTCCAAGTCCAAGACCCGCAGCACGGTCATCGGCTCCTCGGAGGCCTTGACCCGGGCCAGCAGCTTCTTGATGCGCAGCACGAGCTCCCGGGGGCTGAACGGTTTCGTCACGTAATCGTCCGCGCCCAGTTCCAATCCGAGCACGCGGTCCATCTCGCCCGCGCGAGCGGTGAGCATGATGACCGGAATGGCGGCGGTGGCAGGGTCGCGGCGGAGGACTTTGCATACCTCCAAGCCGTCCACTTCCGGGAGCATGAGGTCGAGCACAATGAGCGCCGGACGCTCGTCCCGCGCCGCCGCGATGGCGCGGGCCCCGTCCTTCGCAAAGAGCGGCACATAGCCCGCTTCCTTCAGTTTGAAGCCGAGGATCTCGAGCGCGTCGGGCTCGTCGTCGACGACGAGAATTTTAGGCTTCATTGGTTTGCTGTCCGGCGTGGCGGATGTCCTTCGCTTCGTAAAGATACACGACCTCCTGGGCGACATTCGTCGCGTGGTCGGCGATCCGCTCGATCGATTTCGAGATGACCATGAGCCGGAGGCAGCGGGTAATCGTTGTCGGCCGCTCCACCATGTAGCTGGAGAGTTCGCGGTGCAGCTGACGGTTGAGGTCATCCACATCCTTGTCGCGCGGGATGACGGCACGCGCCCGGTCGGTCTCGCGGTTGACGAAGGCCGTGAGGGCCTCGCGGAGCATCTCCAGCGACATGGTGGCCATGCGCGGCAGGTCGACGTAGGGCTTGAGCTGCGGTTCGGTGTTCAATTCGATGGCGCGGCGGGCAATCGTCACCGCCTCGTCGCCCACGCGTTCAAGATTCTGGGAAATCTTCATCGCCACCGTGATGAGGCGGAGTTCGGTGGCGAGCGGTGCCTTGGTGAGGAGATGGATGGCTGTATCGTCGATCTCGATTTCGAACCGATCGAGGATGTTGTCGTCTTCCTCGACCTTGCGCGCGATGGCATCGTCGCGTTCGACGAGCGCCCGCATCGCGCGGGTGACCGCGGTCTCCGCGTGGCTGGCCATCGCGAGGAGGCTCTCCTTCAGCTTGGCGAGTTCTTCGTTGTAGTGGGTCATGGCGATCAGCCGAAGCGACCGGAGACATAGGCCTCGGTCTGCGGGTTGGCGGGATTAGTGAAAATGTTGCGGGTGTCGGCGTATTCGATGAGCTTGCCGAGGTAGAAAAATGCGGTGCGGTCCGAACAGCGGGCGGCCTGCTGCATATTGTGCGTGACGATGATGATGGTGTAGCGCGCACGCAGGTCCTGAATCAGTTCCTCGACCTTGGCGGTGGCGACGGGGTCGAGCGCGGAACACGGCTCATCCATGAGAATCACTTCCGGATCTATGGCAATGGTGCGCGCAATGCAGAGGCGCTGCTGCTGACCACCAGACAGACCGAGACCGCTGGTGTGAAGCCGGTCTTTCACCTCATCCCACAGCGCGGCGCCGCGAAGGGATTTCTCGACGATTTCATCAAGCTTGGCCTTGTCGGTGCGGCCCTGGAGCCGGAGGCCGTAGGTGATGTTCTCGTAGATCGATTTGGGAAACGGATTCGATTTCTGGAAGACCATGCCGACGCGCTTGCGCAGCTCGATCACATCGACGTCGTCCTGATAGATGTCCACGCCATGAATCTTGATCGTGCCGCCCGCGACGCGGGTGCCATCGATCAGGTCGTTCATGCGGTTGAGGCAGCGGAGGAGTGTGGACTTGCCACAACCGGAGGGGCCGATGAAGGCCGTGACCTTCTTCGCCTCAATCCCGAGGGTGATATCGTGCAGCGCCTGGGTGGAACCGTAGAAAAAATCGACGTCGTCGATGTCCACGATGATGTCTTTGCGCTCCGTCGCCGCGGAACCTGGAGCGGCGGCGGAGGGCGCAGACGCGATCGGAAGGCGGGGGTTGGTTTTGGCCGCCGAAGCCGGGGCTGAAGGGATCGCGGGAGGACGGGTTTCCATGGTGGCGGGTTCGGCGGTTACCATTTGTAGCGGTTGCGCAGGTGACTTCGCAGGAGAATCGAGGCCGTCGCGATCATCGCCACAATGACAAGGAAGACGAAGGCCGTGCCGTATTGCACGCGCTCAGTGTATTCGTTCTGCGGAATCTTCGAGCTGACGACGTAGATGTGATAGGGCAGCGCCATCACGCCTTGGAAAAAGAAGTCGCCGAACTTATCGACATCCCACGGCAGCTTGTCGCGCACGACATAGGCCGCGGTGAACATGATGGGCGCCGTCTCGCCGGCGACCCGCGCGATGCCGAGGATCGAGGAGGTGAGGATGCCAGGCAGCGCGTAGGGCAGCACATTCTTGCGGATGGTCTGCCACTTCGTCGCGCCCAGCGCCAGCGAGCCCTCGCGGAAGCCCTTGGGCACGGCCTTGAGCGACTCCTCGCTCGCGGTGATGACCACCGGCAGGACCATGAACGCGAGCGTGAACCAGCCCGCGAGGAGCGAGACGTTCCACCCGAAGAAAATCACGAACATGCCAAAACCGAAGAGGCCGAAGACGATCGAGGGCACGCCCGCGAGGTTTAGGATCGCAAGGCGCACAAAGCGGATAAACGCGCCGTCGCGGGCATACTCGTTAAGGTAAATCGCCGCGCAGACGCCGAGCATGAGCGCGATCGACATCGAGCCGACGACGAGCAGCACGGTGCCGACGATGCAGGGCCAGATGCCGCCGGCCGAATAGACGTAGCTCTCGGTGGTGATCTTGGCCGCCTCGGGATTCTTTTCCTTAAACGCCCGGAACTCGCGGTCGCCCATCTCCAGCTTCTTCCCCTGCCATTCAAAGATGTAGAGCGACTCGGGGGCCTCCGTGAGAAAAGTGGTGTTGATAAAGGGCGCCTCGGCCTTGAAGACAGTGCGCGAGCCCTTGACGAAGATGTTGAGGAAAACCGCCGCACCGCAGAGCAACACGAACCAAGTCGCCGCGCGAAAGAGCCAGAAGACGGTGCGTTCCCCGCTGCGCGCCCCGGGGGCGGCACGAAAGATGTGGGCGGAGGCGCTCATCCGATGGAAATTCGGTAGCGGCGCACAATTTTCTGCGCGGCGAAGTTAATCGCCAGCGAGAGCATGAAGAGCACGAGGCCCACCACGAAAAGCGCGCGGTAGTGAATGCTGCCACGCACCACCTCGCCCATCTCCTGCGCGATGATGCCCGTCATCGTATGCACCGGCTCGGTGAAGACCCCGAGCCCCGAGGTGAAATCAGGGATCGCGATCCGGTTGCCCGCGCAGAGCAGCACGACCATCGTCTCGCCCACCACGCGACCGAGCCCAAGCAGCACGGCGGAGATGATGCCCGAGAGCGAAGCCGGCACGATAATCCGCAGGATCGTCTGCAACCGCGAGGCACCCAGCGCGAACGACGCCTCTTTGAAGGCGCGCGGGACGTTGTTCAGGGCATCCTCCGCCAGCGTGAAGATCGTCGGCACCGCGATGAGCGCGAGGAGGCAGCCGGCGGTGAGGATGTTGAGCCGTTCACTGTAGGGGAAGCCGGGCAACCACGAAAGCCACGGTTGCTGCGAGAGCGTGCGGAGGGCCTGGCCGAGCACCGCGATCCCGAAGAAGCCGAGCACGACCGAGGGAAACGCCGAGATGAACTCGATGCACGGCTTGATGATCCGCTGCTCGCGCACCGACGCGAGCTGGTTGACGTAGATCGCGGCGCCGACCCCGAGCGGCACGGCCAGCGCGAGGGCTACGGCCGACACCAGGAGCGAGCCGACCAGCAGTGGCAAGATGCCATACCAGTCTTGCCAGAAACTCGCCGTCAGCCACTGCCGGCCGAAGAGGAACGCGGTGAACGTCTGCCCCGCCGGCACCGCACGCGTCTGATCCCATGCCTCCATATCGCGTTCGGTGGCAGGGAAGGTGGCGACATAGTCGCGCGTGAGCTGCTTCAGTTTATCCATGCGCGGACCGAGTTCAGGCGAGGGCAGCACCGGCACCGCGTCGAGCAGCGCGACGAGCTTCCGGCTGAATTCGCGACTCGCCTCCTTGTAAGCGGGCAGCGCATTCATGATCGGTTTCAGCTCGGCCGCAAAATCGATCGTGTCGATCTTCACGGCATCGGCCATGGCCTGCAGGCCCTCGGCGAGGAGCTGGCGGCGCTCCTCCTTGCGATCCTCGGTGACGATGAACTTGGTCTTAATCGCCGTCGCCTGCTCGGTCAGGTCCGACAGCAGCGCGCGCATCGGATCCACCGTAGAGGAGAACTGCTCGGCGAAGGCGTCGAACGGCGCCAGAGTGGCGTTGGCTTCCTCGAGCGGGCGGCGCTCGCGCTCCATGAGGATCGCGACTTGGCGCAGGCGCACGTCGGAGAGATAGCGCGTGAGAGCGCTATGATCGTCGGTCTGGCGGCGGATGAAATCGACATACTCCAAGCCGGCGCGACGGTAGATTTCGAGGTTGGTGCGGTTTTGCCCGAAGAAACCGAAGCCCTCGCGGAAAAGAAACACGGTGATGAGCGCGAGGACGATGACGGCCAC
>JANNEY010000506.1:0-6505 GCA_031379235.1 Opitutaceae bacterium | reverse complement strand
ACCCTCGCCGAGTCGGTCAGCGGCATCCGCGTAACCCAAGGATTTGTGCGGCAGGAGACGAACGCCGGGCTCTTTCGCCACCTGCTCGCGGATCACTCGCGCTACAGCATCGCGCTCGCGCGCACCTCGGCGATTCTCACGCCGTTGCTGGAGCTGAACAGCCAGTTCTTCGTTGCCATCCTCCTGATGTTCGGGGGCTGGCGGGTCTTCCACGGGCAGATGGAAGTGGGCGCGCTGATTACGTTCTTCCTCCTAGCGAACCAATTTTTTGCCCCCATCGCGATCATCGGCAATCAATACAACCAGGCGCTCGTCGCGATGGCTGGGGCCGAGCGCGTGTTCAAGTTAATCGACACCAAGCCCGACTGGGAGGACGCGGCGGACGCGGCGGCGCTGCCAGATCCGCGGTGCGATGGCGTGCTCCGTCCGAGCGGGCAGAATCACGCTGCGGCACCGCCCCCATCCGAGGGGATGCGCATCGAATTCCGCCGCGTCACCTTCGGCTACGATCCGGCGCGGCCGGTCTTGCACGACGTCTCGTTCACGGCGGAGCCAGGCCAGATGATCGCGCTCGTGGGCCACACGGGCAGCGGCAAGAGCTCGATCATCAGTCTCGCCGCAAAATTTTACCTGCCGACGGCGGGCGAGCTGCTCGTGGATGGACACGAGATTCGGAGGCTCACGAGCCAGTCGCTGCACCGGCAGATGGGCATGGTGCAGCAGAAGAATTTTCTCTTCGGCGGCACGGTGCTCGACAACATCCGCGTGGCGAAACCCGCGGCGGACGAAGCGGAGGTGCGCGCGGTGGCGGCGCGACTCGATTGCTTGGATCTGTTGGAGGCGTTGCCGCGGGGATTGCACACGGAAGTGGGCGAACGCGGGGGCGCGCTTTCCGTGGGGCAGCGCCAGCTCGTGTGCTTTGCCCGCGCCCTGCTGGCCGATCCGCGGCTGGTGATTCTCGATGAGGCGACAAGCGCCATCGATGCCCTCACGGAAGCGCGGCTGCAGCGGGCGCTCACCGTGCTGTTGCAGGGGCGCACGAGTTTTGTCGTCGCGCACCGCCTGAGCACGATTCGCCACGCTGACTGTGTGCTCGTGCTCGATCAGGGGCGCATCGTCGAGCGCGGCGCGCATGGGGAATTGCTCGCCCAGGGCGGACGCTACGCGGCGCTTTACCGCCAGTTCGTGCAGGTGGATGAGCGCGTTTGAGGTCCGGCCGCGCGGTCTTTTTCGGCGTTTGTTCGGGGGAAATTAGGTCCGTCCGGCGGTCGGAAAGCGGTTTTACCTCTGAGAAAAGTGGGTCCTCCCTCTGAAAAAGTTAAGATTCTCCTATGCAAACGCCGTTTTTTCCCTCTAGAAGGGGATTGTTGTTAGTGTAATCAGTCACAAACCCAAAAAACATTATGGCCAAAAAAGCTGCTCGTAAACCTAACGCTGCGTTCATGAAACCCGTCACACCCGACGCCCTGCTTGCTGCAGTGGTGGGTGCGGCCCCGCTCCCCCGCACAGAGCTGACCAAGAAGCTCTGGGTCTACATCAAGAAGAACGGTCTCCAGGACAAGAAGGTGCGGACCAACATCAATGCGGACGAAAAATTGAAGCCGATCTTCGGCGGCAAGAAGACCGTGTCGATGTTCGAGATGACCAAGCTCGTCTCGGGTCACGTCGCCAAGTAAGCGCCCGATTTCATTTCAGCCGCCGCGGGATTTTCCTGCGGCGGCTTTTTTGTGGCCCACCGGCCTAGCCCTCGAGCGCCGCGGCGATCTGTCGGCAGGAAGTTTTCAGGATTTCGAGCCGGGCGAAACGCTTGTTGTTCGCGGGCACCAGGTGCCACGGCGCGTTATCCTCGTGGGTGAGTGCGAGCATGTCGGCGACAGCGATCTCGTAGGCTTCCCACTGGCGGCGGTTGCGCCAGTCCTCGGCGTTGATCTTGTGGCGCTTGTAGGCGGTGTCTTCGCGGTGGCGGAAGCGGCGCAACTGTTCCTCCTTCGAGATGTGCAGCCAGAATTTCAGCACGATGATGCCGTGTGCGGTGAGCTGCGCCTCGAAGTCGTTCAGCTCGGCGAAGGCGCGGCGCCATTCCGTTTCGCGGCAAAAGCCCTCGAGCCGCTCCACCAGCACCCGCCCATACCACGAGCGATCGTAGATGGTCACGCGGCCGGCGCGGGGCACGTGCCGCCAGAAACGCCAGAGATAGTGGTGTGACTTTTCCTCGTCGGTCGGCTTGGCCACGGGGATGACGCGGCAGTCGCGCGAATCGATCGCGCTGGAGAGCCGGCGGATGGCGCCGCCCTTGCCCGCGGCATCCCAGCCCTCGAAGACCCACACGATGGAGCGACCCTGCGTGGCGGCGGCGCGCACGGCGTGGTTGAGCCGGCCGAGCCACTTGTCGCGCTTCGCCTCATAATCTTTTTCGGAGAGTTCCTGATCGAGCGGCAGCGCGTGCAGGCGGCGCAACCCGCCCGGGCGGAGCGACACTGTGCGGCGCGGTTTCGTCGCGGGCGCCAGCGCGGCCTGCGCGCGCCGGTGCGTGTGAAACCGGCCGAGCAGGAGATCGGCGACGGCGAGATTGCGCGCGCGCGGATCGGCCGCATCGACGAGGTGCCACGGGGCGGCGGGAAAATCCGTGGCCCGGCGCGCGTGCTCGGCGAGGCGTGCGAGGCGGTGGTAGTCGCGGTGCTGCTCCCACAGCTCGGGCGTGATCCGCCACGCCGTGTCGGGATCGCCTTCCAGATCGTGCAGGCGCTTGCGTTGCGCGGATTCCGAGAGGCGCAGCCAGACCTTGACGAGCAGCGCGCCGTCCGCGGCGAGGAGGCGTTCGAAGTGGGCGAGCCGGTCGAGCTCGCTCTCCAGTTCTTTCTTTTCGTGCCGCGTGCGCGGGTCTTCGGCGAGCGCCGCGGTGTGCCAGCCGCCCGCGTAGATGGCCATGCGGCCGCGCGGGGGAAGGGATCGCCAGTAGCGCCACAGGGCTGGCCGCTCGCGCTCCTCGTCGGTGAGATCGTGAAAGGCAAACGTCTCGACACCGCGCGGGTCGAGCCAGCCGTTGAGGGTGTTGACGACATCGCCCTTGCCGGCGACGGCATCGCCCGCGACGACGAGCAGCACGGGAAAGGGCAGGGACTGCAAAGAAATCTGCAGCTGGATCAAGGCCTCGCGCAACGCGGGCACCCGCGTCTCGTAATCACGCTTTGAGAGCCGCCGCTCCTCGGTCGCCTTGGGCATGCGCGAGAATTGGCGGGGGAAACTAGACTTGTCGAGTGGCGGTGTGGGCCGACTCCGTCACCGGGCGGGGGCGGCGGTGGGGGCTGGGCGCGGCACGAGATTTTGGATCCACGAACCGCCGTATTGTTTGTAGGCCTCAACGCGACTGGGACTGCCGAGGAGTGGGGTGACCCGGGCCAAGGCTTCCTGATGCAGGGTGGCCACCTGCTGCGACAGTGCGCGAGCCCGCTCTGTGCGCTGCTCGGGCGGGAGGTCGCGGAGCGCGGCGTAGAGTTCGTCGCGGCGCTTTTCGAATTCCTTCTGCGTGTTCCAGAGATTGGCGGTCGTTACGGGCGGGAGTTCCAGACGGGCGACGAGCTGGCTCGTCTGACGGTAGTTGATGTCGATGGAGCGCTCATATTCGGCGCCGCGCACGGGGCCGAGGAGCGAGGAGATTTGGGCGGCCAGTTGTTTCTGGGCCTCGCCGCGGTCCCGCATCTGCTCCTGGCCGAGGATCCCGCTGTTGAAGTTGTAGCGTTCGTCGAAGGACTGGCGGAGCCTGAAGATGGCGCGAAACTCTTCCTCGGTGGGATTGAAGGCGGCCAGATCGGTGCGCATGGACTGGCCGGTGCGGCTGCTGCGGAGATCATATTCCTCCAACTCGGCGGGTGACAGGACGGCGGCGAAGGCGGTGCGCAGTTCCCGGTCGAGCGCCGCCATGTCGGCCATGGTCGCGGAGCCCACTCGGTTGGCGAAGAATTCGCTGCGCCTGAGATTGAAATCGCTCTCGATGGTTTGGACGGTGTCCAGCTTGTCGGGCGGGAGATTGCCGAAGCGCGAGCGCAGCCGGGCGAGGGTGAGCGGATCTGTTTGGCGGGCGTCGGGGCCGAGGAGGTCGCGCAGGGTCTGGGCTTGGTCGCGGTAGAGCTGGAACTGTGCGAGGCGAAATCGCGGGTCGGGCGAGGCGTCTTTCCAAAACGCGCGGCTGGCGGCGTCGGGATCTAGGGCGCGGTGGCGGGCGGCGAACTGCTCTCCGATGAGTCCGGTGAGGATGGCGCGAATCATCTCCTTCGGAAAACCGGCGTCGCGGAGGCGGGTGACGAGTGTGGAAAGGTCATTCGGGTTGAGTCTCGCCCACGTCCCGGGATCAAGCGGAGCGGGACCGGTGGGGAGCGCAGGAGTGGCCGCGCGGGCCGCGGTGGCGGCGGCCTGGTCCTCGGCCAGACGAGAACGGCCCGCAAATGCAACGTAGGCGAGCAGGGCGTTGAATGCGAGGGAGGCGACGAGGACGACGGCGGTGAGGGGTTTCATGGCGTCCTTATTTTTTCGGCGGCGACGGCGGCGCGCTGGTGTAGGTCGTCGTGCTGGTTCCGTCGGGGCTGATGCGGACGGCGTAGCCGCGCTCGAGGGACGTGAGCCAGGTCAGGTTTTTCATGTAGGTGTCGGCGGCGGGGCCGAGATGGGCGGCGAGCTTGGCCTTGGTGGAGGCGGCGAGCGCCTGCATGGCGGCAGAGTGGGCGGCAGGATCCAGTTTGGCGTCGCGGATGCGCATCGATTCCTCTGTGGCCGAAGTGCGCAAATCGAAGGCGCGGTTGATGGCGTCGGTCGGGATGTTGTTTTGTTGGGCGAGTCGGTGGAGGCCTTGGTATTCGGAATTGCCGCTACGGACATAGTCCAGGTGGCGCTGCTCGCCGAGGGCGGCCCGGAGCTGAGCGGCGACCTGCGCCTGGGCCTCGGTGCGCAGGCGGGAATCCTCGGCGGTGAACCGGACGATGCCGCCGGCAGGGTTCGGGTAAAGGACGTCGGCGAACGGCTGCAACACGCGGAAGATCGCGCGGAATTCCGCCTCGGTCGCATCCATCAGCGTGAGCCCGGTGCGCAGGCGGGTCGTGATCGTTGAGTTGCGCATCTCGTAGTCCTCGAGTTCGGCCGGGGTGAGGTTGGCGGCGAGGTCGGCGCGCTTTTCCCGCTCGAGGAGGGCAAGCTTCTCGCGGTCTTCGGGGAGCGTGATGCCGTTGGTGGCGGCGCGCACTTGGGCGATCATCTCGGCGTAGTCGTCGGCAATGCGCTGGATGAGATCGATCTTGGACTTGGGGAGATCGCCGAACTTCCGGCGCTGGTCGGCGGTGGCGTCGGCGGCGCTGGAGGCAAAATAATCGTCGCCGAGGATTTCGCGGAGGGCCTTGGTGCGGTCGCGGTAAATCTGGTTTTGGGTTTCGTAGAATTTCGGATTGTTGAAGGAGCTGAACGGCTCGGGCTTCCAGAACGGCGTGTCGCCGAGCGAGCCGACGAGCTCGTTCATGCGGGCGGAGAACGTGGACTCAAGGCGGGCGTTGACGATGGCGCGAATCACGACGGGCGAGAAACCGGCGGCGCGGAGCCGGGCGATGAGCGTGCGGATATCCTCGGCGTGGAGCGCGGACCAGACGGTGGCGTTTTTCGCGGAGGCAGCCTTCTCCTGAGCCGCGGCGCGCTTGCGCTGCGCGCGGATCTCGGCGGAGCGCTGTTCGGCGCGCGTGGCGTCGCTGACGAACCAGTCGCGGACGGCCGGGGGAGCGAGCGCCGGCTGGAAGGCAAAGAGGGCGAGGAGACCGGCGTTGGCCGCAAGCGAGCCGGCGAGGACGAGCGTGGGGAGTTTCATGGGCGGCAGAGGGGTGAACGGAACGACGCGCGGCGGAGCGGTTTCTTAGCCCCGAATTCCCGGCGAAGTCGAACAGAGACTGCGCCCCCCGGAACGATGTTCACGGCAATTCACTTGGCGCGCGGCGGAGGCGGCGGCAGGTTCGCGGGCTCCGCCCCGGTTGGCGGAGTTTTTTCCGATGCCCGACGCCCACCATCCCCAACGCCCGCGCGCCCTGCTCATGCTGCTCGTCGCGAATTTTTTTTGGGGGCTCAGCTTTCCGCTGATCAAGGCGATCGTTTTGCTGCATGAAAAATTGCTGCCCGCGGCCGGCACTTGGTTTTCGGCGGTCTATTCCGTGGCCCCGCGCTTTCTCCTGGCGACGTTGATTATGCTGGCGCTGCGGCCGCGGGACGCGTGGCGAGCGACGGCGGGCGAATGGAAACAGGGGGTGATCATCGGGCTCTTCGCCGCGGCGGGGATGCTGTTGCAGAACGACGCGCTGCAATTCACCGCGGCGAGCACGTCGGCGTTTCTCACGCAGTTTTATGCGGTGCTCATCCCGGTGTGGCTCGCGGTGCGGGCGCGGCGGAATCCGGGCTGGATTATTTGGGCGTGTTGCGCGCTGGTGCTGGCGGGCGTGGCGGTGCTCGGAAATTTTGATTGGGCCGAGCTGCGTTTCGG
>JANNEY010000505.1:0-17877 GCA_031379235.1 Opitutaceae bacterium | reverse complement strand
AATCCAAATATTAACAGACGTTGGTATAAGGCGGCAAGCGGCCGTCCGTCCTGAACGGCGCGCCGTCAAAAAGACGCGGTTCGCGCATTTTCGCGCCCGCGTGTTTTGCCGGCCGCCTTGGGTTGCGACCGGCTCACTCCTTACCGCCGTTTTTCAGTCAGGGGCAGCATCACCCCGCGCCGGAAAAGCGTCACCTGGCCCGTGCTCGAGGACACGACGATCGAGATGCAGTTCGCCGCCACACTGACCGCGGCGGCCGCGGCGTGCCGGCTGCCAAGCCCGCTGGGTAATTCGTGCGTGCTGTCGGTCGCCTGTATCAAACTGCCGGCCGACTCGACGACGCCATCACCGCGGATGATAAAGGCGCCATCGATGGAGGAAAACTCCTTCACCGTTTCATCCATGAACGGATTGAGGATATTGCGGTCCTCCTCCTTGTAACCGAAAAACGGATTAAGCACGAGGGGCTTGGAAAGCGCGCTGACTTTCTCGTTGTCGCCGACGACAAAGAGGCAACCCACCGGCCGGCCTTCGCGGCCCTCGACGCCGAGCTCGGTCGCCACGGCAATGATGCGCTCGAGCACTTCGGGTTTCACATCCTCGGGCAGGAGGTCCGCCGTCGAGCCCGTGAGCAGCGTCTGAAACTCCCGCTCGATGTCCACGACCACCAGCGTGTCGAACTGGTTGCTGGCCGTGATGCCACCGACACAGCAAATCCGATCGGAGAAAGTCACCACCCCGCGCGTCAGCGCCACCAGCATCGCGCTCCGCAGCTGCGCGAGGCGCTGGTTCGAAAACGACCGCACCTGGATCGTCTCCGTGAACTGCTTGTGATCGTCGCTAATCTCGATCGCGGCCCGCGTCACGAGGATGGTTTTCAGTTTCGTGCGGAGCGATCCCGGCTGGATGCCACCGATGAACGTGTCGCCAAACACCACGATCGCGCTGCAATCCGCGCCCCGCGCCACACGCTCGGCTTCGCGAAACATGAGGCGGTTGACGCGGTTCTGCTGCGCCTCGACCGCGCGAAAGCCGCTAAATCCGCCGACCAGCCGCTCGTAGAGCGAGTCGAGATCGGGCGCGTTGACGAGCGTGTCGACCAGCTCGCGATCCTTCACCTGCCGCGCGAGCGAGGCCAGCAGTTGCAGGTAATCGCGCGCGTTCTCCCCCGCGATCAACATCACGATCAGGTGCACGCGATCCTCGGGCAGCGCGCCGTCGTGGCGGATGCCCACGCGGCTGCGCCCGATGGCGAGAATGTAGCGGCGCGACATCTTGATGCGCACGTGCGGCAACGCGACGCCGTGGCCGAGATACGTCGTCATCGTGCTCTCGCGCGCGAGCAGCCCTTTCAACAGCGCCTCCGGCTTCAGGTCGGGAAATTTCCCGACGCACACATCGAGCAACTCCTGCAACGCGCCCTCTAAATCGAGGCTCTTCAGATCGACGATGCGGCCCCGGGCGATGATCTTGTCGAGACGCATGGGTTAAGATGGAGTAGCGAGTAGCGGGTAGCGAGTAGTGAGCATAAACCGGAAGTGGGTGATTTCGCACATGCTCGCTACTCACTACTCGCTGCTCGCTACTTTCCCCAATTCACTTCTCCCACTGGAGCGCGCCCTTCTTCACCTCGTAGACGAGGCCGAGGATCAAAACGCCGATGAAAAACAAAATCGGGCCGAGGATCGCGATCTGATTGGCGAGGAATTCCCGGTAGATGAACGACCAAGGAATCAGAATCACGATCTCGAGATCGAAGAGCATGAACAGCAGCGCCGTGAGGTAGAACTTCACCGAGAACCGCGTGTGGAACACGCCCTCGGCCGGCACACCGCACTCGTAGGCGGAATCCTTGATCTTGTTTTTCTTAAAGCGCTGGCCGAGGAGGTGGCTCGCCGCGATCACGCCGCCGGTGACGGCGGCCGCAAGCACGGCTTGGATAAGAAAGGGGAGATACGCGGATGCGTTCATGCTGTTTACGAGAACGAATTGGCCGGACCCGCGCCACCGCCGCAAGCGGGAAGTTTAAGGTCGGGCGGGTGTGTGACCCGCCCTTGGTGCGAACCCTCAACGCGTGAGAGAGCGGGGCCCAGACCCGCCCTGCCGCCGCGCTCACTCCACCGTAATCATTTTCACCAGCTTCGTCTTCGTCGAGCCGACGCCGAGCGTCTCGGCAAACTCCAGCGTGCGGATTTCTTCATCCACCGGCACGAAGCCTTCCTTCTTGCGGAACGCGTTAATGCGATCGCGGGCCATTGCGTCCATCATCACCGGATCGTTGCTCAGCCAGAGGAGCGGTTCGGAGCGGGTGTAGAGCGAATTGAAAAACGGTCCGCCGATGAACTGATAGTGCTCGAGGCTCGCCAGCGTGAACATCCACGTCTGCCGGAGCTCGGGAATCGCACTCATCTCGGCCACGGCGGCGGGAGCGTTGGCGGGGGAACGGAAGAAGCGCGCGGTGTTCGAGGCGTTCCAGAGCGTGGCGTTAACCAGCGCACCGTTGATGCCGAGGGTCGGGTGATCGCTGTAAACCGGCAGATTGATCCAGAAGTCGGCGTCGAGGAAGAGCGGGGTCGCGAGGAAGCTCTTGCGATCCTGATCCTTGGTCGTGTCGGGCGAGACGCCCTTCGTCTGCTGCTCCGCGAAAATCGGATCGAAGCGTTGGGGGAGCGGTGAATCGTAGAACCACAGCGGATCGTAGAAGCGGCCGGACTCGAGCACATAGACGGGATTGCCAAAAAACGGCGTGTGCCCCGAGACCAGCGAAGGCAGGTAGCCGGTCATGCGGAGCCGGAGAGCGTTGAGGCCGACGAGGAAAATATTCTCGTGTTCAAAGCCGCGCCGCTTGAGCGCATTAATGACGCCTTTCACGAGTGGCACGGGCGTCGCCAGGCCGGGCCCGGAGTCGGCGTAGATTTTGAGGCCGACCTTTTTCTTCGGACCGGGGAGGAGTTTCTTGCCCGTCGCCTGCTCGAAGGTCGCAATCATCTTTTCCACCTGGCGCTCGTAGGTCGGCTCGTCGAACGCGGCGAGGCGCGATTCCCACACGGGCTCGGTCGGCGCGCCCCCTTTCGCCCCGGCGGTGCCGGGCGCGGCCGCGGCGGCGCGGGCAGGCGCGGAGAACAACGCGAGGCCGAGGAGCGAAAGAAGAAGCAGGCGCATGGGTGGTGTGTCGCCCGGCGGCTGGCGAAGTTTCCTCCGAATCCGCGAAAGTTGCACGCGGGCCGGCCGGCCGGGGCGCGAAACTTGACAGCGGGGTGCGCCGGTTGAAAGTGCATTCTTCGCCGAACTGGCGGATGCGGCGTTCGCCGTTTCCCGCCATCCTGCCTTCCATGCCCGTCATCAAGCCCACCTGCGTGCGCGATCTGAAGCAGCGCGTGAACCTCGCGGACGTCGTGTCGCGCGTCGTCACCCTCCGCAAGGCGGGCGGCGCGCGGCTGAAGGGGCTGTGCCCGTTTCACAACGAAAAGACGCCGTCCTTCAACGTCGATCCCGACAAGGGCTTCTACAAATGCTTCGGTTGCGGCAAGGCCGGCGACGCGATCACGTTCGTGCGCGACACCGAGCAGCTCAATTTCTCCGAAGCGGTCGAGGCCCTCGGCAAACGCTTCAACATCGTGATTGAATACGAAGAAGGCTCGGGCGGCCCGAGCCGTGAGGAGCGCTCGCTGCGGCAGGAAATCTTCGATCTGCACGACGCGGCGGCGGAGCATTTCCATCAGGCGTTCAAGGCGAAAGATGCCACCGGCGACTTCATGCGCACGCTCTGGACGGAGAAGCGCCGCTTCCCGATGGAGCTCGCCGACGAATTCAAGATTGGCGCGGCGGATGAAACCGGCAGCGGACTCGGGGCGATGATGCTCCGGAAGAAATTTTCCGAGGAGGCGCTGCGCCGCTGCGGGCTGTTTTTCATCTACGAAGACACGGCGATCACGTTACACGCACTGCGCCCGCGGTTCCGCGGCCGGCTGATGATTCCGATCCGTGATCACCAGGGTCGGGTCGTGGCTTTCACCGCACGCCAAACCGAGCGCACGCCCGACGACGATCCGGCGAAGGAGGCGAAATACGTCAACTCGCCCGAGACGCCGATTTTCACGAAGGGCAACCTGCTGTTCAATCTCGACCGCGCCCGCACGGCCGTCGGCGACGGCAAACCCTTCGTGCTCGTCGAAGGCCAGCTCGACGCGCTGCGTTGCTGGAGCGTCGGCCTCAAGACCGCCATCGCGCCGCAAGGCACCTCGATCACGGAGAGCCAGCTTGTGCTGCTGCGCCGCTATCACACGCAGGTGGAGTGCTTCTTCGACAGCGACGGCGCGGGCCAGAAGGCCGCGCTGCGCTTTCTGCCGATGGCGCTGAAAGCGAGTCTTGAGGTGCGTTTCCTGACCCTCGCCGGCGCGGAAAAACTCGACCCCGATTTGCTGTTTCTGGAACGCGGGATTGCGGGCTACGACGAAGTGCGCCGCGGGGCGCAGAGCGCGATGGCATTTGCGTGTCGCGCCGCCCTGCCCGAGCCGACCACCGCCTCGGCCGAGCAAAAATCCCGCGCCGCGCAGGCGATGTTCGACATCATCGCCCAAGCCGAGAGCGAGGTCACGCGCTCGCAGTTTATCAACGAGACCGCCTCGCATCTGCGCCTGCCGCTCGCGGCGGCGCAAAAGGATTTTCAAGGTTTCCTCCAACGCCAGAGCCGGCAGGCCGCCGCCCGCCCCGTTCCGAATTCCGATTCGCCGCCGCCCGACGCCGAATTCCCCTCATCCGCCAGCGCCACCGAAAGCATCAGCGGCACCAACTCCCCGGAACGCCACCTCCTGCTCCTCTGTCTTCATTTCGAGTCGCTCGGCAAAACCCTCAGTCACTCGCTCCCGCACGAGTGGATCGACAACGGCCACGTGGCCGGCGCTTTGCTCAATCGTTTTCTCGGTGAGTTTGAACAGGATGCCTGGCCTGGTCGCGATCACCTCGACGTTTTGCTGGAGACGCCGGAGGAGCGCGCGCTGGTCGCCAACCTCATGTTCGAGACCCTCTCCATCGACGATCCGGCGAAGGTGGCCCAGGAGGGTCTGAAGCAGTTGCGCGCCCGCGCGCTGGAGCCCCGGCTCCGGGAAATAGAACTTGCTTTGGCCAACCCCCATGCGGACAGTGAATCTGACCCAATTTCACTCTTGAAAGAACGTTCTGAACTGCAACGCCTGCTCCGCACGCCACTCGTTTTGGCCGCGGTGGTTTGACCGTTTCCGCGTTCGTCGTTAGGTCGTCTTCCTCCCGTTAGACCGTCCTCCTTTTTTCCCATGCCGCGCAAGTCCAAGTCCGCCGATTCACCTCAGTCCGAAGCCGTCGAGGCCGCTCTCGCCAAAACCACACCCAACTCTGTGGAAGGCGCGGCCCCTGGTGGTGAGAACATGCCCGCGGGCGGAATCAACGACAAGATCCGCAACCTCATCCGTCTCTCGAAGGAGCAGGGTTACCTCACGTTCGATGACATCAACGAGGCGCTGCCCGAATCCGTCGAGAATCAGGAGGAAATCGATAACGTCCTCTCCATTCTCCAGAATCTCGAAATCGAGATCCTCGAACCGGATCAGGTGGAAGACTACAAGCAGCGGCAGGAAGAGGCCGAGGAAGAGGAATCCCGCACGTCGCAAAATGACATCCTCGACGACCCGGTCCGGATGTATCTCAAGCAGATGGGCCAGGTCCCGCTGCTGACGCGCGAACAGGAAGTGGAAATTTCCAAGCGCATCGAAAACGCGGAGCTCAAGGCGCAAGAGGCGCTCTTTCAGGCCGCGGTCATCGGCGGCTACATCGGCGGGCTCGGCGCGAAGCTGCTGAACCGCGAGGAGCGCTTCGACCGCGTCGTCATCGACAAGAAGATCGAGTCGCGTGAGGTGTATTTCAAGGGCCTCGAAAAACTCGTCGGCAACACCCTGAAATCCGAGGCCACCGTCGCCGAGGGCTGGGAAGAATACCTCCACGCCAAGGGCGAGGCGGAAAAGAAAAAGGTGATGTCGAAGTTCAAGAAGCGTGAGAACGTGCTCCGCTCCTTCTTCGCGAAGTTCTATTTCAAGCTGAAGGTTTACGAGGAATACCTCGAAAATCTCCGCCCCACGCTCGACGAAATCGATTCGCTTCACCAGCAACTCGATCGCGCGAAGCATCCGAAGACGAAGAAGGACGCCGCGATCGACACCAAGTCGATCAATGCCCGCCTCAAGCAAATCGAGGCGCAGCATCGCATCCCACCCGCCGAACTGATCGCCGTCGTCAAGCAGACGATGATCCACGTGGGCGAGGCCCACAAGGCCAAGACCGAGATGGTCGAAGCCAACCTCCGCCTCGTGATTTCGATCGCGAAGAAATACACGAACCGCGGCCTCTCCTTCCTCGACCTCATCCAGGAGGGCAACATGGGCCTGATGAAGGCCGTGGAAAAATTCGAGTATCGCCGCGGCTACAAGTTCTCCACCTACGCCACGTGGTGGATCCGCCAGGCCATCACGCGCTCGATCGCCGACCAGGCGCGCACCATCCGCATCCCGGTCCACATGATCGAGACCTTGAACAAGGTCATGCAGGTGCAGAAGCAGCTCCTGCAGGAATACGGCCACGAGCCGACGCCCGACGAAGTCGCGGACGAGATGAACCTGCCCGTCGAGCGCGTGCAGCAGATCATGAAGATGGCGCAGCAGCCCATCTCGCTCCAGTCGCCGGTCGGCGATGGCGACGACACGTCGTTTGGCGATTTCATCGAGGACAAGTCCGCCGAGAATCCCTACGACATGACGGCCTATTCGCTCCTCCGCGAAAAGATCATCGATGTCCTCGACACGCTCACCGAGCGCGAGCGCCGCGTGCTCTCGCTGCGCTTCGGTCTGGTCGACGGCTACAGCCGCACACTCGAGGAAGTCGGCAAGCAATTCAAAGTCACCCGCGAGCGCATCCGTCAGATCGAGGCGAAGGCGCTCCGCAAGATGCGCCACCCGACGCGCATTCGCCAGCTCCACGGCTTCTTCGACGCCGAACAAATCGACAACGCGCAGAACTTGATGAAGGTCGCCGCGACCGCTCGTCCGCCCGGCGCGCCCGGTCCGGCCGGCGCTCCCGGTATGGGCGGCATGAATGCTTCACCGTCCTCGAGTGGACTGCACGGCTCCGGCAGCCTTCCCGGTGGGCTCGGCTTCCCGCTGCCGAAGCTCTGAGGACTTTTCATGCGCCCGACTCGCGAGAGCCGAGCGCATGAACCATTCGGCCAGAAAAAGATGCCAGCCGCTCCCGCCTCTCCCACGGCGGGTTGACTCAACCGCATGAAGTCCGCCGCCCGCTTATTTCCGTTGCTGGCGGTGATTTCATTCTTAAGCGGCTGCGCCAATCCGGCGGCCAAGGCCCCGGGTGCGAAATCCCCTGCCGTTCTCGCCGATGGCGCCCTGCTGCCCAGCCCACGGCTGATCATTGGCCGCGTCATCGCCGTCGATCGCGCGCAGGGCTTCGCGATTCTAGAGGTCGCGGTTGATGCGCCGGCCGACGCACTCACCGACGGGGCCGAACTGCTGACCCGCACGCTTGACCTGCGCGAGACCGCCCGGCTGCGCGCCTCGCGCTATTTGCGGGGCCGCACGTTCGGGACCAAAATCATTGCCGGTCAACCGGCCCTCGGCGACGAGGTTGTGTGGCTCGCTCCGTGAACTGGATTTGCCGCTTTACAGGCTAACCGTGCGGCTTACCTTACCTCACCATGTGCTCAACCACCGTTTTCTTCGCCGCCTTTATGGGTCTCGGCGCGCCAGAACTCATCATTGTCCTGGTGATTTTGCTCATTCTCTTCGGCGGTTCGAAACTTCCCGGTCTCGCCAAGGGCCTCGGCCAGTCGATTAAGGAATTTAAGAAATCCACCAAGGATGATCCGGAGCCCGAGCCCGCCAAACCGGTTGAGGCCAAAAAACCCGAGACTCCCGCCGCTCACTGAGCTAGCCGGGTTTCCGACCAAAAACTTCCAGCGCGCCTTTCGGCGCGCTTTTTGTTTGTCCGTCAGAAGCCCCGCGACATGGGCTCTTCCTCGACCTTCTCCCGCAGCCACGCCTTGAACCGCGTGATTTGCACCGGCGTGCCGAGGATGAGAATCTCGTCGCTCGCGCGCAGCGCTTCCTGCGCCTTGGGATTGAGGATGCGGAGCCCCCGGCGGTTGATGCCCGCAACCTGTGCGCCCTGCGTTTCCGCCGGCGTCAGCTCGCCCAGCCTGCGGCCCGACGCACGACTCCCGCCGGGCAACGTGACGGCCGCCATCTGCACCTCCGCAAACACCGAATCGGCCAGCGGCACGCCCGACACAGCGCCGAGAAAATGTTTCCCACCCTTCACCTGTTCGGTCGTGCCCATCAGCAAAACCTTGTCGCGGGGATAGAGCACTGTGTCCGGCGTCGGCAGTGAGAACATGAAACCCTGCCGCTCGATACCCACAACCGCGCAGCCGAACTTGGTGCGCAAATCCAGCTCCGAAATCCGCTTCCCCTGGCAGTCGGCGAGGTCCGGCAGCGTGCAATCGACCATATGCAGGTTCCACTCTTGGTGCGGCTGGAGCCAGGGGGCGGTCGTCGCCGTCATCTTCGAATCGCCGGCATCGATCACGCTGAGCAGTTCGACTTCGAGTTCGTTGTGCCAGCGGACGAGCTTGCGCTGCAGCAGCAGCAAGGCCGCCACCGCCACAATCCCACTCACCACGAGGAGCCGCGGCGCGGTGTTTTCCAGGGGCAGAATCGCCGCCAGCCACACCAGCATCAGCCCCCCTGCCGCGATTTTCAGCGCGGTCTCGACGAGCGGGCGGCGGTTTTCCACCTCCGGATGCCCGCGCGTCGAAACCTCCGCGAAGATCATCGCGAGCGTCGTGGCGTTGCGCCAGATCGCGAAGAGCGGCGCGATGATGACCAGTGCCGTCCCGATCCAGGGGCCCATTTGCAGCACCGTGGGCGGCAGCTTTCCCGGCCCGATCCAGCCGGCCACGATGGAAAATATCTGCCCTTCGAACACGACGAAACCCGTCACGAACAGCACTCCCACCGTCGCGTGCAACAGCCGCTTGCGGCTGAGCTGCCAGAGGACGTTGCGCGCCTGCATCGCCTGCAGCCCCTCCAGCCAGCGGTGATAGCCCGCCATCCAGATTTTCATCCATTTCGGCTGCCGATCCGCCACCGCCTCCGCGATTTTCCCGGCACGCCGCGTGAGGAGCGGCGCGCCTAGCGTCGTGAGCAGCGACACCCCGACCGCGAGCGGATAAAAGCGCGCCGGCACCAGCTTCGCGGCCACCGCCATCTGCGCGATGATGAAGGAGAATTCGCCGATGGGCGTCATCGTCAGTCCCGTGCGCAGTCCTTCGCGCAGCGGCGTCCCGATTAAGGCGAGGCCGAGCGTCACTGCCAACGGCCGGGCCAGCAGCACGAAGGCCGCGATGCCCGCGATCAATCCGCCCGCCCGCCAGAGTTCACCCACATCAATCTGCATGCCGATGGCCACGAAAAACACCGCGCTGAACACGTCGCGCATGCCCTCGAAGGTCCGTTCCACCTGGTGCCGGTGCGGCGTCTCCGCCACGATCGTGCCGAGCAGAAAGGCGCCGAGCGCCAGCGAATAGCCCGCCACCTGCGCCACCATCGCGATGCCAAACAACAGCCCCGCGATCCCAAGCGTCTGCAATTCCTCGTCGGCCGCCACGCTCATCTTTTTCAAGAGCCACGGCACGACGAGCAGACCCGCGATACCCGCCATCACGACGAAGGCCCCGAGGTTCAGCAGCGTCTCCACCACCGAGGTGCCGCCACTTTTTTCCAGCTGCGCCATCGAGGTGAGGATCGTCAGCAGCACGACCGCCACCACATCCTCCAGCACCGCCACGCCCATCGCGAGTTGGCCCGAGCGCTCGTGGTTCGCCCCCGTCTCCCGCAGCACCTTGCTGATAATCGCCGACGAAGAAACCATCAGCATCGCCGCGAGCACAAAGCCCTCGGTCGCGTTCCAGCCCATCGAGCCCGCGAGTCCACGTGAAAACAAATACACCACCAGCGCGCCCGCAAACGTCGCCACCAGCAGCGAAAGCCCCAGCCGCCGCAGCCGCCGCAGGCTCAGATGCAGCCCGATCGAGAACATCAGAAACACGAGCCCCACCTGCGCCAGCGTGTCGATCCGCTCCGCGTCGTGCACCAACGTCACGACCGGCGAGTGCGGCCCCACCAACATCCCCGCGACCAGAAACCCCACAATCACCGAAAGCCCGATCCGCTGGCAGGCCCAGCCGACGATCAACGCCACGATCAAAATGATCCCAAGATCCTGGATGAATTGAATCCCGTGCTCCATGCGCACCACGAGGACGCGGCGAACCGCGCGACGCGTCAAGCCCGCCGCTCAAAATGTCGGGCGGCGCCGGCCGAACGACGCCGGTCAGTGCGGCGCCGACACGGCGTCCAGCGGCGAGCGCACGCCGAGCCCGGCTTTCATCATCACGAGCGTGCAGATCTGCGTCGTCTCCACGCTCGCGTGGTCGAGCAGCTCTTGCACCGTGCGCATACGATCTGGCGCCAGCGTGGGCGGCGCCGCCCAACGCGCCAGCAGCGGTGTTCACGAAACAAGAATAAACTGGGAATTTTTGAGGAGGCGGTTGCGCAGGACGGCGCGCGGGCGCATGCCGGTGGTTCCGCCGATGCCCAGCGCTAGAGGGCCACTCGACGGTTGACGGCATGGCGACTTGCCCGGTGCCGTTACGCCGTTACGAGCGCCTCCGGTATACCCTGCCCCCAGCCCGAGGCCTCGCAAGTTCCAGCCTCCCCATCGTTGTCGGGTGTCCCGATTCTCCCCGGGCCTGCGGGGGCGAGAATCACAAACCACCATGAAAAGCGCGCCCCTCGCGCTGCCAATCAAGCTTGAACACCCGCCCTACCGCGCGAAGTCACCCGCGGTGAAATCCGGCGGGGGCACAAAAATGATCGTCCGATCACACCTCGCCGGCTCCATTCTCCCGCCGCGCGCCATTTCCCCCATTGACACCCCCGGAGCCCGCCGATTCGTTCCACTCGGCGAAGCGCCGCCACTCCCTCGCTCCCTCGCACCCGCATCATGGCGAATATTTTCGGCTATTTCTCGAACGACATCGGTATCGACCTCGGCACGGCCAACACGCTCGTCTACGTCAAGGGCAAGGGCATCGTCCTGCGGGAGCCCTCCGTGGTCGCCCTCGACACGGCGACCCGCAAGGTCCTCGCCGTCGGCAATGATGCGAAGAAGATGCTCGGCCGCACGCCCGGCAATATCACCGCCATCCGCCCGATGAAAGACGGCGTGATCGCCGACTTCGATGTGACGGAGGAGATGCTGCGCTACTTCATCCGCAAGGTCTCCAACACCGCCTTTCGCGCCCCACCGCACGTCGTCATTGCGATCCCTTCCGGCATCACCGAGGTCGAGAAACGCGCGGTCATGGAATCCGCCACGCACGCCGGCGCGCGCAGCGTCGAGACCATCCCCGAGCCGATGGCCGCCGCGATCGGCGTGGGCCTGCCCATCGAGGATCCGACCGCCAACATGATCGTAGACATCGGCGGTGGCACCACCGAAATCGCGGTCATCTCGCTCGGCGGCATCGTGTTTTCCAAGTCGATCCGCGTCGCCGGCGACGAACTGGATTCCGCGATCATCGGCTACATGAAGCGCGCCTACAATCTCCTCATCGGCGAGCGCACCGCGGAGGAAATCAAGTGCCGGCTCGGCTCCGCCTACCCGCTCGACGAGGAACTGACCATGGAGGTCAAGGGCCGCGACTCCGTGGCCGGCCTGCCGAAGACGATTCACATCACCTCGCAGGAAATCCGCGAGGCACTCGCCGACACCATCGCCGCGATCGTCGACGCCGTGCGCCAGACGCTCGAGCGCTGCCCGCCCGAACTCTCGGCCGATCTCGTGGACCGCGGCTTCGTGATGGCCGGCGGCGGCGCGCTCATCCGCGGCATCGACAAATTACTCAGCGAAAAAACCGGCCTGCCGGTGACGGTGTCCGATGATCCGCTGTCCGCCGTCGCCAACGGCACCGGCACCTACCTGGAAAACAAGAGCGGGTAGTGGAGTCGCTCTCGGCTCCGCGCGGACCGGGAGCAGTTCCGCTCCGGCGGCAAACGCACGCCACCGGCCCGATTCGCGCCAAATTTGACTCGTCACGCGCCGCCCGCGTCCCGTCACTGTTTCGCCCGTGCCCTTCAAACGTTTCGATCAGGCCAGACCGTTCGCGACGCTCACCGTCATCGTAATCGTGTGGGCGCTCGTGCCGACGACGGTGAAGACGTTTTCGCGCGCGACGTTTTTCGAACTTACCGCGCCGATCACCGTCGCCACCTCGAAGGTCCGCGATCTGCAGGAATACTGGTCGCTGCGACTGCACTCGAATCACGATTTGATTGTGGCGGGCCAGGACGCCGCAAACACCGCGTCGTCCTTCGAGTTTGCCGTCTCCCAAAATCAGGAACTCCGCTCCGAGATCGCGCGGCTCGAAGGCCTGCTGCGGCTGCCGTCATTCAGCGACTACCGCTACGAACACGCTCGCGTGGCGCGGCGTGATTTCTCCGGCTGGTGGCAGCGGCTGGTGATCCGGAAGGGCGCAAATTTCGGCCTCCCCGTCGGCGCGCCCGTGATTTTCACCGGTGGGGTCGTCGGCCGCGTCACCGAGGTGCGCGCCACTACCGCGATCGTGGAACTGATCAGCAGTCCCGGCCTCCGGCTCGCCGGCGTAATCGAGGGCGACACCCGCCCGATTAGTTTTCAGGGTGGCGTCAACGCGACATTTTCCCCGCCGGTGGGACTCGTTGAGTCAGTGCCGCTCGACGTCATCGCCACGCCGGAGCTGCCGAAACGGCTCGTGACCTCAGGCTTCGGCGGCGTGTTTCCGCCGGGGCTCATGCTCGGCATCCTCACCAACGCGGCCATCGGCAGCGATGGTCTGTTCAAGTCCGGCGAAGTGCTGCTCGACGAACGCCTCGGCTCGCTCACCGAAGTCACCGTGCTCGTGCCGTTGGCGGCGCCGTAAGCGCGCTGAAGCTGAAAGGTGAAGGAGGAACGTTGAAAAACCCGGACCCGCCCTCGCCGTCCTTTCAACGTTCACCCTCAACCTTCCACTGCCCGACATGCGCCGCACGCTCGCCCTTTTCGCTTCGTCGCTCGTGCTGTGGACGTTGGTCACGCAGCTGAATGACGCCTTGGCCGGCTACCGCATCTATCTGTTCGCCGGCGCGCTGTTCGTCACCTTCGCCGCGCTCAATCAGCCGCACGGCCCGGGGCTGGCGGCCACCATTCTCGGCGGCTTCGTCTGCGATGCGCATGCCCCGGTTGCGTTTGGCCTGCACGCGATGTTGTTTGCCGCCGCGCACCTCGCGCTCTTCCGCATTCGCGATCGGGTGCCGCGCGGCGACAACATTTCCGCCATCGTCGTCGTGCTGCTCACGAACCTCGCGCTCTTCCTCATGTTTTCCTTCACGCAAATCCACACGGCCCCGCTGCCCGGCGTGACGTGGCCGCGACTGATCGCCGACCTCGCATGCTCGCAGGTTTTCCTCGCGCTGATCACCCCGTGGTTTTTCTCGCTGCAGGAAGGCGCGCTGAAGCTCGCCCGCGTGAGCCGTTTCGATTTCTGATCCGCACCGCCGGCGACCACCGCATGCTCTCCAGCGCAACCCATCATGCCGACCGTTCGGGTCACCTCGTCGAAACCCGCAAGGGTTACGACCCACGGATCGTGTTTTTCTATTTCGCGATCGCCCTCCTATTCGTCGTGCTCGTCTGCGGCCTCGCCTACCAGCAACTCACCAAGGTCGACGAGTATGCCGATACCGAACGCAAGCAGACGCAGCGCCGCATCCTCGTGCCCGGCCCGCGCGGCAACATCGAGGATCGCCACGGCCACCTGCTCGTCGGCAACCGCGCGCGCTTCTCCGTGCGCCTGGCGCTGGATCAGATAAAACCCGAATTGCGCCGCGAACAAATTCGCATCCGCAATAATTTCCGCGCCGCCGACGACAAGGATGTGCCGACGCGCGACCAACTCACCCAGCTCGCTCGCGTCTCGGTGGTGCAGCGCTACCTCGATCAGGTGAACACGATTCTCGGTCGCAACGAGACGGTCGATGGCAAGCGGTTGCGGCGGCATTTCGAACGCGAGCTGCTGCTGCCCTACAGCCTCCTCGATGATATCACCGCCACGGACTACGCGACGCTCTGGGAGCAGCTACCGGTCAACTCCCCGGCCCAAGTCTACACCTTCAGTAATCGCGAATATCCCTACGGCTCCGCCGCCTCGCACACGCTCGGTTACGTGGGTGCGGCCGACGATGTCGAGCTGGAGGATTTTCCCGGCGAGGATCTGAAGACTTTCAAGATGGCGGGCACGATGGGCCGCGATGGCATCGAGAAAAAATTCGACGCCCTCCTACAGGGCGAGGCCGGCGGCGCGATCTACCGCGTCGATCCGGCGGGCAACCGCATCAACAAACCCATTCATCAGGTCTTTCCCAAGCAGGGAAAAAATCTGCAGCTCTCGCTCGACATCGACCTGCAGATGGCGGCCGAGGCGAAACTGGCGGAATTCGAGCTGGCCGGCACCGCCGTCGCCATCGATGTGGCCACGGGCGAGGTGCTCGTGCTCGCGAGCAAACCCGACTACGATCTCTCAAGCTTCTCGCCGCGCATCAGCTCGGCGGCGTGGCAAGACGCCGTCGAGCGGCGGGCGTTGTTTCCCCGCGCGATCCAGGGCGCCTATCCGCCGGGCTCGTCGTTCAAGATCCTCACCACGATCGCCGGATTCCGCTCCGGCATACTCACGCCCGAAAGCAGCACGAACTGCCCTGGCTTTTTCATCATGGGCCGCAAATTCGGGGATCACGACGCCGGCGGGCACGGCGAGATCGCCCTCAGCCGCGCGCTCGAGAAAAGCTGCAACGTTTTCTTCTACAAATTTGGTTACGAGATGGGCCCGGCCGTCATCGCCGCGGAAGCGCGCCGGTTCCACCTCGACCGTCCGACCGGGATCGAACTCCTCGACGAGACGCGCCGCATGGTGATTCCCGATCCTGAATGGAAACGAAAAAATCGCGACGAAGGCTGGGCCGGTGGCGACACCGTGCAGATGGCCATCGGCCAGGGCTTCGTGCTCGTCACGCCATTGCAGATGGCGTGCTTCGCGGCCTCAGTCGCGCGCGATGAAGTGTGGACGCAGCCCACTCTCCTCCACGATCCCAACCGACCACGCCAGCGGACCGAGTCGATCGGCCTCACGTTCGAACAACGCTCCACCCTGCTCCGGGCCATGGAGCAGGTCACCCTCACCGGCACCGGCCGCATTCTCACTGAGGGAAAACTCCTGCCGAAAATTCCCAACCTGCGCATGGCCGGAAAAACCGGCACGGCGCAGAAGGACGCCGAGGGCGGAAAGAAAATTAACTTCGCTTGGTTCATCGGTTTCGCCCCGATCGAGAATCCGCAGATCGCGATGGCGATCGCCATCGAGGGTGACACGCCGGGTGAGGAAACCGGCGGCGGCCGTTTTGCCGGACCGGTCGCGCACGCGATTTTCAAGGCGTGGGCCGAAACCCGGGGTCAAGCCAAGCCGCACGAGCTGCGGTTCAAGACCGAGTGAGACGGCGCTGCCGCCGCGCCGCGCGAAGCGCTTGGCGCGCCCGGCGAAACGCCTTTTCCGGCGCCGGCCAGGAAGCCCGGGCGCCAAACCGCAGCCGCTGCAATTCCGCGCGCGAGTGCGCAACTTCGTGCGTGGGCGATTCCTCCCGGGCAAGCCGAGCAAGCCAGCGCGCCGCCTCGCTGCGCACCGGATCGCCGTGGTGAGCACCGCGGGCACCCCGCACGCCGCGCCACCACGCGCGCCCAAATTCCCGCCAGCCCCAGATGAGTCCGCCCACCACCGCCACCATCAAGAGCGCCCGCACGAACCGGCGGGTGTCCCACGGCCCGCTGATCCATTGCTTGGCCGTCGTCACCGCTTCCTGCGCAATTTCCCGCAAGCGCCGGCCTGAACTTTGCGCCGCCTCCTTCACCGCCAGCACCGTCTCCACCTGCGAGCGCTGATCGAAGCTGACGATCCGCCGATACCAAAAGACCCGCAAGCTATCGAAACGCGCCGTCCAGCTGCGATCCAGCCGCGACGCCACGGCCGCTTGCCCGCGCACCTCGGCATTCGGCCCCGCCGCCTCGTTCGCCAACGGGTCGGCGCGCAACCACGCACTGGCCTTCTCGTCGAAGACCTCCGTCCAGGCATGGGCATCGGCGTTGCGGACCGTGAAATTATGGGAGTAGCCGTTCCACGTGCCGCCGCGAAAACCCGTCACGACGCGCGCCGGCAACCCCGCCGCCCGCGCCAGCAGCACCAGCGAGCCCGCGAATAGCTCGCAGTGCCCGGCCTCGCGCGAGCGCAGCCACCGCACCAGCGGATCGCCGGGGCCAGCCGGAACGATCGGATTGAGCGAGTAGGCGTGGCGCTGCCTCAACCAGGCATTCGCGCGGCGGATAAACTCGGGCGCGACGATCGCCGTGCCACTCGTCAGCTCCGCGACGATGCGATCCAGCTCAGCCCGATCCGCCTCTGAAATCGACAGGCCGGTTTGCAATTCCTCACGGCGGCGCGACTGCACGCGCCAGTGCGCGGCGAAGGCCTTGTCCGGCAAATCCGGTCCGAGTTCGAAGCCCTCGACCCGATAGGCCGTCATCGTCACCGGATCTTCGCGGAGCGACACCAAACCCAACCGCGGTGCCGCGCGAAAATTCTGCACGTCGCGAAACGTGATCGCGTGAAAGCGCCCGAGCAGCGGCAGGTGCCGGCTCACCCCCGATTCCAGATAAAATGTCCAGTAAGCGGCCTCCGCTCCCGGTGCCGGAGCTGCTCCATCCAGCTTGGTGTCGGTTTTATCCCAGGCATATTCCTGCGCCCGCAATCCGCCCGACATGCGAAACGATCCGCCCTCATACCGATCGAGCACGATCATCCGCCAATAAGGGGATGCCGGCACCTGGCTCTCGTCCGACACATCGACACTGAGCGCGATACTGTTGTCCTGCTGAATCTCCGTGACGTCGCCAAAGCGAATTGTGTCCGTGAAGCCCGACTTCGCCTTCTTCGAGATGAAGCGATCGAGCATCATGCTGTTCTCCAGCTGAAATCGGGGAATCGCGAGAAACAGCAGCGCCGATACGGCGAGCACGCCGGCGAAAAGGACCGCGCCCAGCGCCGCCACGCGCCAGTCGGTGACGAGACGCAAGCGGCGCAACAACCGGCCCAACTCCGCGTGCCGCACCCACGACGGTTCTTCACCGGGTGTGAAAGTCGACTTCGGTGCTCCGCCCGCCGCGCTGTCCGTCAGCGTAATCACGAGTAACAGCGCCAGTGCCCCCGCGGTGAAGACGAGGATTTGGGTCGCAAACGCGAGCGACACGGTCAGCACACCCGCGACAATCACCAGGAAAAGGCCGAGCACGACGACCTGCAGATCATCCCGCCGCTGCCGATAGCCGAGATTTCGGTAGAGTAGCAGCAGGATATCGAGGCGCACCATCGCAGGCAAAAGCTCGGTCTTCAGCCACACGTCCGCCGCGAAAAAGGCCACGATCACCGGAAAGGCCAGCAGGTGCACGACACCCGGCACCCGCGCGGGCAACACCGGCCAGAGCATCGTGCCGATCGCCACCGCGGCGGTGACGCCCATCAGGGTCCACGCCTCGACCTCCATGTAGAGGACTGCGCCCAGACTCACCAGCGTGAGCAAACCGCCGAGCAACCACTTCAGGTGATGAAGCTCGTCCAACGTCAGCTCGGGGCGCTTGGGTCCGGACGCGCTCATGCGGAGGCCG
>JANNEY010000472.1:0-1577 GCA_031379235.1 Opitutaceae bacterium | reverse complement strand
GTTTGTGTTGTTGGCCCCCTGGGTGGGGGGGGTGGCCACCCCGCCTACATTAAACAAGACGCGCCCTACGGCTGCATCGCGCGGAGCGGCGTGAGCGTGACGGGGCCGAGCAGGCCGGAGGGCGTGAGGGGCCAGTTGCTCGCGTCGAAGGGCCGGTAGTTGATGTTCACGAAATTGATCTCGCGCATGATTTTCCAGTCCACCTTGCGCTGATCCATGTCGCGGATGCGGTTGGCGGCGAGGTTGGTGACGTCGAGTTCGAGGATGTTGCCGGTGGGCTTGAGCAACGCACCGTCGAAGCGGAGCTGAAAGGGGATGCTCCACGCGGTGCCGAGGTCATGGCCGTTGAGCCGCACACGCGCGCTCTCACGCACGTCGCCGAGGTCGAGGAACCACGCGTCCGCCTTGGCGGCGGGTGCGGCGAATTCGAGCCGGTAGCGCGCGGTGCCGCCGAAGCGCTTGGCTTCGTCGCCGCCGAGATCGGTCCACGATTTCAGTTCGGTGGTGGTGAGCGCGGGCGGGAGTTCGGGGCCGCCTTTGGTGAAGGTGATTGTCCAAGGGCCGGCGAGTGCGATGGGCGCTGCGGTGGTTTGGCGGTAGGGCCAGACCGGCTCCGGGAGATTCCCTCCGAGCGGCGTGGTGCGGAGGAGCATTGATTCCCCCGGGGCAAGTTGAAGAAAGACTCCCTGAGGATTGCGGGAGGCCAGACCATGCGAACCGTTCAGCGGGTTGAGAATGCGAACGGCGTTGGCGGTCGCACCCAGTTTTACCCGGCCTTCGAACGGTTTGCCTGAGAGATTGGTGATAAAATATTCGCGGCTAGTTGGCGACGAGGCGCGACGGATGAAACTCAGTCCGGCATCGGCCAACGCTTCGCGTGTCGCGTGTGACGCGACGGCGCCAAGCACGTTGGAATCTACGACTACCTTGGAGCCGAGTTTTCCGAGTGTGGCTTTGAATTCCGTTCGTCGCGCTTCGAGTCGACTGTAGCCCGGCACGTCTTCGGGGAGTTTCTCGAAGATCACTTTCGCTCCCGACTGGGCGAGTGTGCTGAGTTTTTGCAGCGTGGCGACGGGCATCCGGCGCGTGGCCGGCACGACGATAACTTTGTATCGCGCGCCGGGCGTCACGAGTTCGCCCTTGTCAGCATGGGTGCTGAGGAGCTGGGCGTCCGAGATGTAGTCGAACTGGTAGCCTTTCGCGGCGAGTTGGTGCGCGAGTTTGCCGACGGGTTGCTCGGTCAGGAATTTCACGTCGTGGACGGTGAGCATTTTCGCGAGGCCGTCGGCGTTGTCCCACACGTCGGCGAGGGGCCAGTAGAGGAGGATGTCGTTGTCGGGTTGGCCGGCTTGCAGCACGGATTGCACGCGGGCGACGTAGCGGTTGAGCGCGCCGAAGTCGTCCCACCACGTGTTGTTGGGGTTGAACTGCGTGGAGGCGTAGAAGAGCCAGCCGGGCCAGGGGGCGTCTTGCGGGGAGTAGACGGCGCCGTGGTAGAAAATGTGGTTGATGCCGTCGGCGAGGATGCGGTCGAGTTCGGGCTTCACGAAGGCGAGGGACTCTTTCCAGTGATCGCG
>JANNEY010000432.1:0-14632 GCA_031379235.1 Opitutaceae bacterium | reverse complement strand
GGACGGAAACCTGCCGGGCAACCAAGCGTCGCTCTCCGCGGCGATCACCGGTTTGAACCTGCAGGTCGGCCAGACTCTTTTCATCCGCTGGCAGGACGCCAACGACACGGGCAGCGACGCCGGACTCGCAATTGACAGCCTGAACATGACCTTCTCCGCGATTCCCGAACCCTCGACCTACGCGCTGATCGCGGCCTTGGGTGTGTTTGGCGTGACCGCGCTCCGCCGCAGGTGGAATGTCGCGGCCGGCGCGGCCTGAGCCGTTGACCTGACGGAGGCGCCGCGCCTCGGGCGGCAGGCCTCGCACACCCTATGATGCGCATCTCTCGCCAAATCACCCGCACGGGAATTTTCGCAGCGTGCGCGCTAATCGCCGGCCTCGTTGTCGCGCGTGCGCAGACTGATCCGGCGGCGCAGAGCCTGCCGTTTTCGTTCACCACGCAGACCGGCTCCGCTTTGCCCGGTGGGATCGCGGTCCATCGCTTTGGGACAACGTCCGGCGCTATTCCCACCACGCGCACTGTGGCTCCGGCGAACGGAGATCTAATCTATAGCTCCACGGCAAACGCGGGCAGTTGGCGCGACGAAGGAGCCGACGGCATTGGTATTCTGGCGTCGGGCTCGCAGTCGGCGGGAGCACTCGTGGTGGCCATCAACACCACGGGCAAAACGGGCATCCAGGTCTCGTGGCTCTGCCGCACGATTCTAAACCAAGCGTCGCGGGATAATTCCGTCGCGCTTCAATATCGCGTCGGCACCTCGGGCAACTTCACCGATGTCGGCGCGGCCACGACCTACACCTCGGCGGGAAAGACGGTGCCGGACGTGTCGCCCACGTTCTCCGAGACGCTGCCCGCCGCCGCCGAAAACCAACCGGTCGTGCAGGTGCGGTGGATCTACTGGGAATCGGTGTCGACGTCGGGCAGCCGCGATCGGATCGCGATTGACGACATCAGCATCACTGCGGGAACCAGCGGCCCCGTGGCGCCGGCCGTCGCGGTCACGAACCCACTCGGAGCTGCAGTGAATGTCAGCGTCTCTGCGCCCGTCACGATTACCTTCAACCAGGCGGTCACGGTCACCGGCGCGTGGTTCGGAATCACGAGTGCGGCCAACGGTGCGGTCAGCGCCACCGCGAGCGGCGGACCCACGAGTTTCACGCTCACGCCGGCCGCCAATTTCGCCTTCAGCGATACGGTCACCGTCAACCTCGTTGCCGCCCAAGTCACCGATCAGGCCACGGGCACGCTCCCGATGACGGCCAACGCCAGTTTTTCTTTCACGACGTCCGCTGCACCTGGCACGTCGATACCGATTCACGCAGTGCAAGGTTCCGGCACCAGCACGCCGATCGCCAACCAAACCGTGACCGTCGATGGCATCGTCACCGGTTTCTACTTCAACAGCTCGGGCACGCGCGATGGTTTCTACCTTCAGGAACCCGACGCCGACGCCGACGCCGATCCCCTCACGTCCGAGGGCGTTTACATCTACGCCGGCGCCTCGCCGGCGCAGGCTGCGGCCGTAGCGGCGTTGGCGGTCGGTGATGTCGTCACGGTCAGTGGCACCGCCAAGGAATTCAGCAGCCTCACCGAGATCGACACGCTGACGGCCGTCACCAAAACCGGCACGGCACCTCTGCCCGCGGCCATTCCGCTCACGTTGCCGTTCGCAAGCACGACGTTTCTTGAGCGCTACGAAGGCATGCGCGTGACGTTCAGTCAGACGCTCACGGTAACGAACACCTTCGCCCTCGGCCAATACGGGCAATTCGAGGCCTCGATTGGAGGCCGCCTGCCGGAGCCGACCAACATCGTGGCGCCAGGCGCCGCCGCTAACGCCCAGCAAGCGGTCAACGACCGCAGTTTCGTGACGGTCGACGACGGCACCGCAAAGAGCTATCCCGATCCCACGCCTTATCTTTTCGGCGGCGCCACTGCGGTAGAGAACACCCTGCGGGGCGGCGACACCGTGACGGGCATAACTGGCGTCGTCACCTACATCGCCGGCATCTACATGATCGAGCCCGACGCCGTGCCCGTGTTTGCGCGCGTGAACTCCCGGCCGAGCCCGCCGGCGGTCGGCGGCACGCTGCGGATCGTCGGCGCCAACGTTCTGAATTTCTTCAACGGCAATGGCGCCGGCGGCGGCTTTCCGACCGCGCGTGGCGCTGACACAGCGGCGGAGCTGGTCCGACAGCGCGCGCACATCCTGGCGAATCTCTCCACGCTCAATGCGGACATCTACGGCCTTACCGAGGTCGAAAACGACGGCTTCGGCGCCACGAGCGCCATCCAGGATCTGGTCAACGGCCTCAACGCCCTCGCGCCGCCCGGCACGGTTTACGCGTTCAGCAATCCCGGGGTCGCCGCGATCGGCACCGATGCGATTACCTGCGCCATCATCTACAAGACCAACACTGTGGCCACCGTTGGCACCGCCGTCATCAACACCGACGCCATCTTCAACCGTCCACCGCTCACGCAGACTTTTCGCCAGATTTCCAACAACGAGAAATTCACTGTCTGCGTGAACCACTTCAAGTCGAAGGGCAGCGCGCCTACCAGCGGTCCGGATGCTGATCAGGGCGACGGTCAGGCCGCATGGAATGCCCGCCGCACTTCGCAGGCCAACACCCTGACCGCGTGGCTCGCGACTAGCCCGACCGGCGACGCTGATCCTGACATCCTCATTGTCGGCGACCTCAACGCCTATGCGAAGGAGGATCCCATCACGGCGATCAAGAACGCCGGCTACACAAACTTGGTCGAGCAGTTCGAAGGTGTCGGCGGTTATTCCTATTCGTTTGGCGGCCAGTTCGGCCACCTCGACCACGCCCTCGCCAAGACGAGCCTCGCCGCCCAAATCACCGGCGCAGATTCCTGGCACACGAACGCCGACGAGCCGATCATCCTCGATTACAACATCGATCTCACATCGTCGCTCAATAAATCCGTCGCCCAGCAGGCGCTGAACGATGGCAACACGCCGTGGCGCGCCTCGGATCACGATCCGGTTCTCATTGGCCTGAATCTCGGCCCGCCGCCGGTCCCGCCGATGATTACCACGCAGCCCGTCGCGCAAACCGCTATCGTTGGGACGAGCGCATCATTCACGGTGGTTGCCACCGGCACGCCCGCGCCCACCTACCAATGGCGCAAAGGCGGCGTCGCCATCGCGGGCAACGCCAGCGCCACCACGGCGAATCTCACGCTGCCCGGCCTTACGATAGCGTCGGCTGGCTCTTTCGATGTTGTCGTTACGAATACGGGCGGCTCTGTCACCAGCGTCGCCGCCAGCCTGACGATGAACCAGGGCGTCGCGACCGTCACCCTGGGCAGCCTCAGCGCCACTTACGACGGTTCGCCGAAGCTTGCCACCGCGACCACCAATCCCCCCGGACTCGGCGTGAGTTTCACCTACGATGGGTCGCCGACGGCACCCGCGCTCGCGGGCACGTATGCGGTGGTCGCGACCGTGAGCGACGTGGATTACACTGGCTCGGCCACGGGCAATCTTACCATCGCTCGTGCCACGCAATTTATCTCGTTCGGGTCACTCGCGACGACGACGGTCGGCGCCGGGCCCATTGCCTTGACAGGAAGCGCGACCTCCGGGCTGCCGCTGACCTATTCGAGTGATAATCCGGCGGTGGCCACTGTTTCCGGCAGCACGCTGACGTCAGTGGGTGTGGGTGCCTCCAACATCACGGCTACACAGGGGGGCAACGCGAATTATTTCGCGGCGAGCCCCGTGACCCGGCCGATTCAAGTCAATGCGGTTGGAGGCGGAGGATCGCCGGTGAGCGTCCCCGCATTGCCGCACTCGGGACTCATCACGCTCGCAGTGGCTTTGGCCGCGCTCGCCGCCGGACGCTTGTCGACCGACCGGAAATCGAACGGGCGTTGAAGTCACATGGGCGCGGCACGGGTGAGGTTCAACCTGTCATGCAATTGTAACGGCTCCGACGCCGGTTCGTTACGCGGCGCGTGCATATTTTGAAGATGATCCCGATCTTCGGCCTGTCCCGCTCGCCTTGGTGCCACATTATCGTCGTTGCCGTTAGTTTGGCCGGATTGGCCACGCAGGCGAATTCCGCAGAGAGCGGTCCCAAGATCGGAAAGATTCCGAGCGACGACGAAGTCGTCTCGCTCCAGAACTTCATCGTCACCGGCTCCAACATCAAGCGGCTCGATATGGAGAAGGTCGCGCCCGTCACCGTCATCGATCAGGACGCCATGTCGGCCCGCCAGGCGCTGCTGCCGGTCGACCTGCTCACGTCCCTGCCTTCGGTGGTGAATCTCCCGGAAAACGAGACCCGCCTCGGCTCCTCCGGCGCGCGCGGCGACAACGCCAACATCAACCTCCGCAACCTCGGCGCCACCGGCACGCTCATCCTCGTCAACGGTCGCCGCATGGCGATCAACCCGATGACCGCCGGCCTCTCGCAGGCGGTGAACGTCAACCAACTTCCCACGCAGGGCATCGAGCGCATCGAGGTCCTGCGCGACGGTGCCTCCGCGATCTACGGCTCCGATGCGGTGGGCGGCGTGATCAACTATGTGCTCAAGCGCTCGTTCAACGGCGCCGAAGTCACGGCCCGCTACGCTCAGCCCGAGCACGGCGCTGGCCAGAGTGTTCAGACCACGTTCACCTTCGGGACCAGTTTCGCGCAGGGCCGTGGCCGGCTCTTTGGCACGATCGAGACGCTTTACCGCGAAGCGATTTTCCTGCGCGACCGCGAGTTCAGTAAAACGTCCAACCTGTCGGCGGTGGCGCCCGCGCCGTTCAACGTCGTCGGCGGTCCCTTCGACGCCCGCACCGCGCGCGGCCGGTGGCCGATCTTCCGCATCGCGGCCGCCACGGCCAACAACTGGTTCCGCCCCGTCGTCGGCACGCCCACGATCACGACGGTCGCGCCGACCTTTCCCGCGAATCCGGAATTCTATCTCGACCTCAACGAATTCGGCATGGCCGCGCCGCGCATGGCGCGGGGGAGCACATTTGTCTCGGGCGAGTTCGATGTGACCAAGAGCCTCACGGCCTTCGCGGACTTCTCCTACTACAAGGCCGACTCCACCATGGTGCGCCAGCCGCTCGCGCTCAACGCGCCCACGACCGACAAGCTCGGCACCCTGTCGCTGGACAATCCCTACAATCCCTACGGCTCGCGTTTCTACAGCGCCACCGGCGCGCCCAATGCCGACGGCACCGCGCGCCTCACCGGCGCGCCGCGCACCGTGAGCATCGTCTCGGTGACGCTGCCCGATCTCGGCGTGGAAAAAGTCTCGACCAAGGCCGATGTCGTCCGCTTCGCCGCCGGTCTGCGCGGCAAGCTCGGCGAGACGTGGACGTGGGAGACCTCCGGCTTCTACAACCAGGTCAACGGCGAGGACAAAGCTTTCCCCGATGTGCGCGAAAGCCTCCTGCAAGCGGCGCTCCTGCGCACGGATGCCAACGCCTACAATCCCTTCGGCTACACGTTTAAGGTGCAGAACGGCGCGGTCGTGGCCGACCGGCCCTACACCAATCCCGCGGCGGTCGTCGACTCGTTCGCCTCCATCTACGCGCGCAAGGCCGAGAGCTCCATCGCCAGCGGCGATCTGCGCCTCACGGGCCGCGTGCTCAAATGGTGGGGTGGCGACATCCTGGCTTCGGTCGGCGGCGAATACCGCAGCGACAAACTCGCGGACAAGCGCCCGCCGTTCAGCGGCGAGAATCCCGCCGGCTCCGGCCTCGACACGACCGACAACGACTACCTGCTCCACCCGCCGCGCCCCGACGTAATCGGCGACCGCCAGATCACGAGCTTCTACGCGGAAGTCGTTGTGCCGATTGTCGGCGCGGAAAAGCGCGTGCCGTTCGTCAACACGCTTGAATTCACGGCCTCCGGTCGCCGCGAGAACTACAGCGATTTCGGCGGCACCACGAAGCCGAAGATCGGCGTCAACTGGCGTCCGTTTTCGTGGCTCATGTTGCGCGGCTCCTACAACGAGGGCTTCATGGCCCCGAGCCTCGCCGCGCTCTTCACAAGCCCGCGCTGGACGATTACCGCCGGCGCCGGCGACATCGACATCTACCGCAATCCGCTCACCAACGAGGGCGCCTACGTGCAGCGCAATTATTTCGGCGGCAACCCGGCGCTCAAGGCCTCCGAATCCAAGGGCAAGACCTACGGCATCGTCCTCGACGTGCCCGGCATCCGCGGCCTCAGCGTGACCGCCGACCAATGGCGCATCGAGCGCACCAATCTCCTCGGCCAGCGCAGCACCGGCCAGATCCGCGCGAGCGACGTCACGCTCCTCCAAGCCTACACCAAGTCAC
Source organism: Opitutaceae bacterium (assembly GCA_031379235.1). Taxonomy (GTDB): domain Bacteria; phylum Verrucomicrobiota; class Verrucomicrobiia; order Opitutales; family Opitutaceae; genus ER46. Next base: position 8,308 of record JANNEY010000432.1, on the reverse strand, counting down.
AGCTCGCCGCCGGCCGCACCATCGCCCAAATCGATCTCGGGAGCGGCACGGCGAACTACAAGGGCGACCCCGATGTCGTGCGCTACGCAGTCACACCGGAGGACATCGCAGCGTTTGCTCCCTACAACACTGCCAACCCCGGCAACCAGCAGGGTATCGCCGGCAAAATCTTCTCCGTGAACGCGCCCTTCATCAATGTCGCCGCCAGCGACCACGAGGGCGTCGATCTCGGGCTGCGTTACGTGCTGCCGAAATTTCCGTTTGGCAACGTCGTGCTCAACTCGGAGTGGTCCTACCTCGTGAAGTCGCGCTCCACGCAGCGCCCCGCGAACCAGCCGGTGACGGAGACGGACGACATGAACACAAGCGGCGTCGCGCGCTGGCGCGGCACATCCAACGTCTCGTGGCGCCGGGGCGCGTGGACCGGCAACCTCGGGGCCTACTACGTCGGACCGTCGCAGGGTGGTGCGAGCACGTCGCAGGCCGTGTGGGAGTCGCTGGGACGGCCCGGCTACATCGCTCGCCAGTTCACCGGTGGGCAGTTCGTCTACCGCTACGTCGTCGAGTCCACGATCACCTACAACGCCTCGCTCGGCTACCGTTTCGGCACCGATGCCGCGCGGTGGCTGCGCGGCAGCCGCGTGCGCCTCGGCCTCGCGAACCTCACCGACAAGGAGCCGCCGCTTTCGACGGGCGCCTTCGGCTACGACCCCGCCGTGAGTCAGAACCTCCTCGGCGGCCGCACGTGGTCGCTGGAGATCGCGAAGCCGTTCTGACGCGTTCGGCGTAGCGGCGGGCGTCCCTGCCCGCCGGCTCTGTCCGCAGCCGGCTGCAATCGGGCATTGTTTCTGCCGGACGAGCCGTTCTGTTTTCAGCGATGACGACGAAGCAGGAGCGAGCGGCGTGGATCGACCGGCGACTCGCCGAACTTTATCCCGAGACGCCGGTGCCGCTCGTGCATCGCGATCCGTTCACGCTGCTCATCGCCGTGCTGCTCTCGGCGCAATGCACCGACAAGCGCGTGAACCTGACCACACCCGCACTCTTCGCGCTCGCCGACACGCCGGCGAAGATGGCCGCCCTCACCGTCGCGCAGATCGACGCAATTGTGCGTCCCTGTGGTCTCGCGCCGCGCAAGGCTCAGGCCATCGCGGGGCTCTCGCGCATGCTCATCGAGCAGCATGGCGGTGCGGTGCCGAATACGTTTGAGGCGCTTGAGGAGCTGCCCGGCGTCGGCCACAAGACGGCCAGCGTGGTGATGGCGCAGGCGTTCGGCGTCCCCGCGTTTCCCGTCGACACCCACATCCACCGGCTCGCGCAGCGCTGGCAGCTCACGAATGGGAAAAACGTCGAGCAGACGGAGGCCGATCTGAAAAAACTCTTCCCCCGTGCGCACTGGAACGCGTTGCACCTGCGGATCATTTTCTACGGCCGGGAACACTGCACGGCTCACGCGTGCGACGGGACCGTCTGCGAAATCTGCCGCACCGTCGCGCCCGGCCGGAAGCGAGCGGTGATGTCGAAAAAGTGATCAAGGTGGAGCGCGTTGACCCCAACGCGCTTGGGCTACGGCGCGGCTCCTGAAAGCGCGTTGAGGTCAACACGCTCCACCTCAAACCACGGTCGTCGAACACTCCGCCTGAAATCGGGATTGATTCGCCCGCCGCGGATGTCCACGTTCCCGGCCTCAGATTGGACGCTTAGCTCAGTTGGTTAGAGCACCTGCTTCACACGCAGGGGGTCGGCGGTTCGAGTCCGCCAGCGTCCACCATCCGCCGAAGCGGGCCTCAGCCTGCGCGGGGCAGCACAAAGATGAGCACGGCCACGATGTGGCAGGCGCTGCCGCCGAAGGCGAACGCGTGGCGCACGACCTGATGGTAGCGAATCCCCTGCCAGAGGTGAAACGCCGTGCCGCAAGCGTAACAGAGCCCGCCGGCGAGCAACAGCCATACGGCCCCCTGCGGCACCGTCTGCACGAGTGGCTTGAGGGCAATCAACGCCACGAGGCCGAGCAAAAGATACGACCCACGCGCCACCACCTGCATGCGCCCCGGCCAGAAAAGCCGCGCGCTTGCGCCCGCCGCACAAAGGCCCCAGACGACGCCGATCAGACTCCAGCCCCACGCGCCGCCGACCCCGCTGAGGAGGAATGGGGTGGCGGTCCCGGCAATCAGCAGAAAGATAGCGGCGTGGCGGTGGCGGGGGAAAACCTCGCGCCAGTGGGCGACGCGGTTTTCGCGGAAGGTGGCAAACGCGGCATAGACCGCGACCAAGCCCGCGCCAAAAAGGATTGCGCCGGCCATCTCCCGTCCGCCGCCACGCGTCGCGGCAAACACCACGAGGAGCACGAGCGCTCCGATACTCGCGATCAGTCCGACGCCATGCGTGAGGGCATGGGCGATCCGCTCGCCGCGGGTATAGCTGGCGGGCTGCGCTTTGGGCGCGGCGGCGGCGCGGCGCGCTTTCACGAGCGCGTCACCCTTTGCGTCGCACCAGCGGATGAACGCCACGGGACGCGGACTGGTGAACTCATTCGCCTGCCACTCCGTGCCGGTGACGTAGAGGGACTTGGGGAGGATGAAGGTCCCGAACACCCAGTCGAAGACGGGCAGGGTGAAAAACCCTGAGATGGCTTCGTTGCAATCGATCACGGCGTGATGGCGGAGGTGGAAGCTGTAAACCTTGCGCCAGAACCAGCCGAAGGTGCGGTGCTCGATGAGCGGAGCCCAGCGCTCGAATGACCAGTGCTCGATCGCGTGAAAAATCTCGTAGAGCGAGAGGGCAAAGGCGATGGCGGCGAAACCGCCGAAGAACCACGGGATCGAGGGCATCAAGGCCTGCAGGCCGATGAGGATCGGGGTGAGCAAGACGGCGAAAATCGCCAGCGTATACCAAGGGAAAAACGATGCCTCGCCCTGCTCCGGCGTCGTGACGGGATAGACGTTTTCGACAAACGGCACTTCGCGGCCGGAAGTGGTGTAGCGTTTCCCGATGCGGGTGAGCGAGTGATGGAGCGTATGCTGCCGGTAGAAGCGGCTGAGAAAAGGAACCACGGGCTTGTGCAAGACGTAGCGGTGAAAGAAAAACTCAAAGAAGCATGTGCCCAAATGAATCACGAGGAACGCGACGGCGAAACCCGCGGCGCCGCCCGTTACCTGGGCCTGCCACGTGGCATCAGGTGCGACGAGCTTGAGCAAAACGACCAGGCCGGCGAGGGACGCGGCGACGGTGAAAAGGAAAAGGGGCAGCGAAAACTTCTCTTCGACAAGACCGCGGGGCAAGGATGGTTCGGACATGGACCGCGAGGTTCGGGCCGAGCGGGTGCCGGGGCAACTGTCGAATCGTGTTTTTCACGGGAAAAAGATCGAACGAATCGACATCGACCGGGCGGCCAACTTTCGTCGCGGCGCTTGAACCACGAAAGAGTGCCGCGAGTCTCGATTGTCCTGCCGGTGCGCAACGCGGCGGCCACCATCACGCGGGCGGTCGCGAGTCTGCGCGCCCAGACTTTGGCCGAGTGGGAATTGATCGCGGTTGACGATGGCTCGACGGATGGCACGCGGGAGATTTTGCACGGGCTGGCGCAAGCGGAGCCGCGGCTGAGAGTGCTGGAGCAGGCGCACGCGGGGGTCGCCATGGCGGCAAACGCGGCTGCCGCCGTGGCGCGCGGTGAGCTGGTCGCGCGGATGGATGCGGACGACGAGGCGCGGCCGGAGCGTTTGGAGCTGCAGGTGAGGTTTTTGGACGCGCCGGAAAATCGCGCGATCGGCGTGGTGGGAAGCCTGGTGGAATTTGGCGGTGATCGCATCGCGAGGCAGGGCTACGCCCTGCATGTGGACTGGCTCAACACGCTCCTTACCCCCGAGGCGATCACAGTGAATCGCTTTGTGGAGTCCCCGCTTGCGAATCCGAGCGTGATGTTTCGGCGGGAACTCATTGCCCGGCACGGCGGGTATCGCGCCGGCGATTTCCCCGAGGACTACGAGCTGTGGCTGCGCTGGCTCGACGCCGGCGTGCGTATGGCGAAGGTCCCGCGCGTGCTTCTGCGCTGGAACGATCTGCCGACGCGGCTCACGCGCACGGACGCGCGTTATGCCCCCGAGGCATTTTTTCGCATGAAGGCACCTTGGATTGCTCGCGAGGTCGCGCGGATCGCGCGGGGGCGCGCGGTGTGGGTTTGGGGCGCCGGCCGGCCGACGCGCAAGCGCGCCGCGCATCTGCTCGCGCATGGCGTGGAGATCACGGGCTACATCGATGTGGATGGAAAAAAGGCCACGCGCGCGATTGGCGGCACCGGGCTGCCGGTCGTCGACGTCGCCGCCATCCCGCCGCGGGGCGAGGCGTTGGTGCTGGGCTACGTCGCGAAACGCGGCGCGCGGGAGGTGAACCGCGTCCACCTGCATGCGCGCGGCTATGTGGAAGGCGTCGATTACCTGATGTGCGCGTAATGTCATGCCGTCGTCAGAGACCGAACGCCACGTCCGCCTAAAAGTCCTCGCCCTCGCGTGGGCGCAGGCGAACGGGTTTCGCCTCGCCGCGGGCGAGGTGCGAGTGCCGCAGAGCGGCTATCGCGCCGATGTGGCGGCTTATGCGCCGGGCCGGGGCGGGCGCGCGGTGCGCACGGCGGTGTTCGAGTGCAAGCAAGCGCGGGCCGATCTGCTCAAGGATGCGCACGCGGAACTGGCGACGCGGGCGCGCCTCGCCGAATTGATCGAGCGACGGCAGACGCTGGAGCAACTGCTCGCGATGCACCGACCTGACTTGCGCCGCGGCGAAACGCTTTGGCCGGAATACGACGCGTGGGATTTCTCGACGCTGGAGCACCGCACGTATCGGGACGTGCTCGAAGCGATCGCCACGCTGCAGCAGCGGGTGCTGCGCGGCACAAAATTTTCGAAGATGCTCCGCTACCGTTGCGCCGACTTTCTTTACCTGGTCGCCGAGGAGGGAATTTTTGCCGAGGCCGAGGTCCCCGCGGGCTGGGGCCTGCTCGTGCGCGCCGGCGACGCCATGCGGCTGGCGCGTGCGCCCGCCGCGCTGGAGGCGAGTGTGGAGCAACGCAGTCGATTGCTCGAAGCGATCGCATTCGCGGGCACCCGCGCCATAAACCGCGCGATGGGCGTCGCCTGGCCGCCGCCGGCGCCGGGAGAAAAAGCAGTGGAGTTGCCGCCGCCTCCGGAAGGAGTCACCCACGATGATGCCAACTGAGCCGCAGCGAGTGGTGGAGTGCGCGGACGCGATCCCGTGGATGCAGGCGCGCGGGCGGATCGAGGGCGCGTGTGCGGTGACATCGCTGCCGGATGTTTCGGAGGTCAATCTGCCGCTGCCAGCCTGGCGTGGCTGGTTTTTGCAGGCGGCGCGGCTGGTGATCGACGCGGTGCCGGAGGAGAGCGCGGCGGTCTTTTTTCAGTCGGACATCAAGCGCGACGGTGAGTGGGTGGACAAAGGGGCGCTGGTGACGCGCGCCGCCGAAGAGGCCGGCGCGCGGATCTTGTTTCACAAAATCGTGTGCCGGCGGCCGCCGGGGATGCTCACGCATGGCCGGCCGGGTTTCACGCACCTGATTGCGGTGTCGCGCGCGATGAAATGTCCCGATGTGCTGCCCATCCCGGATGTGATCGTGGATGCAGGTGAGCAAAAATGGGTGCGGGCGATGGGCGTGCGGGCGGCGGGTCACGCGGTGCGATTTGCGCGGGAGCAGGCGGGCGCGAAAATGATTTTCGATCCGTTCTGCGGGGTGGGCACGGTGCTCGCGGTGGCCAATGCACTGGGGCTCGACGCGCTGGGCGTGGAGAAGGCGCGGAAGCGCGCCGTGCAGGCGCGGACCTTGCAGGTGATCGCGAGTGAACTTTGAAGAAAGTAGTAGCGGCCGGAAGCCGGCGGCGGAGGGGCGCGGCTTTACTTCGGGCGGTTTCGCGCGAGGTTATCGATCATGCCTGAAACGACTCCACCCAACTCGGCCGAATCCGGCTTGGAAATTCGCACGCACTTCGTGCGCAACCGCAACGCACTCGTGGCGCGCGCGGATTTCGGCGAGATGTTCGTCGACTACTATCTCCATCTCAGCGCGCACGGCATCAAGGTCGCGCCGGAGCAGGACGCGATGTTCAAGCGCGCGCTCGCGGCGTTTACGCTGCACTGCGCGTCGCGCCCGTGGAACGAGCTCACCGCCTGGACGATCAATTTTCAGCAGCCGCTCGTGAATATGTTTCTCACCGGCGATAACGAGACGGGCGCGGTGACGGGGCGAGTGTTTGATGAAAACGTGAAGGAGCTGCCGGAAAATATTTTCTATGCCGACGTCGTGCGCGGCCGGGGCGAAAAGCGCCGGAGCGCCGTCACGTTCGAGGGCGCGGATCCGATGGCGGCGGCGGAAAAATTTTACACCCAGAGCGAGCAGCGCGGCGCGCGGTATTTTCAGCTCGGGGAGGAGGAGTTTGCCCTCGTGAGCGAGCATCCTGACTGCGACCTCGCGTGGTTTCAGGCGCTGACACCCGACATCGTGCGCACGCTCGACGCCACGGAGACGCTGTCGCTACTCGAGCGTCGCATCCAGCGCTGGCACTGCGGCTGCAATCAGGCCCGCCTGATGGAGGTGCTCGCGCCGTCGATGCGGCAGGATCCCGCCGCGCTCTTTGGCGAGGATCCGACGATCGAAATCCGCTGTCCGCGTTGCAGTGCGAGGCACACGATCACGCGTGAGACGATGGAGGCGTTTGTGGCGGGGAATGCTTAAGGCGGGAGACGGAGAACGGAATTTGAACTGCTGATGGATTTCTGCAATGGGAGAAATCTTGGAGGTGTGGCTTCGGCTAATCGCCTTCGCGGGCGGATGCGGGGCGGCTAATCGCAGACCAAGTAAACGCCCGCGATTCGCGGGCTCCAAATATTGGGCCGGAGACGATGAGCCGGAGGGGAGGAAGAGATTTCATCCATTGATGAAATCCAATTAGCGGTTCCAACTGGCTTGAAAATGGGTCTCCTTGAAATCATCGGCACGGTTCTCGGGGTCATCGGCGTGGGGCTGATGATCCGGCAGAATATCTGGGGCTGGCCCGTGGGGCTCGCGCAGGTGGCGGTCTCGGCCGCGGTGTTCTTCGACGCCAAACTCTACTCCGACGTGCTGCTGCAGATTTTCTTTTTCGCCGTGCAGGGCTACGGCTGGTGGCACTGGTCGCGCGCGGGAGACCGCGACATGTTGCCGGTGACCCGGCTGCCGCTTCGGGCCATCGCGACTTGGGTCGGCGTCGGCGCGCTGGGCACGGCGGCGTGGGGGGAGTTGATGCGGCGCACGACGGATGCGGCGCTGCCGCACTGGGACGCGTTCATTTTCGTCTTCAGTATGATTGCGCAATGGTGGCAGGCGCGGAAGCGCCTCGAGAACTGGGCGGGCTGGATGATCGTGAACTTCGTCGCCGTCGGCGTCTACTGGGCAAAGGATCTGCGGCTCTATGCCGGATTGTATCTCGGCTTCTTCGTGCTGGCGTTGGCGGGGCACAACGCCTGGCGAAAGACGCTGAGAGAGGAGACGGCGAATGCCTGAAACCATGCGCATCGCGATCTTCGGCACCGAGTCGACCGGTAAGACCACGCTGGCGCAGCGGCTCGCGGCGCATTTCGGCGCGCCGTGGGCGCCGGAGTTCGCGCGGGAATTCTGGGATGCGCACGAAGGAAAAATCGAAGCCCGCGATCTCGGCACGATTGCGCTTGGGCAGATGGCCAATGAAGAGCACGCGGCGAGGCAGGCCACGCGCGTGGTGTTTTGCGACACAGAGCTCGTGACCTGCACATTGTGGAACGACGCGCTGTTTCCGGGCGAGTGCCCGGGATGGGTGCGCGAGGAGGCGGAGGCGCGGGCGCGGGGCTTTGCGCTCTATCTGCTGTGCGATACCGACGTGCCTTTTGCCGCCGATCCGCAGCGCTGCTTTCCTGACGAAGAATCGCGCGCCCGCGCACGTCAGCGCTGGCGTGATGCGCTGGTGTCGCGCGGGCTGCCGTTCGCCGAAATTCGCGGCGAGTGGGCCGAGCGGGAGCGCGCCGCGATCGCGGCGGTGGCGGATGCGCTGGCGCGTTAGAGCGGGTTTTCAAATTCTGTCATTGCGAGAAGCCGCGCCCTGCGCGGCGACGAAGCAATCCAGCTGGATCGCCACGGCGCGCTTCGCGCACCTCGCGATGACAATCATTTTGAAAACACACCCTAAAGCGTTTTCAACCGGAAGCTCCGATACTCGATCTTCATCGGCGGGCCGACGTGGACTTGCACGCCGAGAAGGCCTTCAAATTTGCGATTCTTTACGTCGTCGTCGAT
>JANNEY010000427.1:0-18101 GCA_031379235.1 Opitutaceae bacterium | reverse complement strand
AATAAATTTTTCCGTCTCATCGGCGATGAGGTGAGTCGCATTGATCAACTGACGGACCAACTGCTCGATTTGTCGGCACCGCGGGCCTATATGGCGCAGATGATCGACCTGCATCCTTTTTTGCTATCCGGGTTGGATCTTGTCGCGGCCAAGGCGTCGCATCGGCAGGTGCAGTTGCAGACCGATTTTCAGGCTTCTCCGGATCGGGCCTTTACCGATGCTTCGGCGGCGAAGCAGGTAATGCTCAATCTGTGTTTCAATGCCATTCAGGCCGTTGAAGCGTGTGAGGAGTCAGCGCGTTGGGTGAAGATTGCGACCCGTAACGCTGGTGATCGGATCGAGATGTCGGTGTCGGACGGCGGTCCAGGCATCTCCCCGGAAATCCGGCCGAAGTTATTCCAGCCGTTTCAGACGACTAAATCCACAGGCTTCGGTCTCGGGCTTGCGGTTTGTAGCGATATCCTCGCGAATCTGCATGCGAGCATCAGCGTCGATCCGCCCGAACCCGGTCGCGGGGCGACGTTTCGCGTGACCTTTCCATGCCAACCCTTGTCATCCTAGCGACACACGACTCCGCCCTCGCGGATGCGTGGGAGCGGCAGCTGCCGCCCGGGCGGCTCGCTTTGCGGTTGGCGTCGCAAGCCTTTGCGGGAGGAAACTCTCCCGGTTTTGCCGCCGTGGTGGTGCTTGATGCGGTGGCGGAAACCCGGTTGCCGGCGGCACTGGTGCGTTGCCCCACGATTTATGTGGGAGAACCGCGCAGTCTTCCTTTCGAGCAGGCGCGTCTGAGCGGGCGGGCGCGGATCTTTCTTTCCTACGAGGAGAGTGCGACGCGTTTGAAGGAGTTGCTTCCCCTCGTCGAGGAAGTGGCCGAGAAGCAGTCGCTTCTCGACATGCTGAAAGAGAAAAACCGCCGGCTGGAGCCGGCGCGGACTCAGCAGCGCCTGCCCGTCGCAGATGGGGCGGAGTTGTGGGACTTCCTCGAGGCGGCGATGGAGAATATCGACACGAAGGAGAGGCTGGTGGCGGAGTTTCGCCGGGCTTCGCGGCATCTGCTCCGCGCCTCACACGCGGTATTTTTCCTGCGGGAGACCGATGGTTTTCGCGCTGATCGGGGCGCTTCATTCTTTCCACTTGAGGATCCGTTGGTGGCTTTTTTTGAGAACTATCCCGCGATTATCGATGGGACGAATTGGGAAAACCCTGCCGATCCGCTCGCGGAGCTGGAGGTGCGTAACCGGCTCGCGCTTTGGGGCGCGCGGCTCCTCGTGCCTGTGCACGACAATGGCCGGCTGCTGGGTCTGGTGGCCCTCGGCGTGCGTGACGATGGCCAGGCTTATGATGAAGCTGATCGGATTCGCGCGGTTTTCTTCGCGCGTTTGCTCCGGCACTTGCTCGCCAAGTCTTCGCAGTTCACACGATTGACGCAGGGCGCGGAGCAAGCGGCGATCGGCGCCAAGTATCTGCCGGGCACTTTGGTGCTTGGCCCAAACGAAAACGCGCCTCGGCACGTGCCTCTGGTGGTTCGCGATTTGATCGGACATGCGCGCCGGACGCGACAGGTGGCGCGAGCCGCGCCCGCGGCCAGCCAGCCGTTTCGCGCGAGTGCAGGAATTGTCACCGAGACCGGCGGAGTCTGGGCCGCTTGGGAAGACGCGACCGGGGAGCTGCAAGAGACCGCGCAACGTGAACGTGCGAGCCGGCGCGAAATGCTCCGTGAACTTGCGCTTACCTTGAGCCACGAACTCGGCAATGCCCTCGTTTCACTCGCGACCTTCCGGCAGACGAGTGGCGAGCGGACGATGCCGGCGTCGCTCATTGAAACGATGAAGAACGACGTCGAAGCGCTCGAGGCGTTGAATGACAATCTCTCTGTGATGCACGAGCTGCACGAGGCCGAGCCCGCCGCCATCGACATCCGCGATTTGGCTCAGAGCATCGGCTACTCACTCGGACTGAGGGTCGAGGTCGGACAGGAACCCATTCTCCTGAATGCGAGCAAGAAGCTACTAGACTACGCCATCCGTGCGCTCGTCACGGCGGTGGGCGTGAGCCGACAGGAACAAGGGCTGAAAGATCTCGCGCTTAAGGTGCGATCAACCGGCGTGGGTGATGAAACGACCGCGCTGCTTTCGTTGAAAGGAAAGAACATGGAGCTCGAGGGGATCCTGCCCGAACCCGTTAACGGCGACGTGCCGAACCAAGGGCGACTCGGAGTTTTCCTCGCGAAGGAGATCCTGCGGTTGCACCGCGGCGAAATTCACGCCGGCCCAGGCATGGAAGGCACCGAGATTCTAATCTCAGTTCGCAGATGGTAAGGGCGCAAAAACTCCCCGGCGCTTTCGTCGAGTGGGCAAGACACGAGTCTTCCATTCGTGCGTTGGTTTTGATCGGGTCTCAATGCCGCGAATCGTCGGATGTTGCTTCCGCAGATGAATTTTCTGATTGGGACTTTCAGGTTGTGACTTCACGGCCGGAGCTATTCGCGCAGCGCGAATGGATTGAGGCGGCGGGATTGTCCGAACCGATTGCGTATGTGGTGCGCCTTGGTCGCTTGGAAAGCGCAAGCAAGGTTACGGTGATTTTTCCCGAAGGGGATTTGGATTTGGTGTTGTTGCCGGCCGGGGCGCTGCGGGCGGCGAAGTGGATTTTTCGCATGGGTCTGGGGGCGCGTCTCGCTCGGATACGACCGGCGCTCGGGGATCTGGCGCTGGTCCTGAGTTTTGGGCTACGGGTGATGAAAGGCGGCTCAGATTGGGAAATTTTTCTCCGGCGGCTGGTGCGAGAACTGCCATCAAAATGCATGGACGATCATGAAGTTGCATGTCTCGTGGAAGGCTTTGTGGCTGACTATGTCTCCACGTGCCAAAAAATTGATCGTGGCGAATTGATCGCGGCACAACGCTGGCTCCATGTGCAGCTGGCGGAGACGAATTTCCGTCTCATGCACGAGCTGCGACGGCGGCGTGGACAAGTGAGCTATCCTGATGCGCGGCGTATTGAATCGCTCCATGATGCTGCGTCTCAAGCGGCTTTGGCTGTTGGCGCGACACTCGATCGTGAGTCACTCAAACGAGCGGTGGAACACAGTGCACAGTCGTTCCGAGAAATCGCGGCAGCCTTGATTGGCACCAGTTGGCGCTGGCCGGAAAGACTGTCACTACGCCTGCGCGCTGAATAGCTCTGCGATGACGTCCTCTAGCGGCACGTCCTCGATCGTAATGTCGGCGACGGGGCCGGTGTTCAGGATCTCTTGGGAAACGGCGACGACGGTGTCGCTCGGCACGCGGAGCGTGAACTTGCCGTCGTCGATCCGCTTGGTTTCGCCGTGGCGCGATTGCCAGGTGTCGGGAAAGGCGCTGTTGCCGCCCGTGGCGCTGGAGACGGCGGGCAGAAACGTGATGATTTTCTTCTTTGCGCCGCCCGCGTTCTCCAACCGGTCGAGCGCACCGTCGTAAATCTTTTTCCCTTTGTGAATCACGATGACGCGTTCGCAGAGTTCCTTGATGTCCGCCATGTAGTGGCTGGTGAGAAGAATCGTCACGCGGTGCCGGCGGTTGTAGTCACGGAGAAACTGGCGCACGGCTTTTTGCGAAACGACATCGAGTCCGATCGTGGGCTCATCGAGGAAAAGCACGCGCGGGCGGTGGAGGAGGGCGGCGATAAGCTCCATCTTCATGCGCTCACCGAGCGAGAGTTCGCGGACCATTACGTTGAGCTTCTCGCGCACAGTGAGGAGGTCGACGAGTTCGTCGAGGGTGGCTTTGAACTGCGCGGCGGGAATCGCGTAGATGGCGCGGAGCAGGTTGAACGACTCGATCGCGGGCAGGTCCCACCAGAGCTGGTTCTTCTGGCCGAGCACGAGCGCGAAGAGCCGCCGGTAGGCGTTTTCGCGCTTGGTCGGATCGAAACCGGCCACGGTGGCCGTGCCGCTTGTCGGGTAGATGAGGCCCGAGAGCATTTTCAGCGTGGTGGTCTTCCCGGCACCGTTGGGGCCGAGGAAACCTACGAACTCACCCTCGCCGATCGTAAACGAAATATCCTTCGCCGCGGCGGTTTCCTCGAACTCCCGATGGAAAAGCCCTTTTATCCCGCCCCAGAAACCTGGCTGCTTCTTGTAGGTGCGAAAGACGCGGGTGAGCTGCGAAACTTCGATCATGGAAGCGGGAGTGAAGCGCGAACGAGGGTGGACGCAAAGAAAGAGTAGGGCGGGCCGGTGACCCGGCCTCGGTTCGAAAACGTGTCGGGTGAGTGGGCGGGGCACTGACCCGCCCTGCTTCTGCAACCGCGCGTGGAGCGCCGTTCGCCTCAACCCTGCGTGAACGCGGGGAGCTTCACGATTCTGCCGCCAGCGAGGGCAGACTCGTGGGCGCAGAGGCCGACACAGGTCCAATTGGCGGACTGCACGGCATTCGGCATCGGGTCGCGGTCCTCGACGAGCGCGCGGAGGAACTCGTGCGCGAGGTGCGGGTGCGAGCCGCCGTGGCCGGCGCCTTGCGTGAAGCTGAGGTGCGTTTTCTTACCGAGATCGTAGACGCCCTTGGTCGTGAACTTCTGAATCCCTTTGGGCAGGCGCTTCGCGTAGTCGGGCACTTTGATTTTCTTTGGGATCTTGTGCTCAGGTAGCTTGGCGGTGTGAAGGACGTGCGGCTCGTGCTCGATGAGCGACCACTCGAAAGATTTTTTGGAACCGTAGACGTCGATGCTCTCTCGGTATTGGCGCGCGGTGTCGAAAAGCGAGCGGATGATACGAGCGGTGAGATCGGAGTCCTTGAACTTGATGTGCGCAGTCTCGACCGCGAAGGGCGAGCCGTAGTGCTTGATGAGTTCCTTGCGCACGGTGCCGGAGCCGAAGCAGGAAACGTATTCTGCCGTGGCGTTGGTGAGCGCGAGCATGGGGCCGACACAGTGCGTGGCATACCACATGGGTGGGAGGCCGGGCCAGTAATTGGGCCAGCCGTCCATGTCCTGCTGGTGGCTCGCTTGGAGAAACTGGATTTTGCCCAGCTCGCCGCGGTCGTAGAGTTCCTTGATGTAGAGATATTCGCGGGCGTAGACGACCGTCTCCATCATCATGTATTTGAGGCCGGTCTTCTTCGTGAGATCGACGATGCGTTTGCAGTCGGCGATGGAGGTGGCCATCGGGACGGTGCAGGCCACGTGCTTGCCGGCCTTGAGCGCCTTGATGGATTGCGCGGCGTGATCGGGAATCGGCGTGTTGATGTGGACGGCATCGATCTCGGGGTCGCGGAGGAGTTCGTCGTAGTCGGTGTAGCCTTTCGGGATGCCGAAGGCGTCCTGGATGGCCTTCAGCTTCTTCGGGTCGCGCTGGCAGACGGCGACGAGATTGGCATTGGGATGCGCTTGGAAGATCGGGATGAACTCGGCGCCGAAGCCGAGGCCGATGATGGCGAGGTTGATTTTCTTTTCAGACATGGGGAAAGGGAGCGGGGGAGAATGAGAGACGGAGAGAGTGGGAGAGTGGGAGACAAAAACGGCGCGTCGGCGAGCGGCGGCCTTACTTCAGGGCTTGGAGGTAAGCCTCGATATCGGAGATCTCCTGCGGGGAAAAAATGTCGGCCATCGGGGGCATGGGGGAGATTTTGCCGAATTGCTCGAAGCCTTTCGCGATCACCTTGCTCGGTTCGAGGAGGCTTTCGCGGATGTAGGCGGGCGTGGCGCGCGTGGCGATGCCGTCGAGCGCGGGGCCGACGGTGCTGCCTGCGCCCTTGATCGTGTGGCAGAGGATGCAGGCGGCGGGGTGCTTCGTCGCGAGCAGCTGGCCGCGCGTGGCGTCGCCGGGCTTGAGGTTGCCCGACTCGTCGACGAGGGAGAGTTCCACAAGGCGCACGTCGTCGAAGAACGACTCGCCGCGCGCGACGTGGAGGACGTTGACGCTCGCGGTCGTGTTGGCGCCGCTGTTGAACTCGACCTCGACCTGCGACCAGTCGGAGTCGCGGCGGATGATCTCGGTTTCGGCGCGGATGTTATGCACGTTGAAGCTCGCTCGGCCGAAGATGCCGCGGGTGCGGATCCAGCCGGCGAGGCGGTATTGGGTGTTGGGCCTCACGGGCACGTCGGCGTGGAAACTCGTGTCGGCGGCGCCGGTGGTGGTGACGCGCAGGGCGAACTTGCCGCCGTGAAACTCGCGCTCGGTGCCGGCCATCGACCACGCGGCGGTGGTGTTGGCCTCGCGCTCGCCGTAGTCGCGGCGCTTCCAGCCGACCGGGAGGTTGTCAGCGCCGATTTCCTCGAAGCCGGGGTTCGGGAGCAAGTTCGAACCCTCGCGGTAGAGACCCGCGCCGTGGACGCGCCCGAGAATGCGGCTCGCCTCGCGGAGCCACTCGTCCTGCTGGTTGGCGGGATTGCGCACGAGCGCGGAGACGACGGTCTTGATCTGCGGCGTGGTGGCGAATTCCGCGAGCTTGGTGAGTGCGGCGAGTTTCGTGAGCGAGTCGGAGTCGCTGACGACGGCGGAGGCGAAGAAGAGCGCGACGGCGGCCTCGTCGCGGCCGAGGGCGCGGGTGGCGTTGCGGCGCACGGCGGCGTCGGCGTGCGTGAGCGCGGCGCGGTGGGTGGCGGCGTCGAGGGCGCCGAGGCCTTGGAGCGACCAGAGGGCGTGAATGGCGGCGAGGGGCGCGGGTGCGGCGACGAGTTTTTTCAACGCGGGCGCGGCGTCGGTGCGCTTGCCCTCCACGAGGAGGCGCTGCGCGGTGACACGCCAAAACTGGTTGCCGCTGCCGAGCGCGGCGACGAGCTGCGCGGTCGAGGCGCCCTTGAGCGACGTGATCGCGGCGGGTTTGGCCTGATCCCAAACGACGCGGTAAACGCGGCCGCGGGAATTGTCGCGGAGGGGATTTTCGTGCGCGCCGCCGACGCCGGTCTTCGCGTCGTAGCCGCCGCGCGCGACGTTGGGCGTGGGGTTGTGCTGGATGATGTAGTTCTGCCAGTCGGAAAACCACACGGCACCGTCGGGGCCGACTTCGGCGAAGACAGGTGACATCCACTCGTCGCTGCTGGCGACGAGATTGAAGCCGTCATTGGCGACGTAGCCCGCGCCGTCGCGCTGCACATCCATGAGCGCGATGTTCTTCATCGTGGGCTCGCACACGAGTGCCTTCCCTTGCAGGCGCGCAGGGAGATTGTCGGAGCTGATGAAAGCGCTGCCGGCTGCGGCGGTGTAGCCACCCATGACGTCGACCTGCCGGAAATTCGGCGTGATGGTGTGCGTCTTGTCCTCCGTGTTGATGCGCTTCGCGGTCATCGCGCGCGTGCCGCGGGGCACGATGGTGGCGGGGATGCCGCCGAAGAAAAGCGGCGCGTTGTTCGCCGTGCCGCCAAACTGATCGCCGAACGCGTTTACGCTCTGGCCCCAGGTGTTGTTGGTGAACTGGTGGTGGAACTCGAGCGCGGAGCCGTCGGCCTTGAAGCGGTAGGTGCCCTGCGCGAAACGCATTTCCTTGCCGCCGACCGTGCCGTTGAAACCGGAGTAGCCGACCGCGCCGTAGAGCCAGTTGTCGAAACCGTAGTGGAGATTGTTGGCCTGCGCGTGCGTGTCGTTGATGCCCCAGCCGGTCATGATTTCCTGCCGCACGTCGGCTTTGTCGTCGCCGTCGGTGTCTTTGAGAAAAAGAAAACGCGGCGACTGCGCGACGACGATGCCGCCGTTGGCGAACGTGAACCCGGTGGGGATATTCAGCTTGTCGGCAAAGATGGTGAACTTGTCCGCGCGGCCGTCGCCATCGGTATCCTCGCAAATTTTGATGCTATCGTTGCCCATGCCGTCGGCCTTCACGTTGTGCGGGTAGTCGCGCGTCTCGGCGATCCAGAGGCGACCGCGCTCATCCCAAGCCATGAAGATGGGCTTCGCGATGTCGGGCTCGCCAGCGAAGAGAACGAGCTTCAGATCCGGGGCGACTTGAGTGCGCTCGGTGCTGCCCTTGACTGAAAGCGGAAACTGAAACGTGACCGGTTGGGCGCGTTTCTCGTAGTTGGCGATCGTGGGCCGGGCCTCGCGTTGCTCGGACTCGCGTTGCGCGAGAAATTTCTCCCACTCGGCGGTGCGGACGACACCGGCGGCGGCGAGGAGCTTAGGCTTTGCGTTGGCGGCGAGGTCTGGCGCGTCGCGCTCGCCGAGCGCTGCGGCGGCGACGCGCTTGGCCGTGGGCACCCGCGCGAGGGCGGGGAATTTTTCCAGCGGCGCATCAACGACGATCGCGTCGAAGCGCGCGACAAAGTCCGGCGTGGCCGCGGCCGGGTCCGCGACGTAGTCGAACCAGATCGCTTCGCGGCCGAGGTCGCGCATGAGGGCGTGGGCGGTCATGCGCGGCCCGCGGTCCGGTGTGCCGATGTAAAGCACGCGGATGGGTTGCGCGACACACGGCAACGCGAGGAGGAGGAGGACGACGAGTCGGAGGGGGTGCATGGATGATGAAAAGTGAAAATCCGGGGGCGGTGAAAGCGGCCTGGATGCCGGTGAGTCAGAATTTATGACGGAGCGGAGAACGGGGATGAGCCCGGATGCGGTGGGGCGCGAGTGCGGCGATAATGCTCAGCCGCGGTGGGCGTGAAGCGTTACGATCAGGGCTGAGGGAGCGGGACTTGGCTGGTGGTTCTGAGGTAGGCGAGGAGGTCACGCACTTCGTCGTTCGAGAGCGATTTGAGGAGGCCTTCGGGCATCATCGAAATGGGAGATTTTTCCCGGGAGACGATTTCCGATTTCGCGATCACCGTGTCTTGGCCGATCAGGCGGAGCGTGAGCTGCCGGTCATCTTCGGCGGCGGCGTTGCCGGAGAGCGTGCGGCCATCGCGCGTGGTGACGGTGACGAGTTGGTAGGATTCCAACATCACTTCACTCGGGTTGATGATCTCGGTGAGGATGTAGTCGAGGTTGGCGCGGTTGGAGCCGGTGAGATCGGGACCGATGTTGCCGCCTTGGCCGTAGAGGGTGTGGCAGGCGATGCACGTGCGGTCGAAGAGGGCGCGTCCGTTGGAGGAATTGGCGCGGGCGAACTCGGCGTCGGTGAGGAGGCGTTTGAATTTGGCGATGTCGGCCTGTTTTTCGCCGTCCGGCTGAGCGACAGGCCCCCAGAAATCAACGAACGACGGGCCGAGCACGCGTTGGAGTTGGCGGGCGGCGAAGGCGGTCACGTCGCGTTTCGGAATGGTGGTTTGCTTGAGTGCCGCGAAGAGGGCCTGGGCAGTGGTTCGGCGGCCGGAGAGAGTGAGGATCGCTTCGGCCTTGTCGGCGGCGGAGAGGGAGGCGTAGCGGGCGAGGAGATTCTGGGCGACGCGCGCGTCGTCGAACGCGGCGAGCGCGCGGATGGCGTCGCGACGCAGCGGCGCTTCGTCGAGGAGCGAGAGCGTGGTAGGCAGGGACTCGATGTAGGCGTCGCGGGCGAAACCGCGGAGGATGTCGCGGCGGCGTTCGATGGGCGCGGTGCGATCTTGGAGAATCGCGAGCTGGGACGCGGAGGCCTTGGCGTCGCCGAGGAGCTGGCTCACCTGCGTGAGAAGGTCGCGAAGCTTGGCGTCACCGGTCGCGAGGAGAGCGGCGGAGGCGGCGTCCCAGTTTTTCGGTGCGCTGGCGGTGCGGCGGCCGAGGGAGGCGAGGCCGTCGCGCAGGCCTTCGAGTAGCGCCACCCGGGTGGCGGACACCGTCGTGTGCGTAAGCGTATTGGCGACGGCTTCGAATTGTTTTTCGCCAACGAGCCGGCGCGCGATCCATTGGGTGAGTTGCGGCAATGCGCTGCGGGCGGCGAGCGCGAGGGCGCGAGTCGCGTCGGTTGGGACGAGCGGCTCGACGCCGGACCAAATTAACTTGGGGAGATTGTGATCGGAGATGTCCTCGGCGTGGCCGGCGAGGCCCTGCGCGATCGGCCAACGGTCCGCGAGCGGGAGGCGTTGCAGCGCGGACGCGAGCGAGAGGCGCACGACGGGCGACGGATCGGAGACGGTCATGGCGGCGAATTTCTTCAGTGCGTCGGGGCCGACGGAATTATCCTCGCCGAGCAGTTGGATGGCCCAGCCGCGAATGTAGGGCTCCGTGTGATCGAGCAGCGGGAGCAGGCGGTCGGTGGGCAGATTTTTCGTGACGTGCAGGGCCCAGAGCGCGCGGAGTTTCTGCGCGGCGGTTTTCGACTGGGCGAACATCTCCCAGAGGCGCGGAGGCACGGCGGCGGAGAGGCGGCCTTCGGCGGCCCGTTGCTGAAGGATCACGCGGGCGCGGCGGCCATACCAATCGTTGCGATGTTGGAGGAGCGCGACGAGTTCGAGGTCGGATTGGGCGGTGAGGTTGAGATTTGATTTTCCGGCGAGACCCTTGGGCGCCAGGCGATAGATACGGCCGGTTTCTTTTTCGGTGAGCGAGTTGCCGCAGATGTCGCCGTCGTGCCAGTCGAGCACGTAGACTGCGCCGTCAGGACCGATCTCGATGCTGAAGCCGACCCACGCGGCGTCGTTGGCGAGGAGCGTGTCGTCGCCGTGTTTACCGACGAAGCCGGAGCCTTTGGGCACGAGCGTATCGGTGAGCACGGCGTGCTCGTGGATGTTGGCCATGAAGATCCGGTCGCGATACTCGCGGGGGAATTCGTCGGCGAGGTAGATGCGCGCGCCGCCGTGCGCGGAGCGGTGGCTATGATCGGCGATGGTCTTGATGTCGTCGTAGATGTGGGGATTGATGTGTTTGCCGCCCTGACGGTGGTAAATGCCGCCGGGGATCACGTGCCAGAGGTGCGGGATCACGCAGGCGGTGATGAACATCTGGCCGTGGTCGTCGAAATCGAGGCCCCAGGGATTGCTGAACCCGTGCGCGACGATTTCGAAGCGGTCCTTCGTGGGGTGGTAGCGCCAGACGCCGCCGTCGAGGTATTGGCCGTCGACGACCGGGATTTTCTCGGGGAAGGGTTCACCCATCTTAAACAGTTTTCCGCCGTCAGCGGGTTTGCCGACGGTCGAGCGGGTGGCGTAACCCTGGCAGCCATACAGCCAGCCGTCGGGACCCCAGTTGAGGCTGTTGAGCGTTTCGTGGCGGTCCTGAATGCCCCAGCCGGTGAGGCGAATCTCGATGGCGGAGTCGGCTTGGTCGTCGCGATTCTTGTCCGGGACGAAGAGGAGGTTCGGCGGCGCGCCGAGCCAGAGGCCGTCGAAACCCACCGCGATGGCGGCGGGAAACGGGATGCCTTCGACGAAGACTTTGCGCGTGTCGAATTTCCCGTCGCCGTCGGTGTCTTCGAGGATGACGATGCGGCTGTCGCCGTGGTTGGCGAAGCCGGTCTTACGCGTTTCGTAGTCGCGATTTTCAGCGACCCACATGCGCCCGCGGTCGTCCCAGCAAAACGCCATCGGCTGGGTGATCATGGGCTCGGCGGCGGCGAGTTTCGCCTCGAAGCCGGCGGGCACGGTCATCTTGGCGGCGGCCTGTTCGCCGGTGAGGAAGGTCGCCTTCATGCCCTCGGCCTTGGCGAGGCGCCAAAGGATGCTGTCGTTGGTTTGGCCGGTGTAGGTCTTCCATGCGTCGGTGAGCGCGAGGTCGTTGAGGTCGCCGGTGTAGACGACGAGCTGGTGACGGATGGTTTCGGTTTTTCCCTTGGCGATGGACCAGTCGCCAGAGATGGCGCGGCTAGGACCGACGCCCATCTGGCCGTCGACGCGCCACGGGAGCGGGTAGTCGGAGTTTTTCGGATGATCGAACACCGCGATGTGCGCTTGGTCGGTGCGGCCTTCGAGTTTGAGACCGATGTCGACCCAAAGCGCGCGCTGGCCGGTCGCTCGTTGGTTCAGCTGGCGGTTGCTGTTGACCACATCGCCCGCCATGCCGGCGCGCCAGGGCATGCGGACGAAAAGCCCGCCGTAGTCGTATTTCGCGACGGTGAGATCGACGAGGCCTTCCGCCTGCCATTCGAGATCGAGGAGGTAGCGGTCGCCGGAGTCGCGCATGGTCCACGTCTGCGTCTCGGCCATGATCGCCTGGCCGGCTTCGTCGAGCAGATGGTAGACGGTGGACCACTTTATCTCGCTGCCGTGCGGGGTGAGGATGTCACTGGAGACGCGGCGCCAGTAGCCGTTGGAGGGATTGTGGAAATAATCGCGGCCGTTGACGCGCGTGAGGCCCCAGTAGATGCCGGTCTGGTGCTTGTGGTGGCCGGGGCTGAACTCGGTGAGCACGCTCTTCCCGTCGGGCGAGAGGATGGGGTGCAGATAGGGGCGGAAATCGGGTTTCGCGTTCTGCGTGAGGATGGGCGCGGGGACGTTGTCCCGATACACGGAGATCGTGTGGGTGGCGGAGTCCTGATGCAGCGTGAGGTGGGCGGCGGGGGAGGTGTGCGCGCAGGCAGCGACGACGAGAGCGCAGTAGAAGCGGAGATGAGACTGAGTCATGGGGACGAGGGGAAAAGGGTTTGCGCGGCGCGCTTGAGTGGGACGGCGACCGAGGATGAAGACGGAGCGTGATGAAGAGGAAAGTGTTTCTTGGGGAGAGCCGGGGTGGTTGGGCGAGTTCAGTTCGCCGGAAGCAGGGCGCGAACGTAGACGTAGTAGGCGCCCGCGATTTCCTGGCCGGCGGCGTCGCGAAACCATGTCTGCAATTCCACGGGGCCGCGCGACAGCGTGACGTTGAACGTGACCGCCTTGTCTTCGGCCCCGACGGGTTGTTGCCGGCGCACCTCGCCGATTTTCAGCTCAGCGCTCGCGACGGGAAATGCATCGCCCGCGGCAAATCCGCCATCGACCCCTTGGTAGGCGGGCATGGCCGCGGTGATCGGCGCATCGGCTTCGACGGGCCAGCGGCGCAGAGAAAATTCATAGTCACCGGCGTGTTCGACGAACAGCGACCAGGCGCCGTTCTTTTTCGTTCGTCGCACTTGGTTTTGTTGATCGAAAAACACATCCACCCAATCGCACGGGGAGAGTTGGACAGGATTGGCGCGGGCCGAGCCGAGGTGGATCGGGCTGACCTCGAGCAGGCGCGGTTCGACTCCGGCCCACCACGTCGCGTAGTGGGCGCGCAACGCGGTCGCCACCTCCGGGAATTGCGCGATGATGTTGCGCTCCTGCGCCGGATCGGTCGCGAGATCGTAGAGTTCGTTGTTGGAGACGAGGCGCCACCGTTTCCATAGCACGACGGCATCGCCCGGCTTGGGTCGCGAGTCGTTCATGCGGGAAAACTGGATCGTGAGTTTGCGGTCGGGTAGCGTCGCGGCGGGATCGCGCAGCAAGCCTGCGAGGCTCGAACCGTCGAATTTCGCCGCGGCGGGTTTCGCCACACCGCAGAGATCGAGCAGTGTGGGCAGCACGTCTTGCACCTGCGTTAGCGCCGCGACGTCTCCGCTGGCCCGCAGTTTTCCAGCGGGCCAGCGGATGAAAAACGGCACGCGATGGCCGCCTTCGTAGAGGGTGATTTTCTTGCCGCGCATGCCGGCGTTGAAAACGGGGTCGCCGGTGGCGGTGCCGTTGTCGGTCATGAAAATGAGAATGGTATTCTCGTGCAGGCCCGTTTCGCGGAGGAACGCATCGAGCCGGCCGAGGTTCTCGTCGATGTTGGCAATCATGCCGAAGAAACTCGCGATCGGCGGTTTCTGCTGCCGGTAGGGCTCGCGATAGCGCTCGGGGACGAAGAGCGGGCCGTGCGCCGCGGCGAGCGGCAGATAGCAGAAGAACGGCTCGTGGCGCGCCGCCTGTTGCTTCATCCACGCCTGCGCCTCGCGGAAGAACACGTCGGTCGTGTAGCCCTCGTATTTCTGCGCGACGCCGTTGTGTTGGTAGACGTCGTCGAAGTAGTCGTTGTTAAAGTAGCCGGCGGCCGACGGGATGCTTGAGGACTGATACCAAATCGATTCCTGAAACCCGCGGTCCTGCGGACGGTAGGGGTAGTTGTCGCCCAGATGCCACTTGCCAAAAATGCCGGTGCGGTAGCCGGCCTTGGCGAGAATCTCGGGCATCGTCGGAAACTCGCGCCGCAGATTGGTTCGGCCGCTGCTGACGTTCATCGCGCCGTTGCGCAGTGCATCGACACCGGTCATCAGCTGCCCGCGCGTCGGCGTGCACATCGGGGCCACATGAAAATCCGTGAAGCGGATGCTCTCCGCGTGTAGCCGATCCATGTGCGGGGTTTTGAGCACGGGGTTGCCGTGCACGGAAAGATCGCCGTAACCCTGGTCGTCGACCATCAGGATCACGATGTTCGGTTTCGCGGGGACGGCGGCGGTGGCGGGACGGATGACCGAAACGCAGCCGCCGAGTAGCAGGAGAAATGAAAGCAAACGGGGCAATGGGAGAAAGGGGTGCGGAGTCATTGCGGACGGCGGGCGTGGTCGCGAGAAAAGCCTACGGCTGCCCCTTGTAATCCGGATTCGGATCCATCATGGCGGCAGAGACCTGGCGGCGCCAGTTGTGGAGCAAGGCGGTGAGCTGGCGGACGCGCTCGGGTTCCTCGCGGGCGAGATCGCGCTGCTCGCCGAGGTCGTCGCGGAGATTGAAAAGCTGGACGGTGTTGTTCTCGAAATACTCGAGGAGCTTGTAATCACCCTGACGGACGGCGCCGCCGGGGCTCTGCATGCCGTGGTTGCTGTAGTGCGGGAAGTGCCAGAAGAGCGCGGACCGCTCGGGCGCGGGGCCGCCGCGGACGAGGCCGGCGAGGCTCACGCCGTCGACGTGTTGCGCGGGGAGCGCGGGTGCGCCGACCATCTCGAGAATCGTGGGATAGAGGTCCGTGCCGATGACCGGGACATGGCTGACGGTGCCGGGTGCGCTGCGGCCGGGCCAGCGGATGAAGAGCGGCACGCGGATGCCGCCCTCGTAGAGCCAGCCCTTGGCGCCGCGGAGCGGTAGATTGGAAGTGGCGAAGGCAGCATCGAGGGCCGTCGGCGCCACGACGCGGTCGGGCCGACCGAAGTTCGCGGCGGACATGCCACCGTTATCCGAGGTGAAAATCACGATGGTATTCTCGCTGAGGCCGAGCGCCTCGAGTTTCGCGACCACCCGTCCGAAGCTCTCGTCGATGGACTCAACCATCGCGGCGAATTGCGGGTTGTCCTGGTGCTGCTTGATTTTGACCGTCTGGTTGGGATGCACCCGGAAGCCTTGATAGGCATCCTCTTTAAGCCACGCGTCCAGCTGGGTCCGCGTCGGGGCGTTCTTCCCATCCGGATTTCCCTCGAGGACAAAAGGCGACCCCTTGGCGGGCGCATTGCGGGCCAGCTTGGCCCGATATTTCGCGACGAGATCGGCGCGGCCCTGGATGGGATCGTGGGGGGCGAAATGAGAGAGGTAGAGGAAGAAGGGGCGGTGCTTGTTTTCTTCGACATACTTCAAGGCTTCGTCCGTGAGGCGATCGGTCAGGTAGTCGCCGGGTGCATCGCTGAGTCCCTCCAAGCCGAATGGCGCGTGATACCCTTTGTTCGGACAACATTTGTTCCAACGTGGAACCTGCACGTCGAAGCCGTGCTGCAGCGGTCCGGAGGGTTCCTCACCGAGGTGCCATTTGCCAAAGTGGCCGGTGGCGTAGCCGCGCGCCTTGAGGGCCTCGGCGAGGGATTTCTCCTCGTAGGGCAGGTGGGGGCGGGGTGTGGCGTTCTTGAGTTTCTGGGACGGGAAATCGCGGCGACCGGGCAGCCAGTCGGTGAGCTGAAGGCGCGCGGGGTATTTGCCCGTCATGATGCTGGCTCGCGTGGGCGAGCAGACGTGGCAGGGCGCGTAGGCATCGGTGAACCGCACATTGGCGCGGGCGAAACGGTCGAGCTGCGGGGTTTCGTGGAAGGGGCTGCCTTGGACGCCGAGATCGCGCCAGCCGAGGTCATCGACGAGGAAGAGAACGACGTTGGGTGGACGCGAGGCGGGGGCGGCGTGGAGCGGAACGGAGAGGCCGCAGAGGAGACAGGCGAGAGCGACGAGTCGTGTGATGGCGGAAAAATCAGGGAGTGTCATTGCGCGGGTGGCGAAGCCGACCGCGGCAATCTAGCTGGAATGTCAGATGGATTGCTTCGTCGCTGCGCTTCTCGCAATGACAAGCGCTGGGGCGGGTGGAGCGTGGAGCAAGAGAAGGGGCTGGAGCGGGACGAGGGCGCGAAGCGCGCGCTGGGGATTCAGATGGATTGCTTCGTCGCTGGGCTCCTCGCAATGACAACCTCTGCCGGAGCGGGAGAGGGCTGGCGTGCGGCCCGGAGAACGCGCCCTGCTTTAGAAATCTTTTTTCACGCGGAGGATGTAGTCGCGCAGGCGGACGTTGCCGTAGCGGCTGTAGAAGAACGGGGCGCGGTTGTTGCCGGCGTCGAAGGGCGGCTCGGTGTCGAAGACGTTGTTGACCGTGAGCTGCACGGAGAGGCCGCGGAAATAGGAACGCTCGTGCTTCGCTCCGAAATTATAGGTCACATTGACGTTGTGATAGGTCTGCGATGCGACAGTGGTGCCGCCCTGCGGGCCGGTGCTCGTGGTGACAAACGTGGGATTGGCGGCGCCGAGATAGATCGGATCGCCGGGAGCGCCGGCCTGCTTGTAGCCGCCGGTATGAACCGTGGTCCACGAGGCGCGCCAGTGGCGGCCGTTGGACCAGCTGAGGGAGCCGTTGACTTTGCTGCGGTTGACTCCGCCCGAGTTCGGAAAATCGCGATACTCGATGGCGGGAAAGCCGATGGCGGGCGGAAGCTTCAGGTGATCCGTGATCGTGGTGCGGGCGCGGACGGCGAAGAGTCCGATGGGGGTGGCGCGGCGATAGTCGACCGAGGCATCCCAGCCGTCGGTAGTGCCGTTGCCGACGTTGTAGTTCGCGAAGGTGAAGAGTTCGATGACTTTGGTGGTCGCGTTGCGCTGGACGCTGCCGGCGGGCGCGCGGTCGCCCATGTTGGCGAGCTGCTGCACGTTGTTCACGTTGCGAATCAGGGCGAGTTTATCGATGCGCCAGTATTCTACATTGAAGCGAAAATCTTTCAGGGCGCCCTGCGGTTCAACGATGACGCCGTAGGACCAGTTCTTGGACGTCTCGGGTCCGAGGGCGGGATTATTACCGGCGACGCTCAGCGAGGAATAGCTGGAATTTGTGACGGGATCGAAGAACACGGCGGTGGGGGTAGCCGCGGCGAGGCCGTCGGAATTGATGCGCTGCGTGAGCTGGGAGAAGGTGGGCGGGAGATAGGCGGTCGCATACGAGGCGCGGAAGGTGAGCGCGTGAAACGGCTGATATTTTAGGCCGAAGGTGGGCTTCGTCGCGTGGAGCTTCGCGATATCCTGCCGGCTTTGGGTGGCGCTGCGCGTGATGCGGGGAAACGGCGGAGAATCGGGGAACACGTTCGCACGACCATCAGGATTGGTGTAGACGTGAAAATACTCCGTGCGGGCGGCGACCTGAAACTCAAGGGCACGGATGAAGGGTTTCTCGTTGGCACCGGAGACCACGGGGATGCTGAGCTCGGCATGGCCGGCGTAGGTGGAGATGCGCTGGCCGACAAAGTAGGAGTGTTGATTCGTGGGATTGGCGGTCGCGGGCGGGATCGGCGGAAACGTGCCGCCGACGTAGGCCTGCGGGAGGCGCTCCGTGTAGACTTCGGTGCCGAGGGTCAGGACCGGACGACCGCCGGGGAGATTGAACAGCGGGCCGGAGGCGCGGACGTTGTAGTTGAGCATCGTGTCCTTGTTGAAGCCCGTCCACTCGCCGTAGTAGCGCTCCAGCGCGGTCGGATTCGCGATCGTGTCGACGAAGGGGTTGATCACGCCCGTCCAGAGGAGCGGGGCGTTGCCGCCGAACGTCGTGTTATTGGCGAGGTTCATTAGCCCGTAACTGACTTTCTGGGCCGTGACGGAATAGTTGGCGTCGGCGGCGAGGCGCCACTCGCCGGGGAGCTTGACCAACGCACCGAGGACGCCGCCGGCCACCTGGTTGCCGATGTCGTTGTGCGCCGCCTGGTCGGCGGAGAGGGGAAAGCTGACCAGGACGTTTTCGCGAAATGGATTCGTGGGCGCGTTGCCGGGGATGGCGTATTGATAGGCGCCATTGCCGAGGGGCACCCACTTGGCCTCGAGCGTCTCACTGCGGTTGAAGGCGAAGTCGGCGAAGAAGCTGATCTTCGAGTTGAGCTGGTGGTCGAGGCGGGCCATGAGCGCCTCCTTGCGGG
>JANNEY010000383.1:0-16551 GCA_031379235.1 Opitutaceae bacterium | reverse complement strand
CGGCTTTCCGGTTTGGGTAGGGGCGTGGCTCGTCCACGCCACAGGGCGCGCACGAGGCGCGCCCCAACGACGGGCCGGCCAAACCGGAAAGCCGTGGGGTTCGGCGACCCCGCCCGACAGCTGAAATTCTCTTCGCGCTGCGGCGCACCGCCTGCTTACGTTTTGCCATGCTCACGCGTTTCTCCGTCCCTCCGCTGCACACCATGACACGCACCCTCGCCGCCGTGGCGATGGGGCGCGAGGCGCCCGATCTCGTCATCACCGGTGCGCGCGTGCTCTCGACCTACACGGAGCGCATGCACCGCAACCGCGAAATTTGGATCAAGGGCGGGCGCATCGCGGTGGTGAAACCGGCGGGGGAATTTAAGAAATCCAAGTTGGCCCGCGGCTCTGGCACCCGCGTCTACGATGCGCACGGTGGCATCCTCGCTCCCGGCCTCGTCGATCCGCATGTGCACATCGAGAGCAGCATGATGACGGCGTGTGCGTTTGCGGAGGCCGCGCTGCTGAACGGCACGACCACCGTCTTCTGCGACAGTCACGAAATCGGCAACGTGTGTGATGTCGCCGGCATCGAGTGGATGTTGGAGGATGCGCGGCGGGCGCCGCTGTCCATTTATCTCACGGTGCCGAGCACGGTCCCGGCGACGAACGCTCGGCTTGAAACCGCCGGGGGCGACCTTACGCCCGCAAAGATCGGGAAGATTTTCGACCGCTGGCCCGAGGCCGCGGCGCTCGGCGAGAAGATGGACTACATTCCAGTCGCGATGGGCGACGCGCGTAGCCACGCGATCCTGGCCGAGGCCTTGAAACGCGGCCGGCCGGTGTGCGGCCATATTTACGGACGGGAGTTTGTCGCCGCCGGGGCGGCGAGCGGCATCACTGACACGCATGAGTCAATCAGCCGCGAGATTGCCGACGATTTTTTGGAGAACGGGGTGTGGATTTTTCTGCGCGGGGGGAATCCGCTCACGCCCTGGCACTCGCTGCCGGCCGCAATCAAGGCGGTGACTGAACTCGGCGCGAATCCGAAGCGGGTGTGCGTGTGCACCGACGACCGCGATGCCGACGATCTTTTTCTTTTCGGCATGGATTGGGTTGTTCGGCAGGCGGTGGCTGCAGGGCTGGGCACGACGACGGCGTGGAGTCTGGGTTCGTTGCACCCAGCGACCCGTTATGCGAAAGATGGCGAATTTGGCGGCCTCGCGCCGGCGCGCCGGGCGGATGTCGTGCTGCTCAACGATGCGCTGGAAGTCCAAAACACGTGGTATGGCGGCGAGCTGGTCGTCGAACGCCGGAAAATCACGCCGCTCCTCGATCAGGCGATGAGCCGACGCTATCGTTATCCGCGCGCGGCCTATGCCACGATCAAGCTGCCGGCGCGTAAGCCGCTCTCGCCGCCGCTGCCGAAAAAGGCCGTGACGGCCAATGTGATCCGGCTCGTGCCGCCAGGCATCCTCACGGCGCACGACCGGTTGCCGCTGCCAGTGGCGGATTCGTGGGCCGAACATTTCACGCGTCAGGATCTTTGCTTCCTCACCGTGATCGAGCGACACGGGAAAAACGGTGGAGTGGGCTACGGTCTGCTCCGGGACTTTGGCCTCAAGGACGGGGCGGTGGCGAGCAGCGTGGGGCACGACGCGCACAATATCGTGCTGGCCGGCACCAACGAGGGCGACTTGCAGGTGGCCCTCGCGGCGGTGAAGAGAATGCGGGGCGGGGTCTGTGTCGTCCGCCGTGGGAAGGTGCTGGCCGAAGTGGCGCTGCCCATCGCCGGGTTGCTCTCGGACAAGCGCGCGCCACTGGTGGCGAAGGAGACGACGGCCCTCAAGCGCGCCTGGACGAAGCTCGGCTGCAAAGTGCCCTACATGGGCTTCAACCTCCTGCCGCTTTCCGTCATTCCTGAGCTCCGCCTGACCGACCGGGGCTTGGTCGACGTGCTCGGGATGCGGGTGGTGCCGTTGTTCGCGGCGGCCGCGGGCTAGCCTGCGGCCGCAGTAAGGTGTTTCCGGCAAGTTTAACTTTTCCTCATGTTGGGTTGTGCTTTGGTGCGCCGCCTGCTTCGAGGAGGGTGTGATCCACCGTAAATTACCATCCCTCCGCCGATCCGTGGCGGTGTTGACGGGCCTCGGGCTCGTCCATGCCGTTGCTGTTCCCGCCTCCGCCCAAGCCCCGGCCAAGCCTGCCGACGAAATCACCACGATGCAAAAATTCGAGGTGAAGGATGTTCCTCTCGAAAAGCAGATCTTGCCGACGGCGCGGCCGTTCAAATCGGTGTTCGGCACCGATGACAACATCATCGATGTGCCGCGCAACGTCACGATCATCTCCCGCCAGCAGCTGAGTGACATCAGCATCGCGAGCGTGCTCGATTTTACGAAACTCACTTCCAGCGCCTATTCCACGACGAACTTCGGCGCACCTTCCAATCCCGCCATCCGTGGGCTCACCGCGGATCTTTTTATCAACGGTGTGCGCGGCCGCATCACTTCCAACGGCAACGGCCTGCCACTCGACTTTAACGCCGTCGAATCCGTCAACATCGTGAAAGGCCCCGCTACCGCGGTGCAAGGCACCTCGATGTATGTCGGCGGCTTTGTCGACCTCGTGACCAAACGGCCCTATTTCGACGCGAACAAAGGTTCGGTCAGTGTCACGATCGGTTCGTATGCGCAGAAAGAGTGGACCGTCGACATGGGCGGCCCGATCTCGAAGGAGGCGGCCTATCGCTTCAGCTATTCCGGCACCGACAGCAAAGGCTACTCCTGGGACTACTATAACAAGAATCACTCGATCTACGGCGCGCTCACGCTGCGCCCGTCGAAGGACTACGAGATCTTCGTCAGCGCGACAGCCGCCTTTTACCGCTACACGGAAAATTGGGGCATCAACCGCGTGACGCAGGACCTGATCGACAACGGCAACTATCTCACGGGCGTGAACAGCAACGCCGCGCCGAACTTTGCGCTCTATCCCTTCGGCTTCGTCGATTCGAAGGGCGTGCCGATCAGCTTCGGCAATATCAACACCATCGGTGGCGCCGCTGCGCCCATCTCCGATGCGCAAAATTCCAAATGGGTGACCTCGGGTTTTCCCGCCGGCAATCGCGTCATCTTCGGCCCGACGGTGAAGATCAACCGCCATCAGCGCCTGTTGAAACCTGGCGACCACTCGACCGGCCGTGAGTTTAACGCGCAGGCGATTCAGACGTTTACCATCAGCCCGACGCTCAAGATCACGAACAACAGCTACGCGAGCTACACCGCCCGCAACACGCTCAGCAGCTACTACTACTCCGAAATTATCGATCCGTCGTGGTTCGCAGAAAACCGCACGGAGTTCGTCTTCACGCAGAAGGCTGTGACGGTGAATGCCGGCCTCGATCTCCGTTACCAGCGCACCAAGGCCTACGACGATTATTTCTTCGAGCCGGCCAACGTGTGGGACATCACGAAGGACACCAAGTTTGTGAACGTCTACAATTCGGTCAATTTCCCGAATCCCTTCACCAGCTTGCCCATCCCCGGCCACCCTGGCCGCTACGCGACCGACGGCATCCAGAACGGTGACACCAATGACTCGAAGGGCACGACCGTCGGCCCGTTCGCGCAGGGCACCTGGCGGATCTCCGATACGTTTAGCTTCGTGGCGGGCGGCCGTCTCGACCGTTTTCACGCCGACGTCACCGAGCCGCTGCTCGCGAGCCGGCCGCACGCCAGCATCTCGGTCTGGATTCCGAACTACAATGCGTCGCTCGTCTACAAGCTTACGCCGACGTCCAGCGTTTATGTGACCTACAACAACAGCCGGAATACGTCCGGTGCCGTCGGCAACGGCGGCGGTATCACCGGCTGGAACGCGGCCGGCACCGCTCTCTTCAAGGATAATTTCCTGCAGCCGAGCGAGCTCGTCGAGCTCGGCAGCAAGTATGCCCTGATGGACAGCAAGATCTTCCTGAATTTCGCGGTGTTCGACCAGAGCCGCACGTTCAAGAGCACGAGCAGCACCATCATTCAGAAATTCAAGACGAAGGGCTTCGAGGCGGAGATGAACTATCAGCCGAACAAGCGTCTCTACGGCACGCTTTCCTATTCGTTCATCGACGCGAAGACCTCCGCGGGCTTCCAGTCTGATGGCGGGGTGGGCCAGTTCTTCGCTTCAAAGGGCACTGATGGCCGCGCCTCGGGTTTGCCGCGCCACCTGTTCAACGGTCTCATTTCCTATTCGTTCGACAATGGCTGGAGCGTCGCGAGCAACGCGATGGTGACCGGCTCCATGAACAACAACTTCGCCGGCACGCTCGTCATCCCGACGCAATATCAGCTCGACGGCAGCGTGACCTACCGGACGAAGGAGTGGGAATACCGCGTGAACCTGAGCAACATCACCGACGAAAAGAACTGGGCGCCGCCGAATTCGGTCTACGGCAACGCGTCCATCCTCGCGCTGCCCGGCACGCAGGTGCGCTTCACGGCGAAATACAGCTTCTGAGTTGTGCCCCGGCACGTGAAGGAATGAATAGCAGGGCGGGTCTTTGACCCGCCCTTTTTCTTGCCCAGCGTTTTAGAATTAATCCCGGGCGGGCACGTCCCGCCTACTGCTGCCATGGAAATTCTGCCCCCACCTGCCGCGCCCGAAAAACCATCCAATATCGTCTATGGTCTGGAGGACAGGATTCCGCTGGGCACCTCGCTGCTCGTCGGCGTGCAGCATGTTTCCGCCATGGTGGTCGGCACGATCACGCCGCCACTGATTCTTGCGGGCACGCTCAAATTTTCCCAAACCGACACCGCGTATCTCGTCAGCATCGCCTTGCTCGCGTCGGCTTTTGGCACGTGGCTGCAATGCCGCCAGCGTGGCCCGGTCGGCTCAGGCCTGCTCAGCGTCACGGGCACGAGCTTCGCCTTTCTCCAGCCGCTGACCATGGCAGGGCAGGCGGGGGGATTGCCGCTGATGCTCGGGCTGTCGTGTCTCACCGCGCCGCTGCTCATCGTGCTCGCCCCGTTTATTTCGCGGCTGCGTGCAGTGTTCACGCCGCTGGTATCAGGTGTCGTCGTGCTGCTGATCGGCACTTCGCTGATTCCCACGGCTTTCTATGGACTCGCCGCGCCCGTGCGCGCGGGTGCGCCGGCCTGGCTCGGCCTCGTCGTGGGGCTGGTCGTGGTCGGGGTGATTGTGGCGGCGCAGGCGACGGGACGCGCATGGGCGCGCATTGCCGGTGCGGCGTGTGGGGTGGTGGCGGGTTGCATCGTGTGCGGAATTTTCGGCGGACTCCACTCGCCGGAACCGGGCACGGGCGCGTGGATCACCCAGCCGCGGCTGTTTCCGCATGGCTTTGCCTTCGATTGGAAATTCGTGCCGCCCTTCGCCTTCATCTATCTCGTGTCGATGCTCGAAGCACTGGGTGACATCACCGCCACGTCGCAACTTTCCGGGCTGCCCACCAGCGGTCCGGCGCACTGGCGGCGGCTCTCCGGCGGCGTGATGGCCGATGGCATCGTGAGCACCGTCGCGGCGCTGTTCGGTGGTTTTCCGAGCGCCACCTACGCCCAGAACAACGGCGTGATCCAAATCACCGGCGTCGCGAGTCGGCGCGTCGGTTATGTGATGGCGGTGATGCTCGCGCTGCTCGGGCTGTTTCCCGCTGTCGGCCGATGGGTGACCGTGATGCCTCCGGCCGTGCTGGGCGGACTCGCGCTCATGATGTTTGGCCTCGTGGCGGTCGCCGGTGTGCGTCTGCTGATGAGCGGCGGACTTGGCCAACGCGAGGGCGTGATCGTCGCGCTCTCGCTTGGGGTTGGCCTCGGACTACCGACGCAGCCCAAATTACTCGAGAGCCTTCCGGGCGTTCTGCACTCGCTCCTGGAGTCCGGCATCTCCGCCGGTGGCCTCACGGCCCTGGTTTTGAATCTCGCTTGGCCCGCGCCGCGCACGGCGTCGCCGGACGAAAACATTTAGCCTTTTGTCGCTCGGCATCGACGGGGCGGTCTCGCACGCTGCCGCTCCATCATGGGCACGCTGCTCGTCAAAAATATCCACACGCTCGTCACGATGAATGCCGCGCGCGCGGAAATCCGCGATGCCGCGATCTTCGTGCGTGACCACGTGATTGAGCAGGTGGGGCCGACGGCGACGCTGCCCGCGACGGCCGACGAGGTGCTGGATTTGCGCGGCCGGCATGTCGTGTTGCCGGGGCTCGTCAACACGCACCATCATTTCTACCAGACGCTCACGCGCGCCGTTCCCGCCGCGCAGAACTGCGATCTCTTTCAGTGGCTCAAGACCCTTTACCCAATCTGGTCGCGGCTAACGGCCGAGGGCGTGTATGTGAGTGCGCAGATGGCGGCGGCGGAGCTGATGCTTTCGGGCTGCACGACCTCCAGCGATCATCTCTACCTGTTTCCCAATGATTGCACGCTCGACGACGAGATTCGCGCGGTGCGTGACATCGGCCTCCGTTTTCACGCGTGCCGCGGCAGCATGAGCGTGGGCGAAAGCCAGGGCGGCCTCCCGCCCGACGCACTCGTCGAACGCGAGGCCGATATCCTGCGCGACAGCGAGCGCCTCATCGCGCAGCACCACGATCCCGCGCGCCATGCGATGACCCGTATCGCGCTCGCGCCGTGTTCGCCGTTCTCCGTGTCGCGCGACCTCATGCGGGAATCGGCCGCGCTCGCGCGCACGCATCGCGGAGTGCGGCTGCACACGCACCTCGCGGAGGATCGCTCCGACGTCATTTACAGCCTGGAGAAATTCGGTCTCACGCCCGGCGACTATGCGGAGTCGGTCGGCTGGGTGGGCCCCGATGTCTGGCACGCCCACTGTGTGCAATTGAGCGACGACTCCATCGCGAAGTTCGGCCGCACGGGCACGGGTGTCGCGCACTGCCCTTGCAGCAACATGCGCCTCGCGAGCGGCATCGCGCCCGTGCGTAAGATGCGCTGCGCCGGCGTGCCGGTTGGCCTCGGTGTCGATGGCGCCGCGTCCAACGAAGCGAGTAATCTTTTCCACGAGGCCCGCGCGGCTTGCCTGCTCGCGCGGGTCGGCGCGCTCGACGCTTCCGCCATGACGGCTCGCGAGGCCCTCGAGCTCGCGACGATCGGCGGCGCGAGCGTGCTGGGGCGCGACGACATCGGCGTCATCGCGCCGGGGATGGCGGCGGACTTCATCGCCGTGAACCTCGATCGCCCGGGCTTCGCCGGCGCGCAGCACGACGTGGTCGCGGCGCTCGTCCTCTGCCAATGCGACGCCGTGGACTACAGTTTCATCCACGGCCGCCGCGTCCTCGATCAAGGCCGCCTTACGTCCGTGGATCTACCGGTGCTCGTGGAGAAAACGAACCGGCTCTCGGCGCGGTTGATTGGCGGCTGAGCCGCGCTCACGCCGTGAAGCTGCGGCCGAGGCCGAGTTTCGCTAGCTGGCGACGATACTCGACCGATGTGCGGTCCGCCTTCACGTGCACTTCTTCGGCGAGATCGATGGGGAGATCCTCGGGGTTCTGGCGCTCCACGATACGCTGATCCTCTGCGTAGATTTTCTGCTGAAACGCGACGAGATCGGCTACGGGCTGGTCGCGCTCGAAGTTGCGTGCGACGATGCAGAACACGCGCGTCCTTCGCGCCGACATCGGGCACGCGGCATTGAAGACGACGAGCTGGCCGCCGGCCGGAAACTCGATCGCGAGGTGCGCAGTGAAGGGCAGGTGGAGGTCATACACGCGCTTCCACGTCTGCCGTGCGGCCGCGGGATCGCTCACGTTGCCGACCTGGCTGGAAAACTCCGCGTGCACGCCGGTCGGGGTGGGCGAGGCCTCGTAGCGCGGCACCACGGGATCGTCGGCGGCAAACGTCGTCGGATGCACAAAGGTGAAGTGTGCGACATCGCAGAAGCTCTCGACCTGCCGGCCGGCCGAGGCGGCCCAGTCGAAGGGCGGCACGTGCACGATCTGGAACCCCGGATCGTCGTGCGCGGGAAATGCGGGCAGCGCCGCCGGATCCGCTGCCGGATCGAGCGCCACCCAGATGAGGCCGAAGCGCTCGACGGCGGGAAAGCGGCGCAGCGCGAGCTTGCCGGGAATCGGCGCGTCCGGATGCGCGGGAATGAGCGTGCAGCGGCCGTCGCCGCCGTAACGGTAGCCGTGGTAGGCGCACGCGATCGCACCGTCGCGCATCGTGCCGAGGCTGAGCGGCGCCCCGCGGTGCGCGCAAAGATCCGCGGCCACGGTGAGGCCATGCGCGGTGCGGTAGAGCACCAGTTCCTGATCGAGCAGGCGGGCCGCGGCCGGTTGCGCGGCGGTGACGGCCGCGCTGGCGGCGACCGGGTGCCAGCAGCGCGCGAGCACCGCCCAGTCGTCCGGGGAAAACGTGCAGTGGCGCGGCAGCGTGGGCAGCGTCATGTCGCGGGCGGCGCTCCGCCGTTCAGCTGCGGAACGGCCAGAAGTGGAAAAACTGCAGGAAGAAAATTGCCGCGAGCACGTAGCCAAGCGCGGTCATTTTCTTTGATTCACCCAGTGCCAGCGCGAGAATTGCCGCGGCGATCAGGCCCAGGCCGATGCCTTCCGCGATGCTGAATGTAAGCGGAATCGCCAGCAGCGTGAGCACGGCGGGCACCGCCACTTTGAAGTCCGCCATGTCAATCTCGGTGATCGATTGCATCATGAAGACGCCGACGATCACGAGCGCGGGCGCGGTCGCGGCGGCGGGCACGATTAAGATGAGTGGGGTGAAAAAGAGCGCGAGCAACATGAGCGCAGCGGTTGTCATCGTCGTGAGCCCGGTGCGGCCGCCGGCCTCCACGCCGGAGGCAGATTCGATGTAGCTGACGACGGTCGAGGTGCCGAAGAGCGCGCTGAGGATGGTCGCCAGTGAGTCGGCGAGCAGCGCGCGCCCGGCCTTGGGCAGTGTCCCATCGGGGCGAAGAAAGCCGGCGCGCTTCGTCACGCCGATGAGCGTGCCGATGTTGTCGAACATATCTACCAGCAGCAACGTGAGGATGAGCGGCACCGCCATCATTATGGCGTGCGAGCTGGTGAGGAAATCAAAGGTCAGCTTGAGAAAAACCGGCGCGGGCGAGGCCGGCATCGCGACCAGACTTTCTGGCAATTGCGTAACCATACCCTGCTTGCCCGCGCGCACGAAGAGCCCCGCGAGCGTCACGACCGCGATGCTGATCACAATTGCGCCGGGGACTCGGCGCGCGATCAGCACCGCCGTCAGCGCGATGCCGAAGAGGCAGAGTGCGACGGGGCCCGAGGCGAAATCACCATGCGAAACAAACGTCGCCTGGTTTGCCACAATCACGCCGCCGTTCTTCAGGCCGATGAACGCAATGAAAAGCCCGATGCCACACGTGACGGCGATTTTCAGCGCGTGCGGGATCGCGGCCATGATTTTTTCCCGAACCCCGGTAACGGAGAGTAGCAAGAAAATCACACCATTGACCAAGACCATGCCGAGGGCCTCGGACCACGGCACACCCTTGCCGAGCACGATCGTGAAGGTGAAAAACGCGTTGATGCCCATGCCCGGCGCGAGTGCGATCGGGTAGTTGGTGAGCAGCGCCATGATGGCGGTCGCGAGCGCGGCGGTGAGGGCGGTGACGGTGACCAGCGCGCCTTTGTCCATGCCGGTGTTGGCAAGGATGGCGGGATTGACGGCGAGGATGTAGGCCATCGCCGCAAACGTCGTGAGCCCGGCCTGCATTTCGCGGCCGACGGTCGTTTTGTTTTCTTCGAGATGGAAAAGACGTTGGAGCATGGGGAGGGAAGTTGCGCCGCTCAGGGGACTGGGGTGGGTGGCGCGAGGGGAGGGAAGTTTTCGAGGAAGTTCAAGGTGAACAACGCGGTCGCGCGCGCGGCCATCGGGAAAAACGGCACGCCTTCATACGGCGCGTCGCTCACCACGCGAAACGCGATATAGCGGACCCCGTAGGCGTGCGCGACGGCGGCGACGTGCCCCGACTCCATCTCCTCGACATCCATACCAAAGGTGTGCGCCGACCATTTGACGCGATCGAGCTCGAGATTGACCTCGTGGGCGGAGCCAATCGTGCCGGCGAAAACCCGGCCCATCGCGTTGCGAGTGCGCAGCGCCACGGCCAGCGCCGTGGGATCGCCGCGAAACCCGTCGCCATACGCGATGAGCTCGCCGCGCCGTGGTTCGCGCAGCCGTTGCGGCACGGGCGTCCAAGTCAAAGGCTTGCTGCCTTCTCCCGGTGATCGCAGCGGTGAAACAAAGTTGCCGTAGTCGAGGGCCCGCTCGCCGACGATGATGTCGTGCAGCGCCAGGAACGGCGCCTGAGCTCCGCTCGTGCCTTGGTTCACAATCAGTCGCGGTTTGAATTCCTCGATTCCGAGCACCGTCGCCACGGTGCAGTTGAGGAGACCTTGGCCCGTGAGGGAAACAACCACGGCATGCCGCCCGATCCGGCCGCGCCAAAAACTAAACGGCCCGAGGTTGCACTTGACCGCGTTGGGCCCGAGCGCCGCGAGCACCTCGCGAATCTCGAGCCGCTCGGCGCCTTGCACGAGGATGTCCACGGGCTCAGCCGCGCGGAGCGGCCAGACCAATGCAACGAGGAGCGACGCGAGCAGCAGGCGCCTCATTTCCACGCCTCCACAAAACTCAGGGCCAACGCAGTGGCGGCAGCCGGAGTGCCGTCGACGACGCGCAGGCCGATGACGGGAACGCCAAAGAGCGCAGCGGTGCCGGCGACGTGGGCGGATTCCCCGTCCTCGGTGCTGGTCTTCCATTTTTCCCGCAACCACGCGATGCGATCCGCCTCGCGATTGACTTGGTGGGCGGAGCCGAGCGTGCCGCCGACCACGCGGCCTTCGGCGGGCTTCAAGTCTCGGGCGATGGCCAGCGCGGTGGGATCGGCCACGAAAAATTCGGTGGAGGTTTCACGCTCGCCGGCGGTCACCATTTTGTGCGGTCGCTTTGTCCACGTGAGAGAATTCGAGCCGCCGCCCAACGCCGTCATCGCCGACTGGAGCCCGTCGAACGCGGCGAATCGCTCGCTGACGACGCAATCGCCCGCCCGCAGCGCGGGATCGTGGGCGCGGGAAACGCCAAACACGACCACCAGCCGCGGCGGGTGAAGCCGCAGCGCAAGCGTGGTGGCCGCCACGGCGTTGAGCGGGTCGCCCTCGGTGCGGGTGAGGACGACGGATTTGCCGGCGAGTTGTCCGCGCCAAATCGTCCACCCACCGCGGGTTTCGACCTGGGTCCCGGTGAGCCGCTGGATTACGGGCCGGAGGGTGGCGTCGTCGGCTGCGACGAGCAAAAGGTCGGCCGGAGTGGCGGCGAGCAACGGG
Source organism: Opitutaceae bacterium (assembly GCA_031379235.1). Taxonomy (GTDB): domain Bacteria; phylum Verrucomicrobiota; class Verrucomicrobiia; order Opitutales; family Opitutaceae; genus ER46. The sequence continues at coordinate 5,237 of JANNEY010000383.1, read as the reverse complement.
CTCAGGCAAACGAACAGGCTTAAAAGCAGGGCGGATCGGATCATGGAGGTGGCAGGCGAAGCGGCGATTAAGCACGGCTTGTGCCGGGTGACCGCGTTTGCCACAAGCCTCCTGTGATCATCGACGCCCACGTGCATCTTTACCCGCTGGAGATTGGCCGCGATCCCCGGAGTTGGGCGGTTGCGGCGGGCGAGCCGCATTGGGCTGCGCTTTGCACCCGCACTCGCCGCGACGGCCAGTCGGTGCAGGTATTTCCGGCGGTCGATGAACTGCTGAGGGAAATGGATGCCGAGGGCGTGGCACGGGCCGTGTTGCTCGGCTGGTATTGGGAAAGGCCGGAGAACTGCGCGATGCAGAATCGCTTTTATGCCGAGTGCGTGCGGGCGCATCCGGATCGGCTGTCGGCGTTCGCCGCGCTGCAGCCACGCGCCGGCCACTGGCCGGTATTGGAGGAAATGCACCGCGCGCGTGACGGCGGTTTGGTCGGCCTCGGTGAGCTCTCGCCGCACTCACAGGGTTATCGGGTGGACGATGCGGTGTTCGCAGATGTCCTCACGCTCGCCGCAGATTGGAAGATGCCGGTAAACCTTCACGTCACCGATCCGGCGAGCCGCAGTTATCCGGGCCGCGTCGAAACGCCGCTGGCGGACTTCGTGGCGCTCGCGCGGGCGTGCCCGCGGACGACCTTCGTCCTCGCGCATTGGGGCGCCTTGCTGCCGCTGGGGGAGGCGAGCGTGCACGCCACATCGCTGCCCAATGTCTTCTACGACACCGCCGCGTCGCCGCTGATCTATGATGCCGGCGTCTGGGCACGCGCGCTGCCGGGGATGGGGGTGGACCGCGTGCTCTTCGGATCGGATTTTCCGCTGAATCTTTATCCGAAACTGGACGAAGCGCCGCGCATGGCGCGGTTCATCGCGGAAGCGCGCGCGGGCGGCGCGGGCGCTGGAGTGCTGGGCGGCAACGTGGCGCGGCTGCTGCGTCTGAAAACGAACGCGGATTGAAATTGTAGGGCGGGGTCTCCTGACCCCGCCGTCGTGCCTTCGCGTCGTGCGCCCAAACCGGCGGGGTCGGGAGACCCCGCCCTACAACAAATTGCCGTGCCCTACGACGCCAGCGCCCACCCAATCGCCGGACTCTTCCGATCCGCGACGATGATCTGCAGGCCGGTTGTCAGTCCCGAGGGCAGCGGGACGGGAATCGTGAGGATCGGCAGGCCGCCGATGCTCGCGGGGGCGGTGAGCGCGAGGATGCGCATCCGGTTTTCCAGATTGCATTCGGCCTTGGTGAGCGCCGCCGCGGGTGACGCGGGCAAAATCAGAAAATCGTGCGTGCGGAAAAATTCCGCCCAGAGCCGCTGTAACACGATCGTGTGCGCCGCGGCGGCATCGCGTTGGGCGGACGTAATCGTGTGCACGCGGGTGAGACGTTGCCAGACCGGCGCGCTGTAACGCTCGCGGTAGCGCTCGGCCCAGCCGCGGTGGTATTCCCACGCTTCGACGGCGACGATGGTGTTGTAGGTTTCGACGCTCGCGGCGAAGCCCTCGCGCAAAGCCGCTGCCACGGCGGGCTCGGCGGCGGGGGCGAGTTTCCGCGCTGCGGCCAGCCACGCCGATTCTACGTCGGTATCGAGACCCGGCATTGCCAGGAAACAACCGCGCGGTTCACGCGTGAGCTTCCCGAGCCCAACCAACGCCTCGATGGCGGTGTGCATGTCGGCGGCGTTCGCGGTGAACCAGCCCGCGGTGTCGTAGCTCGGCGCCAGCGGCACGGCGTCGCCGATCCATGCCTCGCGCGGCGTGACGCGGAAACCATACAGTCCGCAGAACGCCGCCGGCACGCGCACCGATCCGCCGGTGTCGCTCGCGAGCGCCAACGGCACGATGCCTGCCGCCACGGCCGCAGCCGAGCCGCTGCTCGATCCGCCGGTGGTGCGGTCGGGGAAACGCGGGACCTCGCAGTCGCCGTAATGCGGATTTTCGCCGGTGATGCCGTAGGCGAACTCATGCATATGAGTTTTCCCCGCGAGGACGGCGCCGGCGGTGTGCAGCGCCTGCACCAGCGCGCCGTCCGTGGTTCGTGTCGGACGGACCTCGGGCAGAAATGTTGAGCCGGCGAACGTTGGCACGCCACCGACGTCAAAGAGATCCTTGGCAAAATAGGGCACGCGCGAAAGCGGTTGTCCCGTTGGCATCGCCTCCAGGCGCCGCGCGAGCGCGGACTCGTCGGGCAACTGCGCGAGCACGGCGCGGCGTTGCGCCGGCGTGAGCCGCGCCTGCACGCGGGCGTGCAATTCACGGGCGGCGGCGGCGGGGGTGAGTTGCTGCCAAGCACGAAAGGTCATGCGCCGACTTTTCCCGGTGCAACGGCGCTTTTCAAGCGCCCTGACGGCGGTTGGAAAACCACCGCTCCGTTGCGCGGCATCGCAGTTGCGTCGTGCTTCTCGCCTGCTCAACGTCGACGCGAATCATACCATGAATCCCGAAGCCAACCTCGCCGCCCTCGGTCTCACGCTCCCCAACCCGCCCGCCGCCGCCGGCAGCTACGTGCCGGTCGTGCGCACCGGCAACCTGCTGTTCTGCGCCGGCACCATCGCGGTCTTCAACGGGCAGCAGACGCACATCGGGCAGGTCGGCAAGGAGCAGACGATCGAGACGGCCAAAAAAGCCGCCGAAATCTGCGCGCTCAACACGCTCGCCAACATCAAGGCCGCCGTCGGCTCGCTCGACCGCGTGACGCGCATCGTGATGGTGAATGGCTTCGTCAACGCCGTGGACAATTTCTCCGACAGCCCGTCGGTGATCAACGGCGCGAGCGATCTCTTCGTGAAGATTTTTGGCGACGCCGGGAAACACGCCCGCGCTGCGGTGGCGGTCAACGGACTGCCGCGCGGCACGACCGTCGAGGTGCAGGTTGTCGCCGAAGTGAAGGCGTGATCACATCCCGCTGATTTTGGTCTGTCATTGCGAGGAGCGGAGTGACGAAGCAATCCAGCTGGATCGCCTGGGCGCACTCTGCGCGCTTCGCGATGGCAAGAGTCCAAAAAGAACTGGCCATCGCTACGACTACCCGCGGCGTTTCCACTCGACGAACATCGCCTCGACCCTGGTCCGCGCCCAAGGGGTTTTGCGCAAGAAGGTGAGACTCGACTTGATACTCGGGTCGAACTGGAAACAGCGCACTGGCACGCGGTGGCCCAATTCCTCCCAGCCAAACTCCGCGACCAACGCGGTGAGCAATTGCTCCAGCGTGACGCCGTGCAACGGGTCGTTGGGAGGTGCGGAAGACATGAGGCGAGCGTGCGGGCGGGTGGGATCATGGCAAGGCCGCGAGGAACCGGCGGTCGTGGGTTTGTCATTGCGAGCCCGGGCCGCCGGGCGCGGCAATTCAGCTGAATTTCAGATGGATCGCCACGTCGCTTCGCTCCTCGCGATGACAAGCGATAGCATTTAATGAGCGAGGAATTCGCGTGATTCGCGGGCGCGGCCGGTCTTCGCTGGCACCATGCTCGTCTCGACCCAAACGCTCACCGCCCGTCTCAACGATCCCGCGTGGGTCGTCTTCGATTGCCGCCACGATCTCGGGGACACGGAGAAGGGCGCGCGGCTTTATCGGGAGGGTCACATCCCAAGAGCGCATTTCGCGCCAGTCGACACCGCGCTCTCCGGCGCCAAGACCGGGACCAACGGCCGGCATCCGCTGCCTGCGCCGCAGGCCTTCGCCGATTTTCTGGGCCGGCACGGCGTGTCGGAAAACAGCACCGTCGTCGCCTACGACGATGTCGGCGGCCAGTATGCCGCGCGACTCTGGTGGATGGCGCGCTGGATCGGGCTGACGCAGGTGGCGCTCCTCGACGGCGGCCTGCCCAAGTGGATCGCGAGCGGCGGTGGGCTCACGACCGTGGTGCCGGTGCCGCGCGCCGCGACGCTGCGGGCGCGTCCCGTGCCGGCAATGGTGTGGACGGCGGACGAGGTCGCCCAGCGGATCGGGGACGCGACTTCCGCGCTCGTCGATGCGCGCACCGCCGAGCGCTACCGCGGCGAAGTCGAGCCCATCGACCGCGTCGCGGGGCACATTCCCGGCGCGCTTAACCGATTCTACAAAACGAATCTTAACACCGACCTGACGCTGCGCCCCGCGGAGGAATTGAAAAACGAATTCACCGCGCTGCTCGCGGGCCGCGCCACCGAGAATGTCGGCCACCAGTGCGGCTCCGGCATCACCGCGTGTGCAAATCTCTTCGCGATGGAATACGCCGGCCTCCGCGGCTCAAAGCTCTACGCCGGCTCCTGGAGCGAGTGGATTGCCGATCCGACGCGGCCGATCGCGCGGGGGTAGAAATCGGCGAAGGCTCCGTGGCACTCGCGGGTGTTGGCGATCATTTCCTCGCTGAGGATGTCACCGTCGGCATCGAGGACGAACACCGTGGCCAGTGCGCAGCGTCCGCGGAATGGCGGCGATTCCCGAGACCCAATTCAATCGTGATCTTATCGGTGGGATCAGAACGCTGAGGTCAACGCTTCTCGCTCAATCGTGCTACACGGTTTGCCGCCTCCTCATTTCTGATTGTTGGGCCGCTGCTTTTTCCCCACGCAGCTATCGACGCACTGATGGCCAAGACAGCGAGACATGCACGCCACGTGATAGCGAAACCCAATTTCCACCCTGATGCCGCGCCAACCTGCTTCTCGTAAACTTCGAACAACTTCAAAATAGCCGCGGGATCGGGCTGAGGTAGCGAACCTATATCCTCGCCTTTTTCCGCGGCCGCAACGGTCGCCATCATCTTCTTCACTTCCGGGGCAACGACAGTTTCACGATAACTTTCTCGGTCACGAATCGCCCTGTGGCGTGCCAACGTTGCAGCCAAGTCGCCAAGAACTGCGACGCCCGCAAGGACAGCGGTAAAAAGGGAGAATCTACGCATGCAGCATTTGGCCCAACATTGTTATTCGGCTGAACTCCTTTTTCTCGGCGCAATGCGCAGCCGACAACAAAACAGGGGCTTGCCGTTTTGGCGGGGTGGAATTTTGGGGTGCGGTCATGCCGAGATCGGGTGCGTGCGATTACGCCGGGGGGGCGGACCAACGAGGCCCGCGCGGTTTTGAAAGTCGAGGGGATTGGAATCCGGGTGTCTGATGTAGGGCGGGGTCGCCGAACCCCGCCGGGTTTGAGAAAGGTTGGCCGGCGATGCGGGGCTCATGATGACGTGCGAAACTTTTTCGGCGGGGTTCGGC
>JANNEY010000229.1:0-20412 GCA_031379235.1 Opitutaceae bacterium | reverse complement strand
CCGCCGATTTCCTCGTGAGCAACGGCGGGGTCGGGAGACCCCGCCCTGCAACGGACGACATCGTGTTTGCCGACGGATATGTTTTCGCGCGCACGAAGCCGGAGACGAAACTGCCGTTCGCCCAGATCGCGCTGCGCTGCTATGTCGAGCGCGTGAGCCTTTCAACGACCGGCTACTACTCGACGCCGGGAATTCATTGGGACTGGAGCAAGGCGCAGGGCCGGCCGTTTGCCTACTACGCGGGCGGCGTCGCGGTGAGCGAGGTCGAGGTCGACGGCTACACGGGGATGAGTCGCGTCGTGCGCGTGGATATCGTGCATGACGTCGGCGACTCGCTCAACCCCGGCATTGACCGCGGGCAAATCGAGGGTGGCTTCGTGCAGGGCATGGGCTGGCTCACGAGCGAGGAATTGAAATGGGACGCCAAAGGCCGGCTGCTCACGCACAGCGCGAGCACCTACCAGATCCCCGCGATTAGCGACGCGCCGATGGAGTTTAATGTCACGCTGCTGCCGCACGCGGCCAACGCCGAGGCTGTCCACGGCAGCAAAGCCGTCGGCGAGCCCCCGCTCATGCTCGCCATCTCGGTCCGCGAGGCGTTGCGCGACGCGGTTGCGAGTTTCGGTGCACCGGGTGGCGTGGTGCCATTAGCCTCGCCGGCGACCGGCGAAGCGGTGTGGCGAGCGATTGCGACGCGGGGATTGTAACGCCGCCGTTACGGTTTCGTTTTCCTGCTGGCTTGTGGCACCGCTAAGGTTTCGCGGAGAGTTGCGGCTTGTTCCGACTGATCCCGCGCCGAAGGTTGGCCTTTGGCATTGGGAGTTGCCTGCGACGCGGCGCGAAAACACTTTCCCCATCTGACTTTCCTGAGCGAACCCCAACCTGAGGCTACAAATCCATGAACTACCTGAGAACGTTTCCGATTGTGCGAGCCAGCGTTGTAGCGGGCTCCGTGGCGGTGATGGCGCTGATCGCCATGGTCCTGACGAAGACGGGTCGCGCCGCGCCGGCGCCGGCGCCCGTGGACAAAACCGCCACCAACGTCGGCGAAGCGGCCTGCATCAAGTGCCACAAGGCGGAGAACACGCAGTTCACGCACACGCTGCACGCGAATGCGTTTCGCCTGAATCCGAAGAACGAAAAAGAAAAGCTCAGTTGCGAAGCGTGTCACGGGCCGGGCTCCGCCCACGTTGAGGACACGACGAAACTCGGCACGCTCGTGGGTTTCACCCGCGCCTGGGGCACCCCAGTCGGGCAGCAGAACGCCATGTGCCTGCAGTGCCACTCTGGCGGCAACGCGATGCACTGGGAAAGCTCTGTCCATAGCCGCCAGCAACTCTCCTGTGCGGATTGCCACAACCCGATGGCGAAGATCTCCGCCACCGGACTCCTCAAAAAGCAGTCGATCAACGAAACGTGCTACACCTGCCACCAGCAGCAGCGCGGCGAGTTTGCGAAGCGCTCGCACATGCCGCTCCCTGAGGGAAAAATGTCGTGCGCCGACTGTCACAATCCCCACGGCTCGACCACGAAGGCCCTCGTGAAAAACGACTCGGTCAACGAACTCTGCTACACGTGCCACGGCGACAAGCGCGGGCCGTTCCTCTGGGAGCACGCGCCGGTGCGCGACAATTGCCTGAGCTGCCACAACGCGCATGGTTCCAATCACGACAAGCTCCTCACCGTCGCGCGGCCGTTCTCGTGCCAGCAGTGCCACGGCAACACGAACCATCAGGCCACCCTCTACAACGCGGGCCAGATCGTCGGCGGCGGGGCCAATCCCAATTCCCGCGCTATCGGCCGCTCCTGCACGAACTGCCACTCGCAGGTCCACGGCAGCAACCATCCGGCGGGCGCCCGCTTCCAACGCTGAGCCCAAGCTGAAACCACCACGACGATGAAAACGAATTTTCTTCCCCAGGTTTCCGGCCTCGCCCTCTGCGCCATGGTCGCGTTCGCCTTGCCCTTCGCCACTTCCGCCGCCGGTGTCGGCCCGACGCTCGGCAACAAGGAAAGCGCCTCCGCCGACAGGTCGCGCTCCGCCGATCCCGACTGGCCGATCGTGAACCACACGCCCAGCGGGCAAATGTTCCAACTGCCCTTCAGCGTGCCTAAGCTTGCCGACATCAAGAAAAACGCCGCGGGGTGGGAGTATTCCGGTCAGCTCGAGTTCGGCTACATCGGCGGCGATGCGGGTGAGCGCGACGCGGGATACCGCATGTATCAGGACATCGACGAGGGCGCCTACGTGAACAAGTTCAACCTCCTCCTGAAAAATTCTGACGGCGCCTTTGTTGACGTCACGGGCGGCGGAGCCGGGCGGCGCGATCAATACTACGGCCTCCACTTCGGCCGCACCAACGCGTGGCAGGTGAAGATGCATTTCAGCGAGACGCCGCATATCTTCACCGATACCTACAAGAGCCTTTGGTCCGGTGTCGGCACCGGCAACCTTGTCCTCCTCCCCGGCCTGACTCCGGGCGGCACCGCCTCGACTTCCGCTGACACCGCCGCCGTCACGTCCGCCTCGCTTGGCACGCAGCCCATGACGCTCGGTCTCACGCGCAAGCGCGGCGGCGTCCGCCTCGATCTCACGCTCTCCTCGGCGCTGAAAGTTTTCGCCAGCTACGCGCTCGAAAAACGCGAAGGCGCCCGCCCGCTCGGCGCCGTCTGGGGCAACAACGGCGGCACCGCCCCCATGGAAATCGCCGAGCCCATCGACCACGACACGACGGACATCGCTGCCGGCGTTATCTACGCGAGCGGCCTCCACGCCTTCAACTTCCGCTGGACCACCTCGCTCTTCAAAAACAAAATCGACACGCTCACTTTTCAGGAGCCGTTCCGCATCGCTCCCCAGGGCTTCGCCACCACGCCCGCCGTCGGCGCCTACACGCAGGGCCGCCTGGATCTCACACCGAGCAATGAGGCCCACAACGCCCGCGCGGAATACACGCGCAAGCTCCCGGACTTTTTCAAGGGTGCCTTTACCGCGGTCGTCTCCGCCGGCACCTGGCGGCAAAACGACAGCCTGATCCCTTACACCACGATCCCCGGCATCACCTCCGCCAACGTCACGCTCCTCCCTGGCGGGGCGTGGGACACCGTCGGCTCGCTCAGTCGCTCGTCCGCCAAGGGCGTCATCGACACGCGCCTCATCGATCTCACCCTTTCGCTCAACCCCACGCCCGCGCTCAACGTCAAGGCCAAGGCCCGCTACTACGAGAACGACAACAACAGCGATCCGTATTACGCGGTGAATCCCAATGCCGTCTACGTCGACGCCGATGCCGCCACCGCCGGCAGCCAGACGCGCGGTCTCACCTATGGTGGTTTCACCGGAGTCTGGGGCCGCCCGCTCAACGACGCCAGTGGCTCCGGCGGCGTGCTCTTCGCGGGCAACCCCAACCCCACTGGCAGCGTCGTCGTGCGAAACCAAATCTACTCCTCCAAGCAGTATCGCCTGGGGCCGACCGCCGACTACCAGTTGACGAAAACCGCGAACTTCACCGCCAGCGCCGAGCGCGAAATCACGCAGCGCACCAACCGGGAGCGCGCCCGCACGTGGGACGACCGCTACAAGGTCGGCTACGTCAACCGCGCGCTGCGCAACTCCACCCTTCGTGCCTCCTACGAATACGGCCAGCGCCGCGGCAGCCGCTACGTCACCGCCTATTATGAGGACGCGTTCAGCGCCGCGTTCATCCCGATGCCCATCGCCATCGGCAGCAACGTCACCAGTTGGGCCGTGCGCAACAATTCCGGCCTCCGCAACTACGAGCTCTCCGACCGCAACCAGCACGTCGCCAATCTCCGCCTCGACACGATGGTGCGCTCCAACCTCGATGTCGGCGTCTCCGTCCAGCTCCGCGAATCGCGCTACCCCGACGCCGCGTTTGGCCGCGGCAAGGACAGTCAGGATTCCGCCAACCTCGACTTCAACTACCAGCCCTCGCCGAAACAAAACATCTACGGCTTCTATTCCTACCAGCAGGGCCGCATCCGTCAGGCGACCATCACCTCCGGCGCCAACGTCACCATCGGCGCCGTCACACCGCTCGGCGTCGTCACTCCGGAAAACGTTTCCACGATCGGGCCGGCGCCCGGCGGGCCGTTCTACCTGCTCGGCAACCAATGGAGCGCGAGGAGCACCGACCGCAACCACGTCGTCGGTGCCGGCGTGAAACAGGAAATCGGCAAGGCCACGCTCAACGTCGACTACTCCTACTCGCTCGGCCGCACCCGTCTCGCCTACCAATACGGCATCGGCGGCGCGCTCAATGCCGCGAATGCCGCCCTCGCCGGCGACCGCATGCCCGACCTCGCGACGGATATCAGCTACCTCGATGCCAGCCTGCGTTATGCACTCACCGACCGTGTAGCCCTCCGCCTCGTTTACCGCAACCAATGGGAGGCCATTCGCGACTGGCACTATCGCAACCTCGCCGCCACCCCCGTCGTGACCGCCAACGTCGCCAACCCGCCCACCGTCGTCATCCTCGACAGCGGCCCGCAGGACTACCGCGTGAACTGGTTCGGCGTTATGTTCCAGATCAAGCTCTGATTCGCCCTCAGCTTGCTGGCATGAAGCTCAGGGGCCGGCCGACCACCAGATTCCGGAAAATAGGGCGGGTCTTTGATCCGCTCATGCACGCTCCAAAGGCGGGTCAGCGACACGCCCTACTTTCAAACGAGCGCCGTCTCACCCTTTGGGTGAGGCTCAATAATACCAATGCCCCTTGAAAGCTGGACTCTGTGGCAGCCGCGAGCGCCAGCGATTAGTGACTCGTCCACTCGCTGGCGCTCGAGGCTACGGTTTCGGCCAAAGTCTGTATCACTGGGGCGATTGGCATCAGAGGCGTTGCCTCACGCGAGGCAGGATTGAAATGCCTCCGTCAACGCCGCACGGTCGAGGTTTTTGCCGATGAAGACGAGGGTGTTGGTGCGGGCTTCGCCCGGCTTCCACTCGCGGTCGAAGGTGGCGTCGAAAAGCATGTGGACGCCTTGGAAGACGAGGCGCTTGTTGGAGCCCTTCACGGCGAGCACGCCTTTCATGCGGTAGATGTCGCCGCCTTTCACGCGGAGAAGTTCGCTGATCCACTCGTTGAGTTTCTTGCCGTCGAGATCGCCGGGGGTGGAGATGCCGACGCTCGTGACGAGTTCGTTGTGCTCGTGCGCAGCATGGAAATCCTGCTGCCAGCACGGGCGCGCGGTTTCGCCCATAATCCGGATGTGCAGCGGATCGTGGCCGCAGCTTTCGAAGACCAAATAGAAACCGGGCGCGGCGATCTTTAGCCCGTAGCGGCCGTTGCCCTCGGCGAGGAGGAGGCGGTGGAGCGTCGCGCCGGGGGCGACGGCGTCGCCTTCCTTGGTGCGCGATTCCCAATCGGCGAAAACGTGAACGGCGGCTTCGCGCGCCGCGGCGATGTCGGCATCGGCCAACGATTTCACGGGCATCAGGACCACATCGAGCTCGTTGGGATTGCCGTGATGATGATGCGCGTGGTCGTGCTCGCCGTGCGCGTGGTCGTGACCTTCGTGCGTGTGATCGTGGCCATGATCGTGGTGATGATCGCAATGGCCGATCTCAAGGGTATGCGTGCCGGCGGGGAGCGCGTAGGCGCCGGCCCACTCGAAGGGATACTCGGCCTCGAGGAACTTCGGATCGAGTTCCGTGGCGCGCGAGAGGTTGAAGCCGCCGACATCGAGCACGGCGTCGAGATTCACGTCGCAGTTTTTCGTCCGATGGATTTTCGCGACGGCGTTGATGCGCTTGATCCGGGCCTCCAGCGCATCGAGATCGGAAGGCGAGACGAGATCGGTTTTGTTGAGGAGAATCACGTCGGCGAAGGCGACTTGCTTCACGGACTCGTCGTCTCCGTCGAGGTGCTGGCTGACGTGTTTGGCGTCGATGACCGTCACGATCGCGTCGAGCTTGAAGGCGGCCTTGATCTCGTCGTCGGTGAAAAAGGTCTGCGCGACCGGCGCGGGATTCGCGAGGCCGGTGGTCTCGATGAGGATGCCGTCGAGCTTGTCCTTGCGCTTGAGCAGGCGGCCCATGATGCGAATGAGGTCGCCGCGGACGGAGCAGCAGATGCAGCCATTGTTCATCTCGAAGAGCTCCTCCTCGCTCTGGATCACGAGCTGGTGATCGACGCCGACCTCGCCGAACTCGTTTTCGATCACGGCGAGTTTCTTGCCGTGGTGTTCGGTGAGGATGCGGTTGAGGAGCGTGGTCTTGCCGGCGCCAAGGAAGCCGGTGAGGACGGTGACGGGAATCATCGGAAGATTTTCGATTTGGGAATTTCGATTTTCGATTGGAAAACCGAGCGGTGGGCGGGTCGCGGCGGCAAGGACCCAGGTTGACCGGGTGGAAACCGCACGTTCAGTTCCCGACTTTTCCCTTGGGAAAGTTGAAGGGGACGGCGGAGAAGTTGGTCCCTTTGATATCGAGCGAGGCGAGCGTGGCGTCGAACGTGGCGGTGGTCTTGAGCCAGTCGGCCTGCGCGTCGAACTGCGAAGTGTCGCCAGCGGTCTCGCCGGTGGCAGGGTTGGCGGCGGCCTTAAAGACGAGCACGCGTTTCTCGGGGCCGCCGCTGGCGACGACCTCAAAGGAGGCGGCCTTGATGCGGATGAAGTGCTCCGCGTGTCCGTCTAGCACGTAGGCGGAGAGTCTGCCCGTGGCGGCGTCGCGCACGAACTCAAGGTTGTAGGCGTGGTCGCCCAGCTCGATGAGCGTCCCGCCATGGGGCGCGGTGTGAGCGTGGCCGGCGTGCGCGGCGTGATCGTGACCGGCATGGCTGTCCTTTTTGCCACAGCCGGTGAAGAGGAACGCGGTGGTGGCGAAGAGGGCGGTGAGGGAGCGCGAAACGTTCATGCCTAGCAACGATGACTCTCCCTGCGTGGGCGACAAGCTTCTGCGGGAAAAACTACAGGGATGGCCCCCTTCCGTCGCGGACGAGGCGGGTCATCGCTGCGGCGGCAGTGCCGAGTCGGCCGAGGCCGGCGGCGACGTCGCCGGTGTGGGCGCCGAAGCCAAACGCGGCGAGAATCCGCGGAACGTCGAGGAGCGTCTCCCAGTAGTCCTGCGCCGGCATGCCGCTCTCGCGTAGTGTCATGGATCGAAAAGATCGGGTCTGGGCCTAAAGCCGCGGAGCGCGCTCGGGCAGGTTTTTCAAGGGCAGGAGGACAACCTTGTCCACGCGGTGGCCGTCCAGATCGATGACCTCGACGAGATACCCGACGTGGCGGAAGGACTCGCCCTCCGCCGGCAAGCGGCCGATCTGCTTCACGATGAAGCCGGCAAACGTCTGGTAGTCGCGCTCGGCCCCGGAGTGCAGGGGGAAATCTTGGACGGCGCGCTCGAACTCTTCGGTGCTGAGCATGCCGTCCACAAGCCAGGAGCCGTCGTCGCGGCGGACGGCCTTCGCCTTGAGGCGGTCGCCGAGCGCGGGGAGATCGCCGACGATGGCTTCCATGATGTCGTGCAGCGAGACGATGCCGGCAATGGCGCCGAACTCGTCGGTCGCCAGCGCGACGTGCTTGCCGGTCGCCTTGAATTTTTCGAGGAGCGCGCTGGCAGGGAGGGACTCAGGCACGACGAGCGCGGGGGTGGTGAGATCGCGGACGTTGATAGGGACGTTGGCCGCGAGATTGGCGTAGATGGCCTTGACGGTGACGAGACCGAGAACGTTGTCGCGCCGGCCTTCGTAGACGGGAAACGTCGAGTGAGCGCTGACGACGATGCGGTGCCAGACGGTGTCGTGGGAATCGGTGGCGTTGATCCAGATGATTTTCGAGCGGGGCGTCATCAGGTCGCGCACGGGCAGTCGGTCAAACGCCATCACGCTGTCGATCATGGCGGGCTCCTCCGGGTGAAAGACGCCCGCGCGCATGCCTTCCCTCACGAGCAGGCGCACCTCGTCCTCGGTGACCTTCACCTCGGGCTCGGGCTTGATGCGAAACAGCCTGAGCAGCGCATCGGTGGAGATGCCCAGCAGGCTGACGAGCGGGGAGCCGAGTCGGGAAAGGAAATGCATCGGGCCGGCGAGCGCGCGGGCGACGCCCTCGGGATTGCCGAGGCCGATGCGCTTGGGCACGAGCTCGCCGATCACGAGCGTGAAATAGGTGAGCGCAATCACGACGAGGACGAACGCCGCCTGATCGGCGTAGGGCGCGAGCCACGCGATTTCCTTGAGCCGCGCGGCCAGCGGCGCGGCGAGCGAGGCGCCGCTGAACGCGGCGGCCACGACGCCGACGAGGGTGATCCCAATCTGCACGGTCGCGAGAAAGGTGTTGGGCGACTCGGCCAGCTTCAGGGCAAGGCGGGCGCGGTCGTCGCCGCTGTCGGCGAGTTGGCGAAGCTTGGCCTTGCGGGCGGAGACGATGGCAATCTCCGCCATCGCGAAAACGCCATTGGCGACGAGCAGCGCGAAGATGAGGGAGAGTTCGAGGAGAATGAAATTCATGAAGGCGAAAGTGGCATGAGGGCGACGGCGACGGTTCGAAGCGTCGCCTGAAACCGCGAGGCGGCAAGAGCGCTCGCCCGAGCGGCGGGCAAGCCGAGCGGATCAAAGCGGCTGTGCTGGCCGCTCCACCGCTACGGCGCCCACCCGGATAAAATGGCGGCCATAGCGGGGTGCGGCGGGTGGCTCAGTGCGCGCAAATGCAGGCGTATTCGGCGAGCTTGCACTCGCCGCATTTCGAGAGATCGACGTTGAATTTTGCGGTGATGGTCTTGCCGGTGACGCCGGCCTTGATTTGCACGACCGTTGGCAGGTCGTTGCCGGCGGGGAACGCGGTCGTGGAGAGAAGGGTGTCGCCGGTCTTGGCAAACGTGAGCGTCTTCGGCGCGGCGCGATCTCCAGTGGTGACGGTCACGATTTGATCGGCGGGGGCGATGGCCTTGCCCGCTTGGTCGAGGAAGGTGATCTGGACCTTGCGGTCGGCGGTGACGAAGAACTCGGCGCGGGGAGTGACGGTGGCGATGATGCGGCCGCCGTTGGGACCGGCGACTTTCTTCTCATGCTTGTGGTCGCTGGGGTCGTGCTTCTTGTCCGCGGCGGTGGCCGGCAGACTGAGCGCGAGGATGGCGAGGAGCGGGAGGACGAACGATTTCATTTTCATGGTTTTGGTTTCTTTGACCGAACAACTTGAGGTGGGACTGACGGGAAGGGGATCACTGTGCGGCGGCCGCGTGGCGGACGAGGGCCTGCGCGGCGGCTTTGCGCCCGAAGTGGAAAAACACGAGCGGGCGCACGAGGAATTCGAGCAGTGTCGAGGAGCCGAGACCGCCGACGATCACGACGGCGACCGGGTGGAGGATTTCCTTGCCGGGCTGATCGCCGGCGAGCACGAGCGGGATGAGTGCGATGCCAGCGGCGAGCGCGGTCATGAGCACGGGGACCATGCGCTCGAGCGTGCCCCGCTCGACCATCGCGCGCGTGAAGCCCTCGCCCTCGTGCTGCATGAGGTGCAGGTAGTGCGAGAGCATCATGATACCGTTGCGCGCGGCGACGCCACCGACGGCGATGAAGCCGACGAGCGTGGCGATGCTGATGTTGTCCACCTTGAGCCAGGTGTAAACGAGGCCGCCGACCAGCGAGAGCGGGATGCTCAGCATGACCTGCAATGCGAGCGCCAGGCTCTGGAAATAGCCGTAGAGGAGAAACACGATGACGACGAACACGACGGCGCTGAAGATCACGATGCGCTGCGTGGCATCCTGCTGCGCCTGGAACTCGCCCTCGTAGGTGATGAAATAGCCCTCGGGCAGTTTCACTTTTTCGCGCACCTCGGTTTGGAGGCGCGCGACGAGCACGCCCACGTCGCGCGCGGTGGGTTTGATCGCGATGGTGAAGCGGCGCTGGCTGTTTTCACGGAAGATGACGTTGGGGCCCTTGGCCTCGCGCACATCGGCGACGAGGGAGAGCGGGATGCGGCGGCCGCTTTCGGTTTCGACGGGGAGCTGCGCAATTTTTTCCGGCGAGTCGCGCCACGCGAGCGGAAGGCGGATGACGAGGTTCACGGCGCGCTGGCCTTCGCGGAGTTCGGCGATCTCCTTGCCGCCGAGGAGGGCGCTGAGCTGATGGTTGAGCGCGCCGGGCGTCACGCCGTAGGCGGCGGCGCGAGTGCGGTCGGCCTCGATGCGGAGCTGCGGGATGGAGGACTGCTGGTCGAGCTTGGCGTCCTCAAAGCCGGGGATCGTTTTCGCCAAGGTCTGCACTTCGGTGCCGAGGCGGCGCAGCGTGTCGAGATCGGGGCCGAAGATTTTTATTGCGACGGGCGCGGAGACGCCGCTGAGCATGTGGCCGATGCGGTCGGCGAGCGGGCCGCCGACGACGGCGAAGACGCCGGGGATGGTTTTCAGGCGGCGGTTGAGGTCGGCGAGAATTTCCTGGCGGCTGCGGCTGGGGCCGGTCGCGGCGTTATCCTCGGTGCGGAAATCCACGTCAAACTCCGCGGTGGAAACCGGCACGACGTGGTCGCCGCGTTCGGCGCGGCCGAGGCGGCGGCCGACCTTGCGCACCTCGGGCACGGCGAGAATCTGCGTCTCGATCACATCGGAGATTTTATTCATCTCCTCCAGCGAAGTGCCGGGCGCGGAGGTGGCGGCGATGAGCGCGGTCTCCTCGCGGAACGTGGGGAGGAAATCCTTGCCCATTTTGCCATAGAGGGAAAACGCCGCGACGACGCCAGCGAGCACCAGGAGCAGGACGGGGAACGGATAGTCGAGACCGACGCGGAGGAACGTGCGGCGGAGGAGATTTTTCATCCCGCGGACGAAGCGGCCGTCATCGTGCGCCTGGCCCTGTTTCGGATTGAGAAGGAACGAGCAGAGGACGGGAATCAGCGTCAGCGAAACGGCGAACGAAGCGACCATGCTGAGGATGGTGGCGATGGCGATCGGGGCGAAGAGCTTGCCCTCGACGCCGCTGAGGCCGAGCAGCGGCAGGAACACGAGGATGATGAGCACCGTCGCGTAGAGGATGCTGTTGCGCACTTCACCGGAGGCGGCGGCGACTACTTCCAGCTTCGGCTTCGGCACGGGCAGCGCGGCATTTTCGCGCAGACGGCGGAAAACATTTTCCACATCCACGATGGCGTCGTCCACGACCATGCCGATTGCGACCGCGAGGCCGCCGAGGGTCATCGAGTTTACCGAGATGCCGAGCCACTGAAATGTGAGCAGCGTGATCGCGAAGCTCATGGGCATCGCCATGAGCGTGATGAACGTGGTGCGGAAATTCAGGAGGAAGAGAAACAGGACGATGGTGACCATGATGGCGCCATCGCGAATGGCGGCCTGCAGGTTGCCGATGGCATGGTCGATGAAATCTTTCTGCTGAAAGAGGAGGGTGGTCTCGACCCCGGCGGGGAAGGCGGGCTGGAGTTCGGCGAGGGCGGCGGTGATTTGGGCGGTGAGCGCGCGGGTGTCGAAACCGGGCGACTTGGTAATCGACATGATGACGCCGTAGGTGGGCGTCTTTTCCGGAGCGAGACTCACGGTGGCGTCGCCGCGCATCGGCTCGATGCCCCACGCCACGGTGGCTACATCGGCGAGCGTGATGGAGCGGTCGTTGACGTGCTTGATGACGGTGCGGGCGAGGTCTCCGAGGTCGGTCGTCATCGCGAGATTGCGCACCATGATTTCAGTCGGGCCGGTGCTGAGGAAGCCGCCGGTGGTGGTGTTCGCAGCTTTGGCGACGGCGCTCTCTAGCTCCGCGAAACTCACGTTGTGCGCCTGCAAGCGGTAGGGATCGGGGCGCACCTCGATCTGTTTCACACCGCCGCCCATGTTGAGGATTTCAGCGATGCCTGGGACGCTCTGGAGCCGGCGCTTGATCGTCCAGTCGGCGAGGGCGCGCACGTCGGGCGGCGCGAGGTGTCCGGGCTGGCCCTCCTTGAGCGTGGACCGGACGCCGACGAGGAGAATCTCGCCCATGAGCGAGGCGACGGGCGTCATGAACGGCTGCACGCCGGCGGGGAGTTGCTCGCGCGCCGACTGGAGGCGTTCCTGGACGAGGGTGCGGGCTTTGTAGATGTCGGTGTCCCAGCCGAACTCGACATAGACGAGCGAGAGGGAAACGTCGGAGTTGGAGCGCAGACGTGTGAGGCCGGCGACGCCGAGCAGCGCGCTCTCTAGCGGTTGCGTGACACGCGTCTCGACTTCCTCGGGCGCGAGACCGGGCGCCTCGGTGAGAATGATGACGGTGGGTTTCGTTAGATCGGGCAGGACCTCGACGGGCAGGCCCAGACCGGAGCGCAACCCGAGCGCGAGCACGAGCAGCGAGAGGCCGAGGACAACCGCGCGGTTGGCGAGCGACCATTGGATGAGGCGGTTGAGCATGGGCCGGCGCGGTTAATTTTTCGCGCGGAGCGCGCCGGGGTTTTTCCGGAAGCCGACCACGAGCAGCGCGACGAAGAGCACGCCGCTCACGATTTTCCAAAACGGACTCTCGTGGGCGTGCGCATGATCGTGGTGGTCGGCCCCGACGGCGCCGGGTGCCTTGGCTTCGCCGGGCTTGAGCTCGGAGCCGTCGGCAGCGTGCTCGTGACCGTGGGCGGCGTCGAGCGCGGCCTTGAGCGAGAGCGTGCCGGCGCCAGCGAACGCCAGCGAATAGGCGCCGCGCGTGACGACTTCGTCAGCGGGGAAAAGGCCGCGGAGAATCTCGACGGAGCGGTCGTTGGTCTGGCCGACGACGACGGGGGATTTCACGAAGGCGTGCGGCAGATCGAAGTGTTTCACATAGACGAAACGGGTGGCGGGATCGCCTTGGAGCGCGGAGCGCGGGATGCTCGTCACGTCGCGTCGCGTTTCGACGACGATGGAAAATTCGGCGCGCATCCCTGGGCGGAGCGCGAGCTTCGGATTCAGGACGTGGAAGGCGGCTTCGACCGTGCCGGTCTCGGCGTCGGCAAGGGCGCCGAGGTGCTCGAGGTCGGCGAAGATAGGTTCGCCCGAGACGGCGATGACGGTGATGCGGGCTTTCTGGCCGGCGCGGAGGCGGCCGGCGAGATGCTCGGGCACACGCGCGAGGGCGTAAACTTCCGTGAGGTCGAGAATTTCGACGAGAATCTTGTCGGGGCTGACCGGTTCGCCGGGGACGATGTGGGTGGCGCTGACGAGGCCGGAGATTGGCGCGGTGAGACGGACGGTGGGCGGAGGGTCCTCGAACTGGCGGCTCTCGACGACGATGGCGAGGTCGCCTTTCGCGATGGGATGGTCGTGCTTGACCAGGACTTCGAGGGCGCGGCCGGGAATGCGGCTGCTGATGACGGCTCGCCGGCCCGGATAAACCTCGATGCGGCCGAGGGCGAAAATGGTTTCCTCGAAATCGCCGGGCTCGGCGACGGCGGTCTCGAGGCGGAGATTCTGGACTCCCATCGCGTCGAGGATGACGGTGTCGGGCTTTGGCCCCGGGGCGTCGGCCGCCGGGGCACGGCTGAAGAGGGAGAGAACGAGCGACAGGGAAAAGTAGAGCGGAATGGAGTGCGGTGAATTCATGGCGAGGCGAGGAACGCGGCGGTGGCGGAGAACGTGGGATCGGTGAGGGCTTCGAGACGCACGAGGGCGGCGGCGTAGTCGATGTCGGCGGCGAGGATGTCTCGGCGGAGCGCGACGAGCGCGCGCTGGGCGTCGAGGACGTCGATGAGCGGAATCGGGCCAGCCTCGTAGGCGCGCCGCACGGCGGCGTGAGCTTCTTCCGTCGCGGGGAGGGCTTCGCGGCGCAGCTTCTGCGCGATCGCATGGGCGGCGACGAGATCCTGCCACGCGGCGGTGAAGGCGGCGCGCAGCTCGGACTCAACGGCGCGCACACTGTGCTCCGCGCCGGCGAGAGTCTCGCGGGCGGCGCGGATGTTGCCCTGATTTTTATTTCGATAAGGAATCGGCACGGAGACACCGGCGACGAAGGCGGCGTCGGTGCCATCGCGGAGGAAGCGCATGCCGCCACTGGCGGTCACGTCCTGTGTGGCCTGCGCCTGCGCGAGGTCGAGCGCGGCGCGACGGCTGGCGATGACGGCTTGCTGAAGATCGAGACGCGGATGGGCGGCGAGCCGAGCGCGGAGGGCGGCTTCGGCCGGCAGCGCTTCGGGCACACGCAGAGTGCCCGTGACCGCGGGGACTTCGGCGAGGTTTCCGCCCCACGTGGCGGCGAGTGCGGCGCGAGTGGAAATGACGGACGCCTCCGCGCGTGCGAATTCCGCCTCGGCCGTGACAAATCCGACGCGAGCGCGGGCGGACTCGACTTGTGAGCCGGCGCCGGCGCGGACGCGCGAGTCGATGACGGCGATGGTTTCGCGCGCGAGACGGAGCGGCTCGGCGGCGAGCGCGAGGCGTTGCTGCGCGGCGAGGGCGGCCACGTAGGCGCTGGCGGTGGCGGCGAGGATTTCGCCGCGACGCACGGAAAACTCCTTGGCGGCCGTCTCGCGATCGCGGCTGGCGACAGCGACGCGTTTCTCGCGCTTGCCACCGCGCTCGAAGGTCTGGCTGGCCTGCACGGTGGCCTCCAGGCGGCGGAGGCCCTGCACGCGGCCGGAGCCGTGGATATTTTCCAGCGAAGCTTCGAGAATGGGATTGGGACGGAGACCGGCCTGCTCGATCAAGCCGGCGGCGGCGCGCTCTTGGTAAGCCTGGACGGTGAGCGCAGGACTGCGCTCGGCCGCGAGCGCGAGCGTCTGCGCGAGCGTGAGCCGAGTTGGAGACGGTTCTTGGCCCGGAGCGCCTGCGGCGGTGAGAAGCAAAGCCAGTCCGACTGACCGGCGGGACTGAAAACGAAAATGTGAAATGGGCATGATGAGATAGGCAGATCGAGAAACACCTGAGAACGCGGTGACCGGACGCGCACGGGCGTCGGCGGTGAATCCGCGGAAAACCGATCAGTCCGCGCAGGGACCGATCAGGCGAACGAAAGCGCGGGTGCGCGCGGCGGTGGCGCGGCGCGCGCGACGAAGTGCCACGTGCGGGCGACTTCAGGCGGGGCGGCGACAAATTCCGACACGCCGGTGACCGGCGCTGTCAGCTCGATCGCGAGCGCAGGAACAACGAAACAAAACAGGCAGGCGCAAAGCGCGGGTCGCGGGAGTGCGGCGGTATTGGCGGCGGGCTTGAAGGCCGCGCCTTCGACGACATCGCACGCATCGCGCGGCGATTCATCGTGGGTGCCGGTCTCATGTTCGTCGGCACACGCGAACATTCCTCCGAAACCGGCCGCCTCCACTGCGCAATGCAACGTCGCCGGCAGCCAGAGCGCGAGCACGGCGAGGGCGACGAGTTGGCGGAGGCGATGCACGCGGGAGAATCAGCGAGGCGGTCGGGTGAAAGTCAACGTGCGAGGCCGAGTCGCCTCAGCCGAGCGCGAGCACGACGGCGCCCGCGGCGATAAGTGCGCCACCGAGGATCGTTTTTAATGTGAGCGCTTCGCCGAGGAAGAGCGCGGCGAGCACGAGCACGAAGACCACGCTGAGCTTGTCGATGGGCGCGACCTTGGAGGCGTCGCCGAGCTGGAGGGCGCGGAAGTAGCAGAGCCACGAGAGTCCAGTGGCAAGGCCGGAGAGGGCGAGGAAGAGCAGGGTGCGTCCCGACAACGCGGTGACAGCGGAGTAGCGCGACGTGAGCGGCACAACCGCCCACGCGAACACGAGCACGACGGTTGTCCGCACGGCGGTGGCGAGGTTGGAATCGACGCCCTTGATCCCGATCTTGGCGAGGATAGCGGTGAGCGCGGCGAAGACGGCGGAGAGTAGCGACCACGTGAGCCAGTTCATGCGCGACGCTACGCCGCGCGGCGTCACCGTGGCGAGTCTGCGAGCGTGGCGACGATGGTGTCGGCGCCGCGTTCGTAGGCGACGAGCATGCGATCCGTGCCGGGCATCGCCACGAGCGCGGGGAAGCGGGCGCCGCGCGCGACGACGGCGGGTGATGCTGCGGAGGCGGCTTCGCGCAGTGAAGCGACGACGAGATCGGGGCCTTGCTGCCAAACGGCGACGGTGCGGCCCGCGGTCGCGAGAGCGACAGGTTGCGTGCCGATGCCGAGGAGTTTTTCCGTGCCGTCCTCGACGCAAGAATAGACAGAGCCGTCACGCTGCCACACCGAGGCGAGGTGATTGCGGTCGTGAAAAACGGCGCCGCCATCCATCGGACAAGCTTTGAGCAGCCACGTGCCGGCGCCGAGCTTGGCGGCGGGCGCGAAATCCGACGCGCCTGTCGCGCGCGTCGCGAGCCACATGTCGCGCGCGCCATCGACGCCGTTGCGCCACATCACGGTGAGATCGCCGCGGGCGTTGAAGAGCGCGGAGGGGTGGCAGCATTCACAGACGGTCTGGCCGGCGGGCGCGCGGTAGACACGACGGTTGGCGGACCACGTCGCGCCGCCATCGGCGGACTCGGCGCTGTAGAGCTGCGTGCGGGACCCGGGAATGTCGCGCAGATCGAGCCACGTGGCGAAGAGGCGGCCGTCGGGCGCGGCGGCGAAGGCGTGCAGGCCTTCGCGCGCGCTGCGCGGCACATCGTTGACGACAGCGGGGCCGGCCCAGGTTTTGCCGGCGTCCTTGGAGTGAAACGCGAGGAGCTCGCCCGCCATCACCGTAATCGTGACGCGATCGCCGTGCGCGGCGATCCGCGGGCCACGGCGGCGGCCCAGCATGAGCGAGGGCAGCGCGGCGACGCGCACCGGCGCAGCAAAGGTGGCGCCTTGGTCATCGGAACGGGCGACGAAAATTTCCTGCCCGCGACCGAAAGCGAGCCAGACGCGGCCATCGGCCGTGGCGGCGAGCTGCGGCTGCGCACCACCGGGAAATTCCACCGCGGCCTGTCCACACGCTGCGGTGCTGCAAGCGAGGATGAGGGTGAGCGCGAGACGAGGGAGGAGGCGCATGGCGAAGAGGGTGAACAGTGGGGCGTTATTTTTTCACTGGGGCGGGAGCTTCCGTCAACGCGGGCGGGGCGAGCTTGGCGAGGAATTTGGCGGGGTTCGCGCGGAATTTCTTTTCGCAGGGCGCGCAGCAAAATTTGATGGTCTGGCCCTCGTAGACGATCGAGGTCTCCTCGCCCATGGAGCCGAGGTCGTTGTCGGTGACGAGACAGACGGCGAGCGGATAGGGCTTTGGCTTGGACGCGGCGGCGGGTGGGGCGTTTTTGGCGGGAGCTTTGCTGCTGTCGGCCGCGAAGGCGGGTCCGGCGAAGAGCACGAGAAGGATGAAGGTGCGGAGGTTCATGAGGAAAAATAATTGAGTTAGAAAGTGAAGCCGAGGCCGGCGCCGGCGCGGTAATCGGAATCGTAGCTGGCGACGAGCGAGAGGCGTTTGCCGAGGCGGTAGCTGAGCGTGCCCATGCCGGAAAATTTTTGGGCGGTGTCGTAGTCGGTGCGCAGCATGAGGCTGAGCCGGGAGGTGAGCTGGAACATCTTTCCGAGGGCGAAGCGGGCGTCGCCGTTGCTCTGGAGGGTGGTGGTGAAGTCGACGAAGTAGGGCAGGCGGTAGGTCGCACCGGCGATGAGCGCGTCGTGGCCATCCATCATGTTCGTGAGGCGGTAGCCGGCGAAAGCGGTCCAGCGCGTGCTGAAGTAGCGCGAGTAGGTGGCGTCGATTTCGTATTCGGTGCGGTCCACCTGCGCCCAGCCGGTTTCCCAGGTGAGGTTGAAGTTGTTGCGTCCGCGCTGGATCGTGCCGAGGCCGGTGCTCATCTGCGATTGCACGATGGCGTCGACCCAGGCGACCTGATGCGGCATCGCGTGTTCGCCGAGCGCAGGCGCCCGCGAAGTGCCGGCCGCGCCGGTTTCCTGGTAGCTCACGACGCGCGCCATGCCGGCCATCATGTGGTAGAGGAGGTGGCAGTGAAACAGCCAGTCGCGGTCTTCGTCGGCGTAGAATTCGATCACGCGCCGGCTCATGGGGGGGACATCGACGGTGTGCTTGAGCGGCGCGTAGGCCGGGTCCACGGCGTCGGGCATGAGCAGGCGGAAAAAATGGCCGTGGAGATGCATGGGATGGTGCATCATCGTGTTGTTCACGAGCACGAGGCGGAGGACTTCGCCTTTTTTCACGGCGACGGTGCTCTGCTCGTCGATCGGTTTGCCGTCGATGGACCAGAGGTAGCGGAGCATGTCGCCGGTCAGCTTGAGGGTGACGGTGCGCTTTGGTGCGGCAGCGGGGAGCGTGGTGGGCGCGAGGGCCTTGAGGCGTTTGTAGGGCGGGAGCGGGCGGGGCTTTTCGGCGGCGAGCGCCTCGGCGTCGCTGAGATCGCCAGATTCATCGAGTTGATCGAGGATGGCCGCGAGGGCGACGTTCATGCCATAGGTCTCCAGCGGACCGGGGGCGGGGGCGGTTTTTTCCGGGCCTGCGCCGAGGAAAAGCGAGGCGTGGCCGGAATTATCCTGCGAGGTCGCGCGGATTTCCCACGCGCCGTCGGCGGGAATCGTGACGAGCACATCGTAGGTCTCGGCCATGCCGAGGAGGAGACGGTTTTGGCGGATGGGCGCGACATCGACGCCATCGGCGGCGACGAGCGTGAGTGGGCCGGTCGCCGAGCTGAGATAAAAATACGTGGACGCGGCGGCGTTGATGACGCGGAGGCGGAGCGTCTCGCCGGCGCGGGCAGGGAGCTGGTGGCGCGAGCGGCCGTTGATGAGGAATGCGTCGTAGGCCACATCGGAGACGTCCATCGGCGGCAGCAGGGATTTTTCGCGCTTCAGGTAGTCGGTGAGGCGGCCGGCGCGCACGGCGCCGAAGAGCGACTGGGCCGTATTTTTCCGAATCGCATACCAGTCGCTGCCGCGCAGAAGCGAGCGCATGACGTCGTCGGGTTTTTCGTTCGTCCAATCGGAAAACACGAGCACCTCCTCGCGATCGACGCGTGGAAGATCGGTGCGCGCGGGCGTGCCGGCCGCGGGCTCGACGACGATGCTGCCGTAAACGCCGCGCTGCTCCTGCAGGCCCGTGTGGCTGTGATACCAATAGGTGCCGGGATGCTTCAGGAGAAACTCGAAGGTGCGGGCCGTGCCGGCCGCGATGGGCGGCGTGGTGAGGTGCGGCACGCCGTCCTCAAGGTTGGGCACGAGGAGGCCGTGCCAGTGGAGCGAGGTTTCGCCGGTGGCGAGGCGGTTGCGCACGTGGATGCGCGCCACATCACCGACATGGAAACGCAACGTCGGACCGGGCACCGTGCCGTTAATCGTGAGCGCGCGCACCGTGCGGCCGGCGGGCGCGAGTTCGGTTTCAGCGATGTCGAGGGAGTATTCGACGACGCGCGCGTCGGGGAAAAGCTGCGAGGCCTTCGGCTCGCGCTCGCGCGCCGCCCACAACGCGGCGGCGCCCTGGCCGCCGCACTCCTTGCAGGCGTGGGCGGCCGGGACGATGGCGGCCGCGAAAAACGCGGCGGCGGCGAGACGTGAGCGAAGGCGAGGCACGGGGGGATTATTTTTTCTTCGCGGCCTTGGCGGCGGCTTCGGCGGCGTCGAGTTTCGCGAGGAATTTCACGGGCTCCTTCTTGAAGTCGTCGATGCAGCCGTCGCAGCACAGGCGGATGACGCGGTCGGGTTTGCCCGCCTCCTTGTGCGTGTAGGTGACGACGTCGCCGTGGCCGCCGAGCGGTTCGTCGGAAACGAGGCAGGTCTTGAGCGGATAGTTGTCGGGCTTGGCCTTGGCGGCGTCGGCCGTTTTGGAGTCAGCGGCAAAGCCGGCGACGGAAATGCCGAGAAGGACGGCGGCGAGGAGCAGGTATTTTTTCATGGGAGGAAATTTTTCGAAAACGAAAGGGACAGCTGGAATTAAGCGAGACAGAGACCGAAAGAGTTGGAGGCGGAGAGAGTGCAATGGAGCAGTGCGAGGATGCGGATCTGGGAATGCACGGCGCCGGGAAAACGATCACGGGCGAGGGCGTCCCTCGCGAGGGACGCCGGACTGCGGGCACACTGCGCGCGGGCGCGGTGGTGCGACTCAGATCAACAGACTGCAGTGCGCCTGAAACAGCGCGACACGAGCAGCAGGTGAGGGCAACGTCTGCGCCTGGAGCGCGGCGGCGGGCTTAAACGTGGAAAAAATCAGACGATGCCGCGTCGTGCGCGCGTTGCGCGGGGCGGGCTTGCGGGCCTTGGCCGATTCCTCGACCGCGGCGGGCGCGACCGGGGCGCAGCAATTGGCCGACGACACCGGCGCGGTGGATTCCGTCGGCGGGCACGGACACTGCCCGCCGCAGCAGCAGGTGCCGGCCTCATGCTTCGCCGGGGCCGATGCCGCGAGCGCCGGCGCACACGCGCAGGCGATAGCGAGGACGAACGTGAGAAGGCGGCGAAGCATGACAGAGCGGATGGTAGGGGTGGGAGTGTCGGGCGCAAACGGATATTCCGGAAAAGGCGGTGAAGAGTGCGTGTCACTTTCAGCGAAGGCTTTCGGAGGTGGGCCGGGCGCTCCGCG
>JANNEY010000219.1:0-2982 GCA_031379235.1 Opitutaceae bacterium | reverse complement strand
GCCCTCTGCGGGGCGGGCGCGAGGCTCGCCCCTACGAAATCCGGGTGGGCCGTGCGCTCCGCGCGCGGCTCGGTGCGTCACACCGTCGCCCGCAATCCGCCGCCCGCAGCGCGGCCAGCGTGGCTTTCTCCTCGTCAGCGTTTCGCGCGACCGCCACGGTTTCGGCGGCATGAGCGAATCCCCCAAGGCTGTTTTCATCAGCTACGCGTCGAAGGACGTGGTGGCGGCGCTGCGGATCGCGGTGGCGCTGCGGGCGGCAGGGGTGGAGGTGTGGTTCGATCAAAACGAACTCGGCGGGGGAGACGCGTGGGACCGTAAAATCCGCGCGCAGATCGGGTCGTGCGCGCTGTTCGTGCCGGTGATTTCGGCGGAGACGCAGGCGCGGCACGAGGGCTATTTCCGGCTGGAGTGGCATCTCGCGGAACAGCGCTCGCTGCTGATCGCGAAGGGCCGGCCGTTCATCGTGCCGGTGAGCGTGGATGCGACGACGGAGCGCGGCGCGCTGGTGCCGGAGGCGTTTCTCGCGGTGCAATGGACGCGGCTGCCGGGCGGCGAGACGGGCGAGGCGTTTTGCGCGCGGGTGAAAAAATTGCTGGGGCTTGATTCGGAAACGGCGGCGCCACGCCCCCGTCCCGCTCAACCCGCCGGGAGTGGCGCGTCTCCGAGGGTGGGCCGTGCGCTCCGCGCGCGGCAAGCTTGGGGAATCGGTGCCGTGGTGGCAGTCGTGCTCGTCGGAATTTTCGGTTGGTCGCGCTGGCGAGAGAAGTCGGATGCGGTTACGACTGCACAAGATGCCGCGCGGCGGAGCGCACAGCCCACCTCGGAAGCTGCGGCCGTGAACGACAAATCCATCGCCGTCCTCCCGTTCGCGAACCTGAGCGACGACAAGGAGAACACCGCGTTCTTCTCCGACGGCATGCACGAGGACATCCTCACCACGCTCGCCAACATCCCTGAGCTACGCGTCATCTCGCGCACCTCGGTGATGGAGTATCGCGGCACGACGAAGAAGATTCCCCAGATCGCCCGCGAGCTGGGTGTCGCCTACATCCTCGAGGGCAGCGTCCGTCGCGCCGGCAACCAGATCCGCCTCACCGGGCAACTCATCCGCGCGGCCAAGGATGAGCATCTCTGGGCGAAGAGCTACGATCGCGAACTCACGACGAAGGACATGTTCGGAATCCAAGCCGCCCTCGCCACCGAGATCGCGGGCGCGCTGCACGCCGCCATCTCGCCGGCCGCGAAGAAACTCGTCGAGCGCCGCCCCACGGAAAACCTCGCCGCCTACGATCTCTTCCTGAATGCCCGAACGCCAGTCGGAGGCACAAGAAATTTGGCGAACCGAGTGAAGCTTCTGGAGCAAGCGGTCAATCTCGATCCGGATTTCGCTGAAGCCTGGGGCGTTCTCGCTACCGCTCACGCGCGTTTCATCAACACCGACTTGGACCACACACCGGAGCGGCTCGCGCAGGCTGACGCCGCCATCGCCCGCGCCGTCCGACTGGCGCCCGATACGCCTGAGGTCATGCTCGCGTTCGGAAGTTACGCTCGACTGGCCTACCGCGATTTGCCGCGCGCCGCCGCGCAATACGAAAAAGTCATCCAACTTCAGCCCAACAACTCCGGGGCCTACCTCAATCTGGGTTTTGTCCGACGCCGCCAAGGCCGCTGGGCGGAAGGGTTGAGTAATATTCGCAAAGCGGCGGAACTCGATCAGGGCTTTGCGACCGGAGCCCTCGTCGCCATGCTGGCGTGCGGTCGACGCTGGGACGAGGCCATCGCCATGCGACGGCAGATCAACCTATCGACGGATGAGCGATCTCTACTGCGGGATCGCCTGCCGCGTCTGGTCTTTCAGGCGACGGGCTCGACCAAGGAAGCGGCTGAGATCCTGGCGCAGTTGACGTCCGCGGAGCGCGATTCCCCGCCGGGTATTCGCGAGCAAAAATACTGGGCGACGGTGAAAGGAGATTTCGCAGAGTGGAAACGTCTCGACGGAGTTCCGTCGAATGCCGACCCGGGCGAACCGGACTGGTCGGAGGCGGTCGATGCCGCCATGGTTCTCGCCGCGCACGGCGACCTGACCGGCGCGCGCACCCGGCTGGGGAACCACCCGACGCAACTGCGGTCCACGCTCGAACTGCAGCCGGCCAACGCCCGGTCATGGGGCGGATTAGCGCTGATGGAGGCGCTCCTCGGCGAGCATGAGGTAGCGCGGCGTGACGCCCGCAAGGCCGTCGAACTCGTGCCGGAATCCCGCGACGCGTGGGATGGCCCGCCGCATCGATTTAACCTGGCGAAGGTTTATGCGTGGACGGGCGACAAGGCGCAGGCCGTCGCCGAGCTCGCTCGCCTGCTGCGTATTCCCGTAGCGATAGCCTCTAGCAACCAAGACAGTCCGCTCAGTGTCCACACCCTGCGCGTGGACCCGGAGTTCGCGCCGCTGCGCGGCGACCCGCAGTTCGAGGCGCTGCTCAAGGATCCGAAGAACCACGCGCCGCTGTTTTGAAGCGGCTGACGGGGGATTTTGGCGTGCGGCGGCTCGACGCCGCATTCCGACGGGCCGGCTCGACGGCCCGCGTTGATGTGGCTGGCGCGTCGAGCCGCGGACTGCAAAGCGGCGTCCGTTCGACGGTGCTCACCGCAGGCGAGCTGCCGCACTCGAAAACGGGCAGGGCCATTTCCGATCTCGGGTTGCACCTATCCGCTGGCGTGACGAAGGCGGGCGTAGAGCCCGCCCCACATCAGAAAGAACCGGGATGCGCGCTCGCCCTGACGTTACGGGGTGTGATTATTTCTGTGCTTATTCCCGCGCTTCGCCGGGTTTGTAGTTCCCGCTTTATACCAACGTCCCTTGAAGTTTGGACTTCTCGCGGGTGGGGCCGCTTCTCCGCAAGCGGCCTGAGTTCCAGCCGGCGAGTCGCCCTGCAACCCAGGCCGGCTCGGAGAGCCAGCCCCACCTCGGAATAGTCTGATCGTCAC
>JANNEY010000218.1:0-4762 GCA_031379235.1 Opitutaceae bacterium | reverse complement strand
GTGACGATCAGACTATTCCGAGGTGGGGCTGGCTCTCCGAGCCGGCCTGGGTTGCAGGGCGACTCGCCGGCTGGAACTCAGGCCGCTTGCGGAGAAGCGGCCCCACCCGCGAGAAGTCCAAACTTCAAGGGACGTTGGTATCAAGCCACACTTGCTTGCAAAGCCGAACCGTCCCGACCGGTTTTTGTAGGGGCGTGGCTTGTCCGCGCCCTCCGGAGAAAGGCGCGCCCCCGCCCATGGCACGGCACTGGGATGCGCCCGCGGGAGAACGTCCCATACCCGGGACGCGCAAAGCGCGGGTGGATGGATTTGCAGTTTCCGCGGCAATCAAATCACACTGCCCCCAACCCCACTCCCCTGATGCTTCGCGTCCCCACTGCCACGCGCTGGAAAGCGTTTTTGTTTTCCGTCGCCCTCGCGCCTGCGCTGCAGGCGGCCACGTTTACCCACAACTTCAACTCGCTCGCAACCGATACGCCCAACGGCGCCATCAACACGTCGCTCACCCTCGGCGGTGGCTTGCTCAACGGTGCCGCCGCCAACGTCACGCTGATCTCCAACCGGAAGGACAACAACGGCGCCGGCACGATCAACGTGGGCATCGTCAAGACTGGCGTCGGCACCGGCGGCGCCACGGCTCTGCGGCTCGCGGACAAAGCGACGGGCAGTGCCGCCGCCGCGCTCGTGCTGCCCGTGCTCGATGCGATTGCCGTGGTCACGGAATTCTCCGTGACATTTCGGCTTTTGCTGGACCGCACCGCGGGCGCGGTCCCGGCGGATGGTTTCAATATCAGCTTCGGGCCGGGCCTGAGCGGCGTAGGCGGCGCCGGCGGCCACATCGCCGCCTACGGACTCGTGGTGAATTTCGACACCTACCAAAACGCCACGACCGATCCGCGGAGCATCGAAGTCTTCGCCGACGCCAACAGCGTGGGCAATTACCTCGCCACGAATTTCCCCAGCCGCGACTTCACTTACGACCAGACGTTTCGCACGGTGACGCTGCACTGGGATGCGGTGAACGGGCTCGACCTCACCTACGACGGCATCGCGATCTTCACGCGGCTGCCCACGCCCGGCTTCATCCCGACGGTCGGCTGCAATTTCGTGCTGAACGCCGCCACCGGCGGCCTGAACCAGGACGTGTTCATCGACGATCTCTCGATCACCACCGTCACGACCCCGGTCGCACCGATCGCGACCAGCAGCGTCGCAATCGCGGAGATCCTGGCGGACAACGCCTCGGGTCTCGAAGACGAGGATCTCGATCGGCCCGACTGGATTGACCTCTACAACGGCACCGCGGCGGCGGTGAACATCTCCGGCTGGCGGCTCACCTACACCAGCGCGACCGGCACGCCACCCACCTACACGCTGCCCGACCTGACTATTCCCGCCTACGGCCATCAGATCATTTTCGCCTCGGGCAAGAACCGTTTCACCAACGTGCGTCCGCACACCAACTTCACCCTCGCGAAGGAAGGCGGCACGCTGACGCTGCTCCCAGCCAGCGGCACGACGGCCGTGCATACGCTCCCCTACGGGCCGCAGCAGGAGGATGTTTCGTTCGGTGGGTTCGGCGCGACGCCGGGCTATTTTGAATTCGCGACGCCGGGGATCACCAACCGCAGCCGCCAGACACCGGGCCGGCGCGTGGCGGCACCCGTTTTCTTCAAACCCGATTTCTTACCGCTGACCGATCAACCCAGTGCCGTCATCACCACGGCCATTTCGCTCGGCCTCCAGCTTCCGCCCGACGCCCCCGGGAGCGCGGAAATCCGCTACACGCTGAACACCGCCGAGCCCACCGAGACCTCGACGCTCTACACCGGGCCGCTCGCCATCACGACCGGCACGTGCGTGAAAGCGAAGGTCTTCGCGCCGGGCCGTCTGCCCTCCAAGACCGGCAACCGCGCGTTCATCTGGCTCTCCAGCGCCACCGACACCAACGCCACCACGCTCATCAATGTGGCGGACAACTACAATGCCTCCAGGCAGCCCTTCAGCAGCCCGTTGCCGGTGCTCGTGCTCGACAGCTACCTCCGTAACGTCGACGGGCTCACGAACCCGGCGGGCCTGCGCCCGTATCGGTTTTCCCAGCTCGCCGTCTACGACGTGAAGCCCGGCACCAATCGCGCCAGTCTCGGCAACGCCCCCGACCAAGTGCTGCGCGCCGGCACGCACGTCCGGGGCGAAAGCTCGTCCGGCCAGCCGCAGCGGCCCTACTCGCTGGAATTCTGGAAAGAGGACGAAGACGACGATCGCAACGAACCGCTGCTGGGGATGCCCAGTAACAGCGACTGGATTCTGATGAGCCTCTACCTGGACAAGTCGCTCATGAGAAATTATCTCATGCAGCAGGCGATGCTCGACGCCAACGGCCCCGGGAGCGGCGTGCGCTGCCGGTTCGTCGAGGTGTTTTTTAATCAAGGCAACGGCACGGTGGACTACGGCGACTACCGCGGCGTTTACCTGCTCATGGAGAAAGTTTCCCGCGGCAAGGAGCGCGTCGATGTGGCCAAGCTCAACGACAGCATGAGCGCGCCCGAGCTCACGAGCGGCGGCTTCATTTTCAAAAACGACAAGCTCCCCTACGACTACAAGATCAACGCCACCTCTGTGGCGGCCGTGCCCGGCTCGAGCCGCGACTACGATATCTTCCAACCCGAGCCGGTGACCGTGACGCAGGCCAACGCCCTCGTGGGCTGGCTCAATCGCATGACCGCCGCGCTCGCCGCGCCCGACTTCAACGTGCCCGCGAGCCCCAACTACTACGGCCGCTGGCTGCACGAGCGGAGCTTCATCGACAAGACGCTGTGGATCGAGCTCTGCAAGGAAGTCGATGCCTACACCTTCAGCTCCTATTTCTCCAAGGATCGCAACGGCCCGATGACGGCGTTTCCGCTCTGGGATATCGACCGCAGTCTGGGCAATGCCAACTACGCCAGCTCCAACACTACCTTCGGGATGAAGTGGTGGTCGGTCGGATCGAACTACACCTACTACTCGCGCCTGCACCAAGACCCCGAGTTCAACGACCGCTATTGGAACCGGTGGACGGAGCTGCGTCGCTCCCACTTCGCGAAGGACACGCTCTTCAATCGCATCGAAAGCGTTTATCGCCTTCTCACCGACGGCAGCACCGCCGACATCGTCAACGCCGCCACGACCGCCACCATGGCCGTGCAAGCGCCCGCCGCGCGCCACTTCCGCCGGTTCCCCATCCTCGGGACGAACACCAACACCAGCGGCCAGGCCGGCCAGGTGAACCGCACGACGTGGCGCCACGAAGTGGACGCCCTGAAATCCTGGCTCGCCGAGCGCCTCGAATGGATCGACGGCGCGGGGCAACCCGACACCACCACGACCCTCGCCGAGCGGCTCAAACCCACCGACGTGATCGGCGTGGCGTCCAGCCAGCCCGCCTACGGCGGCAGTGTGCCGGTGGGATTTCAGTTCCGCCTCCACAACCCCAACCCCGCCGGCGGCACCACCTATTACACGATCGATGGCGCGGACCCGCGGCAGATCGGCGGCGCGCTCGAAGCCTCGGCGTTGACCACGACCCCGAGCACCGTGACGGCCACCACGATCCTCACGGGCGGGCAGACTTGGAAATGGGTGCTGCCTGCCGCCGCGCCGGCGAACGACCCCAGCGGCACCACGTGGATCGCTGAGACCTTCGCGGACAGCGCGTGGAGTAGCGGCCCCGCGCCGCTCGGCTACGGCGAGACCACGGGCCTCGCCACCAACATCTCGCCGGTCGCGCCCAACTACACCGCCTTCGACGCCGAGCCCGGTCCTGCCTATTTCCGCACGACGTTCACCGCGTCCGGCACCGCTACGCTCACGGGCGTGCAATTTGAAATCATGGCCGACGACGGCGCCGTGATTTACCTGAACGGCGTGGAGGTCGCGCGCATCAACTTTCCGCTCGCGCCCACGCCCGCGACCTACGGTCAGGAAGCCCTCGGCCCCATCGACCCCGGCAGCAACTACACGCCGCTTGAGACGATGTTCGTCGCCGTGCCGTTCGATCGCACGAAACTGCGCGAGGGCGTCAACACGCTCGCCGTGGAAGTCCACCAGGCGATCTATTCCTTCCCGCCCAACGCCGGGAACGCCTACCCGCGAAACGATTTCTCCGACCTGCGCTTTGATCTACGCATCGTCGGTCTCACCGCCTCCGGACCGAGTCCGGCCATCGCACTAACAACCCAAGGCCCGCACACCCTGCGCACGCGCATCAGAAACGGCAACACGTGGTCGCCGCTCACCGAGGCGACGTTTGTCGTGGAGTCCGCGCCCGCCAGCGCCGCCAACCTTGTGGTCAGCGAACTCCACTACCACCCGCCCGATCCCACGCCGGCCGAATTGGCGGCCGGTCTAAATCAGGACAACGATTTTGAGTTCATCGAGCTGATGAACATCTCGCGCACCACCGCCATCGACCTCAGTGGCGTGAAACTCGAGGACGCGGTCGCGTTTGATTTCTCCAGCGCTCCGCCCGCCCTGCGCTACCTGCCGCCCGGCGGTCGCATCGTCGTCGTGGAGAATCTCGCCGGCTTCGCCGCCCGCCAGCAGCCGGGCGCCCAATCCACCGTAGCCGGGACCTACTCCGGGAATTTTTCCAACAGCACCGAGCAGCTGATCGTTCGCGCCGCCAACGGCGCCATCATCCGGCAATTCACCTACCGCGATTCCTTCCCCTGGCCGACCGAGGCCGACGGCAACGGCGCCAGCCTCGTGCTCAACAATCCGG
>JANNEY010000214.1:0-17793 GCA_031379235.1 Opitutaceae bacterium | reverse complement strand
GTCGAATAGCCCGTTGCGGTCAACGCGCTCCACCTTGCGGATTTCTTCCCCATGCACTGGACCCATACGCCGCCCTCGGCCGTCGCGGCCGAGGCGCTAGGCAAGCGCGCCGGCATCAGCCGCGTGCTCGCCGAGTTGTTGCTGCGCGCTGGGGTGCACGAGGGTGACGACGCGGCGGCATTTTTGCAGCCGCCACTCGCCGGTCTGCACGATCCGTTTCTACTTCGTAACCTTGAAGCCGCGGTGGCGCGCCTGTGCCGGGCCATCGCGCAACGCGAGGAGATCGTTGTGCTCGGCGATTACGATGTCGACGGCGTGAGCAGCACCGCGCTGCTCGTGATGATCCTGCGGCGCTTTGGCCTGCACCCGCGCTTCATCGTGCCGCGCCGCTCGGAAGACGGCTACGGTCTTTCGCGCAGTGCCATCGATCGTGCGTTGGAAGCGGGTAAACCACAGCTCTTCATCGCACTCGATTGTGGCACCAACTCGCATGCCGAGGCGGCGTTCCTGCGGGCGCAAGGCATCGATGTCATGGTGATTGATCACCATCGTTCCAAAGAGCAACCGCTCGAACACTGCCTTCTGATCAATCCGCACGTGCAGGCCGACGAGACCAACGGTGACAGTGCGTGGCGCAACCTTTGCACGGTGGGCCTCGTATTCAAGCTGTGCCACGGCCTGTTGAAGCAACTGCGCGCGGAGAATCATCCGGTCGCCTTCCGCATCAAACTTCGCGATCACCTCGATCTCGTGGCGCTTGGCACCGTGGCGGACCTAGTGCCGCTGCTTGGGGAGAACCGCATCCTCGCGCGGCACGGACTACGGATTTTGCAGGAAGCGCAACGCCCGGGCCTGCGGGCGCTGATGGATGTCGCCGGCGTAAAGCCGGCGCTGGGCATTTCCCCCACTGATATTTCGTTTCGGCTCGGCCCGCGGATCAACGCGAGCGGCCGGCTCGCAGACGCGGCGCTCTCCGTCGAGCTGCTATTAAGCGAAGATGCGGCGTTTTGCGCCGAGACGGCGCAGCAGCTCGATGCCTTCAACCGCGAGCGGCAGGACATCGAACGCGCGATTACGGAAGAGGCGGAGCGCAGTATTGAGACGCGTTTCCTCGCCGACGCGGGGGTGGTGCTGTTCGCGGAGAACTGGCATCCCGGGGTGGTCGGGATCGTAGCTGGTCGGGTCACCCGGAAATACAACCGGCCGTGCGTCGTGCTGGGCAACGAGGGCGACATGGCGAAGGGTTCCGGGCGGAGCATCGATGGGGTGAATCTGGTCGAAGTGCTCGGCACGTGCTGTGAGCATCTCACGAGTTGGGGCGGTCATCCGATGGCAGTGGGTATCGCCCTGCCGAAGATTCATCTCGAGTCGTTTCGGGCCAAGTTTGCCGCGGCCGTGCGCGCCCATGCCGGTGGTGATATCGCCGAAGCGCGCTTGGACATCGCCGCGTGGATTACGCCCGAGCAAATCACCGAGCGGCTGATGGAGGAGCTGGAGTCGCTTCATCCTTTTGGGCAGGGGAATCCCGAGCCGATTTTTGGCGTGCAGGGAATCGTGCTCCGCCACGCCGCGGAAGTCTTCAAGGAGCAGCATTTCCGTTTTCACTTTGAGGACGGTCGCGGGCGGCGCTTACACGGCGTGGCGTGGAAATTGGCGCATCGCTGTCCGCCGTTGGGCGTGTCTGTGGACCTCGCGGTTGAGCTGAAGTGGAATCACTT
Organism: Opitutaceae bacterium; assembly: GCA_031379235.1. Classification (GTDB taxonomy): domain Bacteria; phylum Verrucomicrobiota; class Verrucomicrobiia; order Opitutales; family Opitutaceae; genus ER46. The sequence continues at coordinate 16,075 of JANNEY010000214.1, read as the reverse complement.
CAACAACCGCAAACTGCTCCAACTCGGGCTGGTCGATTGGCGCGTTTCCCCGCGCTAACCCAAGGGAACGGAAGCGTTGCCGTCCGTGGTAAATTCTCGCTTGCGCTTCCGAATGAATCGCTGCTTCTTCTCGCCCTCTTTCGTGCACCCGTAGCTCAATTGGATAGAGCGTCTGACTACGGATCAGAAGGTTTGGGGTTCGACTCCCTACGGGTGCACCAAAATTTTCTCTGGTGAGAAAATTCAGGCAAGCAGCGCATTCAAGAGCGAGCAGCCAAGGGCGGTCGTAACGGGGAGAAGACACGCCGCAGCCCGCGTCGCCACCACGACGCGTCGCTTTTGCCCATTCGCGTGGCGGCTCCGAGGTCCCCGGCCGGCTTTGCGCCGCGTTGAATGACACCTTTCGCTTCTGCCGCGCGCAGCAACGCTTCTTGAAAAGTCGGCACCATCTTAGCTCCACCGACGCCATACTTGTGGAGGAACCGATCCAGATCCGGTAGCTCGGTGCGTAGATCGGCCTCACTCCGGCCAGCGCGCCCGGCGAGAAAGTGGCAGCGCAGTTTGGCTGACCCACGCCAGAATTCGACGGTGAGCGCCGCTTCTTGCCAGGTCAGACCATCAAACTCGAAATAGTCGCACTGCCACTCCGGCACCGGCTTACCCATTTCAATGTAGTAATCGCGCTCCTCTTGCGAGGGACGCGTAAAGCTCGCGCCGCCCGCCGCCTGCACCAAGAACAACACATGATTGTCGGAAGGATTGCCCAGAATCCCTGGGACGGGGCCGCTAAACTCCATCGAAACTTTGTCGGGATTGCTCGTGGCGGGCATGGTCATACGTAGTATTCTACTACGCCGGACCCTACTACGGACACTTCGCCAAATGCGATGCTGCCGCGGTAAAATACCCGCCAAAACCGCTCTCGCGCCGGTGGACTGGATCTTCGTATTTCGATACTTCAACGCGACGTCGCTGCGTAAGGCGGATTGATGCGAAGGGCGAACGTTTGCCATGGCTTGCGCTTTACGCGTATGAGGATTGCGGCCAGTGCTTCGGCGTGTTACCCGATCTTCAGCCGATGAATTTTCCAAAGAGTTGGGTTGCATTGCTTGTGATCGCATTGGGTGGGCTGGATCTGTGCGCGGCGCGAGCGGCATCGCCAATCGACTACAACCGCGACATTCGACCGATTCTTTCGGAGAATTGTTTCTCGTGCCACGGCTTCGATGAGAAAGGCCGCAAAGGAAAGCTCCGCCTCGATCTGGCCGAGTCGGCCTACGCCGAGCGCGAAGGCATCACCCGGATCAAGCCCGGTAACCCCACTGCGAGTGAAGTCTGGCAGCGGATCACGAGCCGCCACGAAGACGAAGTGATGCCACCGCCGGATTCGCATCTGGCGCTCACCGCCGCGCAGAAGGAGAAAATCAAAATCTGGATCGAGGAGGGCGCGAAATATGCGCTGCACTGGTCGCTCGTGGCGCCGGTGAAAGTGGCGCCTCCAAATCCCGTCGGTTTGCCGAATCCCATCGATGCGTTTGTGCGCGCGCGACTCACGGACGAGAACCTCGCGCCCGTGGTGGAAGCGAGTCGGGCGATGCTGATCCGGCGGGTGTCGCTCGACCTCACCGGGCTGCCGCCTTCGGCGGCGGACGTCAGCGCGTTTGTGTCCGACCGTGATCCGCGCGCCTACGAGCGTCTCGTGGCGCGGCTGCTGGCCAGCTCGCACTTCGGCGAGCGTTTCGCCCTCGACTGGCTCGATGCGGCGCGCTACGCCGACACCAACGGCTTCTCGATCGACGGTGGCCGGCACCTTTGGCTGTGGCGCGACTGGGTGATTCAGGCGTTTAACGACAACAAACCCTACAATCAATTTCTCGTCGAACAACTCGCCGGCGACTTGCTGCCGAATCGCACCGAGGCTCAGCTCATCGCGACCGGTTTTCAGCGCAACAACATGGTCACGCACGAGGGCGGCACCATTCCCGAGGAGAACCTCACCAACTACAACGCCGACCGGGTGAAGACGCTGGGCGAGGCCGTGCTCGGCCTGACGCTCGGTTGCGCGCAGTGCCACGATCATAAATTCGATCCGATCACGCAGAAGGACTACTACGGAATTTTCGCTTACTTCAATTCGCTTGGCGACAAGGGGCTTGATGGCAACGCGGGCTTGAATCCCGGGCCAAGCACCAAGGCGCGCACCGTGCTGAAAACCGGCGAAGAGCCCGCCCTCCGAGCCGAGATTGCCGCGCTGGCGACGAAACTCGCGCAGCGCGATGACGCCGTGCTCGCGGCGTGGGAAAAACGCGAGAAGACGCAGCTGGCGGCGCGGGGAAAAGATCTGCGCGTGCTCCCGCTCAAGGCCCGCAAGGTCTCTACCCCGAATCGCGGCGCGGGTTTCGAAGTTACCGGCGACGGCCGGGTAAAGCTGCGCAACTCCGGCGATCTCGCGGCGTTCGATATTCTGGCGGAGTTGCCCCGGACTTCGGCCCCGATCACGGGGCTGCGCTTCATCATGCATCCGCAGGAGGATCTGCCGCTCGGGGGGTGGGGGAGTGGGCCCACGCGTCCTGCCGATCCGGCGACGAAAAAGAAGAAGGGCGCGGCGATGGCGGAGCAGAAGGGCACGTTCAAACTGACCGCAGTCGCGCTCTCGGCCGATCTCGTGCCCGGCGATCAGATTAACCTGCACAAGCTCGAGAGAATCACGCGCGTCACCGCCAGTTCGTGGGAACCGCAGAATCCCGCCGCCGGCTGCCTTGATCCGCGCAACGACTCTGGCTGGTCACCCGACCTCGCGACCGACGGGCCGGTTCATCTCACCGCCACGCTGGCGCGCCCGATTGATCCCGCGGCGACGCCTTATCTCACCGTGCAGCTCAACTTCGGCGCCGGTCGCGCGATGATCCCTGGACTCATCGAGGTCGCAGCGATCACCGGGAATGATGATGGCACTGAGCTGCCGACGGAGGTTGTCGCCGCGCTGGGTGTGAGCCCGGAGCAGCGCGCACCCGACCAGGTCGCCGCGCTCTGGCGCCATTGTGCCACGCACACGGTCGAGTTGGCGCGCGACCGTGTGTCCCTTGAAAATTTACGCGATCGGCTCGCGGCGCTCACGGAGTCGTTCACGACGATGGTGATGGAGGTCGCCGCCAAGCCGCGCGATACCTTCATCCTCAATCGTGGCGACTACGCCCAGCCGGGAGTCAAAGTCGCGGCTGCGACCCCGGCCGCACTGCCGCCGTTGCCGGAGGGCGCGCCGGCGAGCCGGCTGGGACTCGCGACTTGGGTGACGATGCAGGAGAATCCGCTCACGGCGCGCGTCGCCGTGAATCGTTTTTGGAAACAATTTTTTGGCACTGGCCTCGTCGCTACGCCGGCCGACTTCGGCTCACAGGGCGAATGGCCGAGTCATCCCGCACTGCTCGATTGGCTCGCGGTTGATTTCGTCGAACACGGCTGGGACGTGAAACATCTCGTCACGCAAATCGTCACGAGTGCGACATACCGGCAAAATTCCGCCGCGACCGGCGCGCAGCTGGAGCGTGATCCGCAGAACCGACTGCTCGCTCGCGGTCCGCGCTTTCGCCTGCCCGCGGAACTGGTGCGTGACCTAGCGCTGAGCGTGAGTGGTCTGCTTGTGTCCCGCGTCGGCGGGCCGAGTGTAAATCCCTACACGCCCGGTGATCTCTGGCGCGAGGTCAGCCACTACGGCAGTTCGCCCGCGACGGCGCAGACGTTCGTGCAGGATCACGGGGAGAAACTTTACCGCCGCTCGCTCTACACCTATTGGAAACGCACCGCACCGCCACCCAACATGATGGCCTTCGACGCCCCGAATCGTGAAGTCTGCACGGTCGCACGCGGCAACACCACGACGCCGCTGCAGGCGCTCGTCACGCTCAATGATCCACAATTCGTCGAAGCCGCGCGCGCACTCGCCGAGCGCGCCCTCGTCCGGCCCGGCGGCAGCGACGATGCGCGGTTGCGCTGGGCTTTTACCGAGTGCGTTTCGCGGCCACCGCGCGAATCGGAGATCGGCGTGCTTGCCGGCGCGTTGAAGCGTGAGCGCGCGCGCTACGCGGGAAACGAAACCGCCGCCCGCGCGCTGCTCGCCATCGGCGAATCGACGCGCAAGGAAACGCTGCCGCCCGCCGAGCACGCCGCGTGGACGCAGGTGGCCTCCCTGTTGCTCAACCTCAGCGAAACGATCACTCGAAACTGAGTGGCCGCAAAAAGGCGCAGAAGGCGCAAAAATCTCAGAATCCTTTTTTAGAATCTTCGCGCGCTTATCGGCACCTTTGGATCGCCCATCGCTCTCCGATTTTTTGCGCCTCCTTGCGGCCAATCCCTCCGACCCATGCAACCCTCCGCCCCGTTCGCCCACTACCTCCGCCATCTCACCCGCTGCACGTTCATTGGGCAAGCGGCCCGCGGCATCGGGGGTGTGGCGCTTGGTTCGCTGTTGTCCTCTAGCCTTGCGCGCGCGGCCGGCATTCAGGGGAAGGGCCTGCCGGATCTGCCGCACTTTAAACCGAAGGCCAAACGCGTGCTCTGTCTTTTTCAGAGCGGTGGTCTGTCCCACGTCGATCTCTTCGACGAAAAGCCGATGCTTCACCAGTATGCGGGTTTGGAAATTCCCGCATCGGTCAAGGGCAGCCAGCGGCTGACCGGTATGACGAGCGGCCAGAGCGCCTATCCGGTCGTGCCGCCACTGAAGCCGGGCAAACTCTGCGGCCAGCACGGCACGTGGATCAGCGATCTGCTGCCCCATATCCAAACGATCGCGGACGACATCTGCATCGTGAAGAGTCTGCACACCGAAGCGATCAACCACGACCCGGCGATCACCTACATGAACACGGGCAACCAACTGCCCGGCTACGCGAGCATGGGCGCGTGGGCGAGCTACGGTCTCGGCACGGAGAATGAAAATCTCCCCGCGTTTATTGCGATGGTCTCACAGGGCACCGGTAAAAATCCCGGCCAGCCGATCTTCTCGCGATTGTGGGGCAGCGGGTTTTTGCCGGCTTCGCATCAGGGCGTGGGCCTGCGGCCGGGGGCGAATCCCGTGCTTTATTTGAACAACCCGCCGGGGGTGGACCGCGAGCAGCGGCGCGCCCTCCTCGACGATCTGGCGAAGTTGAATCACCAACGGGCCGACGAACTCGGCGATCCAGAGACGATCGCGCGCATCGACGCCTACGAGATGGCTTTTCGGATGCAGACCTCTGTCCCGGAGTTGACCGACATCGGGGGCGAATCCGCCGCGACGTTGGCGAGCTACGGTCCCGAAGTGAAAAAGCCCGGCAGCTACGCCGCGAACTGCCTGCTCGCGCGCCGCCTGCTCGAGCGCAACGTCCGCTTCGTGCAGCTCTTTCACCGCGGCTGGGATCAGCACATCGCGATTGCCCGCCAGCTCCCCAACCAGTGCAACGATATCGACCAGCCCACCGCGGCGCTCATCAAAGATCTCAAGCAGCGCGGCCTGCTCGAAGATACGCTCGTGGTTTTTGCGACGGAGTTTGGGCGCACGGTTTTCAGCCAAGGCAAGCTCGGCGATCCTGCGGCCGGCCGCGATCACCACGGCCGGGCCTTCACCGTGTGGCTGGCGGGCGGCGGCATCAAAGGCGGCATGACCTACGGCGCGACGGATGACTTCTGTTACAACATCACGGAGAATCCCGTGCACCTGCGTGACCTGCACGCGACGATTCTCCACTGCCTCGGCATTGACCACGCGCGCTTCACTCACAAGTTCCGCGGCCTCAACACCCGCCTCACCGGCGTCGAAGAGGCGCATGTGGTGAAGGCGATTCTGGCGTAGGCGAGTCGCGCCGCGGCTCCCGGTATTGCACGCGGCGGACGACTATTTTTTCGGGGCCGCAACAGAGGGAGCCGGCAGCGCGAGTTTGCGGCGCTCCATGATGGTGAGCGGTTCGGTGGGCGTGGGCTTCTCGCTGCCGTAGCGTGCGAGATCGCGGAGCGCGATGACTTTGAAGCCCTCGTGGTGCAGCCACGCCATGTATTCCTCGAAGCGCTCGCGCGGAGTGTTCACCCACGGGTGCTCGCCGTCGGGGACACCGTGAAATTGCAGCACGCAGATTTTCCCGTCACCGGCTTTTTCGACGGCGCGTTGCAGATTCGCCAGCGACCAGTCGGGCCGCGCGTCGCCGGTGGTCGGAATGAGCAAGGGATGATCGATGCCGGGCTCGTAGGCGACGCCACCGCCGACCGCGTAGGGCACCTCGGGTTCACCGCCGCGCCGCGCGAAGCGAATGCCGGCCTGCTGCAACACGGGCAGGGCGTTCACGTGAAAACGATTGCCGGGCCACGCGAAGCTCACAGGCGCGGGAATACCGTGCTCGCGGCACCGCGCGGCGATCACGGCCAATTGCTCGGCCAGCTTCCCGACATTTTTTTCCGTGATGCTCAGGTGATCGCGGGTGTGGTTGCCGATTTCGAAGCCATCGCGGTGCAGCGTGGCGATCTGCTCCCACGTCATGTAGTCGCGTTTGTTCGTCGCGAACGTGAATCCTTCCGTGATGAAGAAGGTGGCGCCGAATCCGTAGCGCTTCAGCACTGGCGCGGCGATCGTGGCGTGCGAAGCGGAGGAGTCGTCGAACGTGAGCACGATGAGTTTGGCGGGCACCTTGGGCGTGACGTTCATGCAGGAGGAAAACAGCGTGCCCAGGCCGGTAGCCGCGACGACGAGCCAAGCGAGGCGGTGAAAATCAACGCAGTGCATCGGACGGGCGATCAAGGTGCCTTCGCGGCGGGTGTCGGTGCGACGAAGCCCGGGGGGACGAGGAGAGTGCGGTTGCTGGTGTCGCGGGCGTCGTCAGTGCGCGGGTAATCGCGCCAGAGCCAGCGCAGCATCTCCGGCAGAATCGCGCCGCCTTGTTTGCTGGAGTGCGTGCCGATGCCCCACGTGAAGTTTACGTCGTAGTTTTTCTCGGTGAGGGCGGCGACCATCTTGATGTTTTGCGCATGCCAGTCGCGGTCGGGGCTGTAAGTAGCTTCGGCCCCCTCACCACGCAGGCCGCGGTTGTCGTTCACCCCGTCCTGCAGAAAAATCCGGATCGGCTTTTTGGGGTGGCTACGAATTTGGTCGGGATAGGCATGGCCGCCGCGGATATCGGTGAAGCTGCCGATCGTGCTGAGCACCTTGCTAAATTGATCCGGTCGATGCCAGGCGACGGTGAACGCCGCGATCGCGCTTGAGCTGGCGCCGCCGATGGCGCGGTCGTTCGGATTTTGCGAAAGGCGGAACTGCCGGTTTAGCACCGGAAGGAGCTCGTCGACGATCACGCGGGCGTATTTGTCGTCGAGCGCATTGTATTCCTGCGGGCGATTGGTGGAGCGGTCACCCCAGTCGGCGGCACTCGCCTCCGGTTGCTCGGGTTTGCGACCGGGATTGATGAACACCGCGATCGTGACTGGCATCTCGCGCCGGTAGATCAGGTTGTCAAAGACGGCTGGCACGCGGTAATCGCCGGTGGCCCGAAGGAAGGCTTGGCCGTCTTGAAAAATCATCAGGGACGCAGGTGCCGCCGCATCGTATTGGGCGGGCACGTAGACGCAGTAGTCGTGCAGGGTGCCGGGGTAGGCCGCGCTCGGGAGCTTCATCCAATCACTGATTTTCCCCTGAGGCACGCCGGGTTGCGGAAGTGAATCGGGTCCGTGTTTGTAGACGTCGTCGGTCGGCGCGGCGGGAGTGATGGGCGCCGCGAGAGCGAAAACCAAGGCGGCCACGGCGAGGCGGCGGGCAGAGCGGGGGTGGATCGAGGACGGGAATGTAGCATTCATGGGGCGCACATGACTGAACGATTTCGAGCGTGAGCGTCGAGCCGATAGGCGGCGGGAGCGGCGCGCTAGAGATCGAGGTGCGACGACAGTTCCGTGCGCAGCAGGTCGATGAGCGCCGGATCCATGAATTCGAAATCGTCGGGAACGCGGAGAACGATGAGCGGTTTTTCGGAGAGTTCGGCGGCGAAGCGTTCTTCCAGCCGGCCCGCATGCTTTTTCTCCATGCAGAAAATCAGGTCGGCCCAGCCCACCTGACCGGCGGTGAGCTTGATGCGTGCGCCGGTTTCCGTGCCGGCGGAGCGCGCCTCATAGCGCGGATGGTTCTTGAACAGCGCCTCAGCCGTTGGGCTGCGCCACTGATTGCGGGAGCAGACGAAGAGAAGTTTAGTTTTCAACGCTCCGAAATAATAATGGGTTCGAATGGCCCGGTGAAGCGCGGCTGCCGGTGTAGGACGTAGAGATCGATTGTCGCCATTGTGCGCGCAATGATTTCCCTGAGTTCCGTGCGTAGTGAGTGGCGGATGGGTAGATCGCTTGTGCAAAATCCGATGGCGTCCAACCCACAGACACGCGCGATCTCAAGGGCGCGCGGGAGATGATAGCGCTGTGTGACGATGGTGCACTGCGTAAGGCCGAATACCGCCTGAGCGCGTTTCACGGAGTCGAGCGTGCGAAAGCCGGCGAAGTCGCAGGTGATCGCCTCGGCCGGAACCCCGCGGGCAACGAGGGCCGCCTTCATCGCGGTCGGCTCATCATAGGTGCTGAAGTGGTTGTCGCCGCTCACGAGCACATGCCCGATTTTACCGGCATGGAAAAGCGCAGCCGTGGCATCCATGCGATAAACAAAGTGAAGATTCGGGTGTCCGGATGAGGTGAGCGGGTTGGCCCCCAGAACCAGCGCGACCCGGCGCTCGGGGATCTTCTCCAGGGCGGTGAAAAGCCGCTCCGGGTGACGCGTGAGCATGCGCCAGTTCGCGGCCCCGATGCCGACGAGACCGGTGAGGCCGAGAATGATCAGGCCACGAACAACCTGCTGACGGATGATTAATTTCGCTGCCATGGGTTCACAGGCTGGTGCGTCAAAGCGCCCGGTCGCGAAACTGTTTCGAAAAATGTGAGTATGATAAGAGGGCGTCGCCGGCACTTGAAGCACGGTGACTACCGTGCCAACGGACCGTTCGGTCCGTGCCAGCGCACGGGGCGGTGCGGTAGAGTTGTCGAATAAATCTTTAGCACCATGCCTGAAGCACTCGCCGTCCTCGCTGTTTTCGTTGTCGCCGTTGTGGCGTGGGTGGGCGCGTGGATGCAGGTGCGAAATCCGGCGCAACGGAATCCCCGGGAGGATTTCGTGCAGGCGCAGCAGCACGCCGCGTGGTTGGAGCAGCGGCTCGAAGTGGCGCGCCGCGAGCGCTGGGAAAACCATCTGGTCGCGAGCCTCACAAACGAACTAGACGCGACGCAGGCCCGGGCCCGCACGCTGCGCGCCACGTTGCCGGTGACGTGACCGGGTTGCGTAGCCGGTCTTGGCCTTGGCACGCGGACGGCCTACGGGCTGACCGCTGTGGCGGGCAGAGCTTTAATCGCCTCGTGGCCGAGGAGAAAGGCGCGGCGCTGATCGGCGAAAGCTTTTAGGCCGCGCGGGCCTTCGAGGCTGCTGACGAACGCGTCATAGCTTTCGAGTTTCCGCGTGTCGCGCTTTACGTCGGCATCGATGAGGTCGTGGTAGGTTTTCGCCACGGGTCCGAGCTTGGACCAGTCGAGCCACGTCGTGGCCATTTCCCGCACGTAGCCGAGGTAGCGGGTGCGTAGCGCGGGCACGGCAAGGAGCTTCTGTGCGATGATGGCATTGGAGTTTTTCAAGACCGCGAGCGGCTCGAGTTGCACGCCGCCACCACCACCGCCGAAGCCCCCCGGCCCGCGGCCACCGCCGGGAAATCCGCCGGGCCTGCCCCGATCGCCACCGGGCGGGGGGAAGCCACGACCACCATCGGCTCCGGCAAATTCGCCCGGCCCGCGCGCGCCGCCTGCTTGTTCGCCGCGCGGAGCGCCGGGCGCTCCGTCCGGCCGGCCGGGACCGTTTGGTCCGCCGCCGGGGCCGCCCTGACCACCGGGGCCACCGGGGCCGCCCGGTCCGCGGCCACCACGACCGCCGCCGGGACCGCCACCGAAACTAAACGTCTCGTTCATGTCGTGCGGAATCATGTGCAGCCGACCGTCCTTGTCCTCGCCGATCGTGTAGTCGCTCGTGCGCGTCCAGAAGCCGTCGCCATTGGCGAACACGGTGTCGAGTGCGATGAATTTCAGCGCGCCGTCGACGTCGAAGAGCGGCGTGAGCGCGGCCTCGAGCTTCTCCGGCTCGGTCTGTTCGATGATTTTCGTCACGCGGATCAATTTCCACCACGAGGCATCGTCGTCTTTCGAGCGAATGTCGTAGATGCGCTTGTAGGCGGCGGGATCGTCGCCGAGGTAGGCGAAACCGCCGCGACCGCCGGGGCTGCCTTGAACTTTCCAGCGCGCGCCCTTGCTGGAGCCGAAGCGGCTTTTCAGGAAATCCTTGTTGAAATGTTCGGCGCTGGCGTAGACGCCCCAGTTTTCCCCGCCGATCACGACGCGCACAAAATTTACCTTGGGCGTCGGGATGTAGTGCTGCGCGACGAAGCTGTAGAGCGGCGCGCGGAGAAAGGACGCGTCTTCGTGCGAATTGAGCAGGTTGAGAGCGCGGAAGCCGAGGAGGTTTTGCTCTTCGTCCGAGTAATCGATCGAGACGTGGAGCGAGCGTTTGCGGCTGGCACCGACCATCATGTAGGAGGAATTGCCGCGAAAATGCACGCCGACCTCGCGGTAGGTCTTGCCGTCGACACTGAGCTTGGCGGGCACGTCGACATCGGTGCGGTAGAAATCCTCCATCTCCTTTTCCCAGCCGGCGTCGGGGAAATCGATGAACAGCGTGCGCAGCGTTGTCGTGTCGTAGAGCGATTCGGTGCCGAAGACGTTGACGTCAGTGAGGGCGAGTTTTTGCCCGGGGCTCGTGGGCTCTTGCTCGCCGCCAGGGCCCCCACGCCCACCGGGGAAACGGCCACCGGGGCCGCCCGGCCCGCCGCGCTTCGCCTTGTTGGCGAGATGGTATTCCCGGGCGGCGGTGCGTTCCTCGGCATTGAGGTGTTTGTCGCCGTCCGTGTCGAACTGTGCGACGAGCTTGGTCTCCTGCATCATGGGACCAAAAGCCCCGCGACCAGGACCGCCCGGCCCGCCTGGTCCGAAACCGGGGGCGCCGCCCGCCGGGAAATTATCGAAGGGAGGGGTGGGTTGCCCGAGCAGAGCGAGTGGGCAAAGCAGGGAAAGAATTTTTTTCATGGGGAGCGGGAATGGCGTGTTGCGACAGGACGCAGGGGTGCGGTAAGAGTCTCAGAAATCGTCGGCCGGCGGGCGTTCGGCCGGCCCCGTGGCTTTGGCGGTAAAAATTAAGCTGCGCGGGGTGGAGTAGTCACGTTGTTACATTTCTGATTTTGCGTGCAAGCGACCGCGGAAGGTTGCTCGGCGCGGCACCGTGGCTCTTACGGTGGGACTTCAGGGGAGCGCGACTCAACGTGGCTTACGCCGCTTGTGCGGTCTGTTTCGCCTACCGGCCTCAGAGTGAAAAAATCCGCGACTGGCCTTACGCGAACCGCGCGAAGACGCATCTGCTCCCGGGCGGCAACGCCAACCAGCTCCCAACGTCCGGCCTCCTCGGCCATCGGCCGACCAACTACGGCGTCGACTGGTATGGGGTGATGGTGCAATCAGAGTTCCCAAGCGCGGTGGTGAGACCCCGGTAAAAATCGCGGGCCGACGCGGTGGCAGAATTTTTTCAAGAACACTTGAAGCGAGCCGATTTGATAGAGTGTTTTCATTTTTAAAGGCCACGCCGGAATCGCTGGTTAAGCAACTCCGCGACCTGCCGCCTGCGCCGAAGGTTTTGCAGAAACTGCAACGGCTCGTTGCCGATCCCAACTCCTCGCTGGAAAAAATAGCGGAGGTCATTGCACTGGAACCCGGTCTCTCGGGGCGCGTGGTGCAGATGGCCAACAGCACGCACTTCGGTCGCGGGGCCAAGGTCGAAGGCTCGGTGGAAGCGATTCAGCGCGTCGGGCTCAAAGGCGTCCAGGAATTGGTGACGTTTGCCGTCGCCTCGCAGTTGGTCGGACGGCCGTTGAATGCCTACGGACTCGATGCGCAGTCGCTGTGGTCACGCGCGCTGGCTTGTGCGCTGGCGGCGGGAAATCTCGCGGAGCGTTCCGGGGCGGTGGACTACACCGAAGCTTACACCGCGGGCCTCATGCATGGGCTGGGCCTGCTGGTGATCGACCGGCATGTGACCGCCCAGAAAAAACCGCGGCGTTTTCCGTCGGCGGGTTATCCGCTCGATTTTGCCCCGGCCGAACGCGAGTGGCTGGGATTCTCCCATGCGGAGGCCGGCGGGGCGTTGCTGGAGATGTGGGGGTTTTCCGAGGCGGTTGCGACCGCCGTGCGCTATCAACTCGCTCCCGAGGAAGCCACCGCCCACCGGCCGCTGTGCATGGTCCTAGCGACGGCCAGATGGGCGCGATCGTTGTTCTGCGTGGCGGAGGAAGTGATTCCGGATCTCCCGTCGGAGCAGTGGCTGAAGGAAGCTGGCATGCCACTCGAGGATTTCGGCGAATGGCTCAAGCGCGTTAAGCTGCGCTACACGATCGCCTGCGAGGAACTGCGGTTGGGCAGCTAAGCCCAAAACGCGGTCGCGCTTGCGCCGCGCGAGTGGCCACTCGTTTTCCCTGGAGACGACGCTTGATGCCACTGTGGTCACCACGGCTGCACGCCTGCATCGCTGAGGTCGATTGGCCGTGGCTCAGTCGAGGTCCACGCCGCGGCGTTTGAGATTGGCGCCTTGCACGCCCTCCAGGCGGTGCAGGTTTTTCACGAGGGCTTCGGCGCTGGCGCGCAACTGCACTTCATAAACCAAGTCGAGCGCCGCGCCCTGTCGGGCGGTCTCGATGGAGACGAGCGCGCGCTCCTGCAGATGTTCATCGAGGGTGCCGCTGAGCAGCGCCTCCGGCACGTGCCCGAGCCCGATCCGGAGCGTGAGCAGCCACGCGGACACAGGCGCGGCGCCGGCTCCCGACGTGCGGCAGAGGAACCACGCCGCGAGTCCGACGATGACCAAGCCGAGTCCGGCGACCCAGAGATTGTGGGCACCGACCGACATCCCGACGACGACGGCAAAAATAACATAGGCGCACCACCGGTTCGCGATATCTCCGGCAGAATTCCGCCAGCAAAGCTGCCCCGGTGGACTCACCGTATAGCGTCGCCCGGGTGAGCAGGCGCCATTCTGGCGCCGGAAATTCCATCCTTCTGCAGGACAACAGACGACGCTGCGCGGCACGAGTGCAATGGCGGGTCTGATTCGAACGTTATCGGTTCGATCGAGAACAGCCGCTGAACGGGCCGTCAGATCAGGCCGAGTTTCATTTTCCCCTCTTCCGAGATCATCGACTGGTTCCACGGCGGGTCCCACGTGATGCGGACATCAGCGTCGCTCACGCCGGGGACGAGGAGGATTTTGTTTTTCGCATCTTCCGCGATGGCGGGGCCCATGCCGCAGCCGGGGGCAGTGAGGGTCATGGCGACATTCACGCGATGGCCGGGCTCGGGTTCGGAAATCTTTTCCACGTCCATGGAGTAAACGAGGCCGAGGTCCACGATGTTCACGGGAATCTCGGGATCGAAAACATGACGGAGCTGAGCCCAGACGGCCTCAGGATCAGGTGCGCCATCGGTGAGCGTGGCGGCGGCGACGGTATTTTCGGCAACTTTTTCCCCGAGCGCATCGCTGTCCTTGCCGTCGATGCGGAAGAGGCCGAAGTCGGTCTGCACGGTGTAGCTGCCACCGAGCGTTTGGTGAATCATGACCGTCGTGCCAGCGGTCAGCGTGGTCTTGTCGCCGGAGGGAATCTGCGTGGCGGTGACTTCGCGGGAGAGGATGCGGTCGCGATTGTTCATGGGAGGAGGCCCGCGAATGGCGCGAATGATCGCGAATGAGGCCGTGCCATTCGCGACGCTTCGCGTGATTCGCGGGCGGGTTTCATTTCTTGAATTTCGTTTGGATCAGGGCGCGCAGGGCGTCGTGAAGATCATCGCTCGCGAGGCGGTTGAGGACTTCCTCGAAGAAACCAAACGTCAGTAACTCGTCGGCCTGCTGTTTGCGAATGCCGCGGGACTGGAGATAAAATTCCTGCTCGGGATCGATGCGTGAACTGGTGGCGCCGTGTGTGCAACGCACGTCGTTGGCCTGAATCTCCAGGCCGGGCAGGGAGTTGGCTTCGGCTTCGTCGCTGAGCATCAGGTTGCGATTCGACTGGTAGGCGTCGGTCTTCTGCGCGTCAGGATCGACGACGATGAGGCCGGAAAAAATCGTCTTCGCGCGATCGCTGAGGGCGTTTTTGTAAAGAAGATCGCTCTTGGTGTTTGGGGCTTGATGGATTTGGAGCGTGCGCTGGTCGAACTCCTGATCGTCGTGCGCGACGGTAAGCGCGAGCATCTCGGAGAACGCGCCGGGGGCGGCGAGCTGCGAGAGCGACTCATGCCGGGCCTGCCGCGCGCCGAGATGGACGTTGAGCGACTGCACGCGAGCGTCCCGGCGGACGACGGTGCTGTTGGACTGGAATGACAGCGCGCGATGACTCCAGTCCTGTTTGCCGACATAGGTGACCTGCGCGCCGTGGCTCGCGTAGAGATCGTTCGCCCCGACGGCGAGTTGCGTGTGGGTGTCGCGGTCGGAACCGAAATATTCGACGACGCTGACGCGGGAATTTTCCGCGGCGACGACCAGCGTGTGCGGGAAAACCGCGGCGCGATCGCCGATGGCGTAGGAGAACACCCCGATGGGCAGCTCAACCTCGACGCCCTTGGGCAAGTAGATGAAGGCCCCGTCGGTGAGAAAGGCCTCGTGCAGCGCGGAGAATTTCGCCGAGCCCAGCTTGGGTGGCTGCGCGAGCAGATGCTCGCGGACCAGCGCCTCGTGTTGCGCGAGGGCGTTTTGGATCGTGTCGATGATCACCCCGCGTGGCGCGAGATCGGTTGCGAATAGTTCGCGGGAGAAGAGGCGGCCGTTGGCGAAGACAAGCTTGGCGGATTTCTGAATCCCGATGGGGGCATGCGGATCGACGGCGGGCGTGGACGGCAGCGTGAAGCCGTCGAGCGTGAGCGTGCTGATGTTGCTGAAGCGCCACGCTTCGTCGTTGCGCGAGGGCATCGGCAACGAAGCGAAGCGATCGTAGGCCACGCGCTTCCGGTCGAGCCACCATTGCGGCAACGGCGGGAGCGAGGCGAGGTGCGCAGCGAAGACCTCGGGCGTGAAGGCGCCGGCAAGGGATTTGGATTCGGAGAGAGTGGTCATCTGGGAAAATGAGCGTTCACCACGAAGGCGCAAAGTTCACTAAGAAGGGAAACGGCCTCAGCCCTTAGCGTCCTTCGTGCCTTTGTGGTGAATCTGGATCAGCCGACGCTGCCTTCCATTTCGAGGTCGATGAGGCGTTTGAGTTCGACGCTGTATTCCATCGGGAATTGGCGGGCGAGGTCGTTGATGAAGCCGTTCACGGCGAGGCTCATGGCCTGGCCCTCGGTGAGGCCGCGCTGCTGCATGTAGAAAATCATTTCTTCATTCACCTTCGAGACGCTGGCCTCGTGCTGGACGGAGTTGCGGTCGCCGCGCACGGTGATGGCGGGATAGGTGTCGGTGCGGCTGTTGGTATTGATGAGCAGCGCGTCGCACTCGGTGTTGTTTTTGCAACCCTTGAGGTGCTTCGGGATGTGGACGACGCCGCGATAAGTGCTGCGGCCCTGACCGACGCTGATGGATTTCGCGACGATGTTGGAAGTCGTCTCGTCGGCGGCGTGGATCATCTTCGCGCCGGTGTCCTGATGCTGGCCGTCGTTGGCGAGAGCGAT
The DNA here is from genome assembly GCA_031379235.1 of Opitutaceae bacterium. Classification (GTDB taxonomy): domain Bacteria; phylum Verrucomicrobiota; class Verrucomicrobiia; order Opitutales; family Opitutaceae; genus ER46. The sequence goes on along the minus strand of JANNEY010000214.1, from coordinate 301 downwards.
GGAGATGACTTCGCCGCGGGCTTTGCGGCCTTTGAGCACAACGCCGGGATATTTCATCGTGAGCCGGCTGCCGATGTTGCAGTCGATCCACTTGATCTCGGCTTCCTCGTGCGCGACGCCGCGCTTGGTCACGAGGTTGAAGACGTTGTTGGCCCAGTTCTGGACGGTGATGTATTGGATCTTCGCGCCCTTGAGCGCGACGAGCTCGACGACGGCGCTGTGGAGCGTGGCGGTGCTGAACTTTGGCGCGGTGCAGCCCTCCATGTAAGTGAGCTCGGCGCCCTCATCGGCGATGATGAGC
>JANNEY010000185.1:0-11398 GCA_031379235.1 Opitutaceae bacterium | reverse complement strand
GGCGAGCGAGGTGAAGACGTCGTTGTTGCCCCAGTGCGCGAGTGACGTGAGCACAGGGAGCGCGGCGGTGAGATCGCTCGCAGTGCCGAATTGCCCGAGGGCTTCGGCGGCGACGATGCGGACGTAAGGTGAGTTGTCGGTGAGGGCGGTGGTGAATTCGGTGCGCGCGCTACCCACGACGGACGGGCCGCGCATGTAGAGACCGATCGCGCCCCAGTAACGGACGGCGCTGTCGGCGTCGGTGAGGAGTTTTTTCAACGCGGGCGCGGCGTCGGGCTTTAGCGACGAGGCGAGTTCGGCGGCGGCGAAGATTTTCTCGTAGGGATATTTCGTGTCGTCGTGGCCGAAGTCGTAGGGCGCCCGCGTGCCGGCGCGCGTGAGGCGTTCGCCCTCGGGGATGAAGCCGAGGTCGCGGATGCGACGCGAGTGGGCTTGCTGCGCGGCGCGGAGTTTTTCGAGGATCGTTTGGTGCGCGGGCGACGCGGCGAGGTTGTTCACCTCGTCGCGGTCGTTTTGGAGATCGTAGAGTTCCTCGGGAGCTTTCGGCGTCTGCCAGAAAATGCTTTGGGCGGCGTTGAGTTTGCCCTCGTCGTAGAGTTTGCGCCAGACGGCGGTGGTGGGCGTCTTGAATTGCGTGTCGACGTGCTGGCCCTGCGAGAGGTGCGGGAGGTAGTTGCGCAGGTAAACGTAGCGGCCGTCGGTCACGCTGCGCACGAGATCGTAGCGCTCATCCATGCGGCCGCGAAAGCCGTAGACGTAGGGCTGGGCGGGAGCGATGAATTTGCCGAGGAAGGCGTAGCCTTGCATCCACGCGGGCGGCTTGATGCCGGCGAGGCTACACATCGTGGGCGCAAAATCGGCGAAACTCACGGGACGGTCGGTGGTGCCGCCAGCGACGTAGTCGGCGGGGCGGAGGTCCTTGAATTTCTCCGGAATGTGCACGATGAGCGGCACGTGGAGGCCGGAGTCGGAGGGCCAGCGTTTGCTGCGCGGCATGCCGGAGCCGTGGTCAGCCCAGTAGAAAATGATCGTGTCGTCGGCGAGGCCATCGGCGGCAAGTTGGGCGAGGACGACGCCAGCATCGGCGTCGGCGGCGGTGACACTGTCGTAGAAGAGTGCCCAGTCGCGGCGGACTTCAGGGGTGTCGGGGTGATAAGCGGGGACGCGGACTTTCGCCGGATCGTGGATGGGTGCGGCGCCGCCTCTTACGGTCTGACTCTCGTGGCTCTTGGTGGAATTGAAGACGGCGAAGAACGGCTTTCCGGCGGGACGATTTTTCCAATGGGCGGAGTTGGACGAGGCGTCCCAGACGGCGGGAGTTTTCGGCAGGTTGTAGTCCTCCTTCACGTTGTTGGTCGTGTAGTAGCCGGCCTCGCGGAGGAGCTGCGGGAACATTTTTTGGCCGGCCGGATAGGCGACCATGCTGCGCATGTGATCACCGCCCGAGGACGGGCCGTGGAGGCCGGAGATGATCGTCGTGCGTGTGGGCGCGCAGACGGGCGCGGTGGCCCACGCATGCGTGTAGCGCAGCGAACGCGTGGCGAGTTTGTCGACGTTCGGCGTGTTGGCGTAGGGGTCGCCGTAGCATCCCATCTGCGGACCGTGATCTTCGCTGGAAACCCAGAGGATGTTGGGCTGCGCGGCGATGGCCGCTGCGGCGGAGACAGAGAGAAGGAGAGACAGAGGGACAGGGAGAACGGAACGGACGAAGCGCATGGCGTGACAGAATGACGAAACGCCGGGGACTCCAATTTCAAAAATCAGAACGCGTAGCGCGCGCTCAGTTTCCAGGCGCAGCCGTCGCCGACGTCGCTGCGGTTGTTGACCCAGACGGAATACCAAGTGCGGTCGAGGTGGAGCGGACCTCCTGGTTCACCTTGGCCCAACGCAGGCCGGCGTTGATGGAGTGGGAGCGCTGCGAGCAGGAGAAGATGCTTTGTCAGGCGGGTTTCAAACCCGAGACGGCACGATCGCACCATGGCGGGCGAGTTCGCGACGGATATTGGCGAGCGGCACCTGCTTCGGACTCGAGCCGGCCTGGGCGGCGAGCGCGGCGGTGACGCCGGCGGCCTGGCCCATCGCCATGCACGAGGCCTGCACGCGCAGCGCAGAGTTCGCGAGTTGGTCGCTGCTCAGGCAGCGGCCGGCGACCAAGAGGTTCTTGCTCCCTTTCGGGATGAGCGCGCGGATCGGGATCGTGGGCACGACGCCCTCGGTGAGGTGTTTCGGCGTCACGCCGCCTTCGTAGTGGAGGTCGATCGGATAAAACGAATGCGCCACGGCATCCTCAAACACGCGGCCGGAGGTGTAGTCCTCGTGGGTGATCTGGGTTTCGCCGATGATGCGGAAGGTCTCGCGGATGCCGGCCTCAGTTTGCAGCCGATCGATGGTCAGCAGCGCGAAGGCCGGCTCCTGTTTCAGAAAACGCAGCACGCGCAGGAGCGCTTCGCGGCCGAGGATGTTGGTCGCGGTGTGCGTCTCGGAGGTCGAGGAATCGGCGCCGGGGATGTGGTTGCCGCTCTCGCCGCCCTTGCCCAGCCAGCCGGCCATGGTGCCGTTGATATCGGTGGGCTTGAGTGCGCCGGACTTTCGGGCGGCGAGGAGCTTGGCCTGCATCGCGTCCATATCGATCGTCGCCACATCATAGCCCCCGACGCGGTAGATGAGCGTGCCGGGTTGGCGGGTTTTTTCGCGCAACCGCTCGATGCCGGCCAGACCGACGACCGACGCGTTGCCGGTGCAATCGATGAGTTGTTTCGTCACCACCTCGACGCTCGTGCCCTTGCCGGCGAGGCGCACGCGCCAGCCGGGCGGCGTGGACACGACAGACGACGGCGACTCGTAGTAACGGAGCTGCACGCCCGCCTTCACGCACGCTTCCTCGGCGAGCGCGGCGTAGAGATTGCCGCAAATGCGGACCTGATGACGCCAGTGTTGGCGGCCGGTGGGCTTCGTGAAGTCCGGCAAATCGCCGCTGCCGAGGTCCACCGCTGCCTTCACCAACTCCCAGCCAATGCCGGCGATGACCTGTTTGCCCCAAGCGTGAAACAACCCGGGAAAATCGACCCCGGCCGTCGTCGTGGTTCCCCCGAGCTGGCTGCCGGATTCGACGAGGATGGTGCGCGCGCCGAGACGGCCAGCCTGGATCGCGGCGATGGTGCCGGCCGTCCCGCCGCCGATCACGAGCACGTCGGTCGAAACGCTGCGGAGGGTCGGTGGCGGTTCGGCTGCGACGACCACGCTGGAGGCCGAGACTGCGCCTAGGCTGGTGATAAACGTGCGACGTTTCATGGAAGTAGGGTGAAGGTTGGGGAATTGCGCGCCGGAGGGAAGACGCATCCGGATCGCTCAGAACGTGGTCTTCACGCCGACGGTGGGCGTGACGCCGAATTTCTGGAAGAACTGGGCGGCGGCGGGAGTGTTGCCCACCTGTTCCATGCGGATGAAAGGCTCGTTGAGGACGTTGCGCACGGAGAAAAATCCGCTCAGCCGCGGAGCGAGGCGATAGGAGCCGCCGACATCGACGTTGATCCGATGCCGCTGGTATTGCGTGCCGCCGGCGTTGATGGGACGCGACCCGGCCCAGTTGGTGTTGGCATACAGATTCAAGCGCCCATGGGCGTAATTCAGCCCCGCCGAAACCAAATGCGGCGACATATTGGCGACGATCACCTGGGCGTAGTTGCGGGAATAACTGGCGCGCACCCCGAGGCCCTTGAACAGCCCCGGCAGAAACGAGAGGCTTTGGCTATATTCGACCTCCATCCCGCGCAACTTCACGTTCCCGGTGCTCTGCGCGGTGGTCACGAACGTGTAACCTTCGTAGGTGGGATCGTCGGGATTGAACTCCGCCCCGCTGATCCGCGTGTTTGAGCGGTGGAGACCCTTGATGTCGTTTTGAAAGAAGTTGATCGCGACCAGACCGACCGGCTCGAAATACCGCGCGAGGCGCACGGAGTAGTTTCTCGAGGTCTCCGGCTTCAGATTCACGTTCGGCGCGGTGACGGTGAGGGTGTCGTCGTCGATCACCCACACACCGGCGACGTCGCCAAACTGTGGGCGCTTGACCGTCGTGCTGAAGCCGACCTGCAGATCAAGGGTGCGCGTGAAATTGAATTTTATCGAGGCGCTGGGGAAAAGATTGTCGTAGTTGCCCATCCGTTGGATGCGCGGGCGCGACAAATACTGGTATTGCACGCCCGGAATCGTGGTCGCGCGACCCGCAGTCACCGCGTAGCCTGCCGCCACCACGTCGCGAGACGAGCGGGCGTCGAATTCGCGCGAATCCGTCTCGGTCTCCTCGCGCCGTAGGCCGCCGCGGAGGTTCAGCTTCCCGAGCTTGGTTGTCCCCATAAGGAAGAATGACGTGATGTCTTCCTCGAAGTGTCGCGTGTTCGCGACGTTGGCGTTGTAGTAATCCGTGCCGGTCAGCGACGGAGTGAAATATTCCGGGTGCGCCCGAAACACCGCCGCGACCTTCAAGATGTCAGGCAGGAAAACGCCGCCGCCGCTGGTGGATGCGATGGAGAGATCCTGCTGGCTGAAATCCAGATTCAGGCCTGAGCGATAGTCGCGAAACGCGCCGACCCCCGCGCCGGGGCCGGTGTAGTTGTAGAACGAGGCCGAGCGCTGGTTCCGAAAATCGTAGATCCCCCGCGTCCATTTGGCACCGCCTTTCCAGACGACCGGAAGAAACGTGCGTGTGCGATACGTCAAGAGGGTCTCGCCCGTGTAGCGTTGGACCTTCGCGTAGCGGCCGTCGTTCAGCGTGAGGGCGGGCGAGGAAAAGAGCGCGCCGTTGCTCCAGTCGCCACCGGTGGTCTGCGCGATCTTCCAATCACCCTGATTGAGTGCCGAGCGGGCGGCGCTGAAGCGGACGTTGGCGAGGTTCAGGACGCCGGGCGAGAACACGGTGTCGCGATACTTCATCGGGTCGTAGTTGGTCACGGAATCGGATACGCTGAAGCGGCCCTCGAGGGTGAGATCGCCGCGGTTGTATTCAAAGCGGGGCGAGTAGGACTTAACCTGGCCGACTTTGGCGACGCCCTGCGGCTCGACGGTGACGCTGCCGTTGGCTGTGGTGCTGAAATCGGTGAGGGAGTTTGCACCCACCACCGGCGTGGTGCGCGCGCCCGTGTTGAACGTGACGGCGCGTTGGCCGGACCACACCTCGTAGTGGTTATAAATCACTCCTAGCGAAAGCACGAGGTGCGGCGTGGCCTTGAAATCGGCCGTGAAGGAGGCGGCGAAGCGCTCGATCGTCTGGTGGATCTGCTGGACGCGAATCGCGGTGAGCGCGACGGGGTCGGGCGAGGCGACCGTGGGCGTGTAGTTATACGTCATCGTCGTCGGGGCGCGCTGGAGGTAGGAGTTCGACTCGCTCAGGCCGAAAACAAGACCGAGGCGTTTGTTAAAATAGATATCCGAGTATTCCAGTTGGACGCTGGGAAAAAGTTTTCGCGACCGGTCGTCGCCCGGTCCATAGCTGCGTCCAAGGGTGAGCTGGTCGGACTGCGCGGTGACGCTGGTGGACGCCGAGACGCGGCGGCCGGCGCGGTCGAAGGCGCGCTTGGTCCTCAAGTTGATCGTGCCCGCCGGCGAACTCGCATCGGAATCGGCGCTGATCGTCTTGGACACCTCGATCGACTCCATCGCGCTGAGCGAGACCTGCTCAAAGCTGAAGGCGCGGCTCGTCGAACCGGCATCGGCGCTCGGGAAACCAATCCCGTCCACCGTCACGCCCGCATATTCCGAACTCAGTCCGCGGAGTGACACAAAGCGCACGGTGCCATCGAGTGAATCGTAGTCCACGCCGGGCAGATGCTTGAGGAACTCGCCGACATTGCCCTCGGCCACCTCGCCAAACACGTCGGACGAGACGCTGTTCGTGATGTTCATGGAGTTGCGCTGCTCCATGAGCGCCTTCGCGTTGCCCTCGCGCTGGCTCGCGACGACGAACGCCCCCAGTTTTACCGTGTCGCCGGCGGACGCGCCGGCCAGCGAACTGGTCAGTTCGAAGTCCCGCGTAGTCGTCACGCCGGCCACCACTCGCACCAACGCGGTCGCGCGCCCAAAGCCGGCGTAGGTGACTTCGATCGTGACCTCGCCGGGTGCGAGGCTGGACAAACGGAACACTCCGCCGTCTCCGGAAGCAATGGAGGGGCCGCCGACCACGCGCACCTCCGCATTGCGGAGAAACTCGCCGGCCGCGGGGTTGAGAATCCGGCCCGTGATGACGCCGGTTTCCGAGGCCGACTGGGCGCGGGAAGGGCTGGCGGCAAAGGCGAGCAGGATCGCAACCAACGAGAGAGCGCGACGGACAGAATGCCGCGTGGCGGCGGCGACCGCAGCGCCGAGGGGGTGGAGCAAGGTGTGGTGTTTCATGGTGGGGAGTGTGGCCGCGGTGGGTGGTGGCGCGGAGAAGAATCAGAACGTGGTCGTCGCCGAGATGCGCCACGTGTGGGGATTGGCGTAGCCGAGGGATTTGTCGGCGTAGAATTCGTCGGTGACGTTGTCCACGTTGACCTGGAATTTCACGCGACGCTGAAAGACGCGCGTGGCGTAACCGGCCATCAGGTCGAGGCGGCTGTAGCCATCCTCGACGACAAACTTGCGCGCGAACGAGGCGTCGAGCGGGATCGGGCCGTCGCGGCGCTGGTAGCCGGCGCTGAGCGTGAGGCCCGCGAGCGGCTTGGCCGTGAAATCGTATTTGACCCAGAGGCTCCACGAATCGGGCGAATTGCCGCGGAGCGGGAGGCCGAGGGTGTCGGGCCGGCCGTCGCCGTTGAGGTCGGGCGAGCTGGCGGTGTTGATCACGTCGGCGTGGATGCGGGCGTCGATGTGCGCGTAGGCGGCGATGACGCTGACGTTGCGCACGGGCGTCCAGACGAGGTCGAACTCGAAGCCGTCGGAGCGTTCGCCGTCGGTGAGCGAGACGCCGTTGATGCCGAGGACGGCGGCGCCGCTGTTGACGCGGCGGACGTTGGTTTTGTCCACGCGGAAGAGGGCCACCGTGCCCGTGAGGGTGTTGCGAAGGAGCGTGACCTTGATGCCGACCTCGTCGCCGACACCGTTTTCCGGCGGTAGGAATGGCGAATTGGGATCGATGCTGCTCGAGCGCCCGTTGGGGCGGAACGACTCCGAGCGCAGCGCGTAGAGCGAGACCTCGGGCGTAAGCGCGAAGGTGGCGCCGTATTGCGGCGTCCATGCGGTCTTGCCTTGGGCCCGGAGATCGCTCCAACGGGTGCCGAACAGGAGCGTGAGGCGGTCGTTGAAGAGTGTGACTTGATCGGTGAGGTAGGCACCCTGTTCCCAGACCGGATTCTCCCACGGGTTGTTGACCACCGCGCCCGGACCGCCGGGTGTGCCAATCTCCGCGAGCGTGGGGTAGCGACGCACGCCGAAGATGTCGGCTTCGGTGCCGGCGTCGAAGAGGAAGCGTTTCGTAGTGTGCGGGCTGTTGTTGGCCCAGGCGAAGAGAAGCTCGCTGGCGAACATCTCGGAGCGGTCCCAGCCGACGACGAGCTTGTGCTTGGTGCCGAGCACGTCGAAGGTCGTGAGCACGTTGAGGTTGAACGTGCGGTTGATCGCGCCGGTCGAGGAGATGCCGGGACGGTCGAAATAGGAATAATTGTCGTTCACCGCGATCCGGTTGCGGGTGACGGTGGTGCGCTGGAGGCGGTTGCCGTCGCTCGCGCCGTGGACCGCGCTGAGGAGGATGCGATCGCCGAGCTTCTGCGCGACGGTGACGGAGTAGAAGTTCGACTCGTCATTGTAGGTGTCGGTGGGCGTGAGCGCACCGAGCTCGATGGAGCGCGCGAGCGCGGCACCGGTGAGGAGCTGCTGGGCGAAGGGAGCCGGCCGGTCGGTGGTGAGAAACACGTCGCCGAGGCGTTCCTGAATGCCGCCTTGCTTGCGGTGTTGCGCGTCGAGGGTCACGCGCGTGGTCGCGGTCGGGTTCCACTCGGCAACGGCGCTGAGAAACGTCTGCTCGTCGCGCCAGAACTTGCGCCAGCCTTCGGTGTCGAGCCGCGAGCCCATGATCCGGAAGAGCAGCTTCTTTTCGACAATGGGCTGGTTGAAGTCGAACTCGGCGTATTTGTAATTGTCGTCGCCGAAGCCGAGGCGCACGGAGCCGTAGCGCTCGGCGAGCGGCTTTTTGGTGATGACGTTGATGACGCCGCCGGGATCGGAGGCGCCGAAGAAGATTGAGCTGGGGCCCTTGAGCACCTCGATGCGGTCGAGGTTCGCGGAATTGGTGATGCCCTGCATCCGGATGCCGTTGCGCAGCACCTGCGAGCTCTGGAAACCGCGCAGGACGAACTGCTCGCTGCGCGTGCCGCCGCCGCCGCGCTCGTTGCGCGCGGAGAGACCGACGCCGCTCACGAAGCGGATCGAGTCCTCGACGCGACGCGTGTCCATGTCCGAGATGAGCGCCTCGGTCACGACCTGGATGCTGGCGGGCAGGCGCTTCACGTCGGTGGCGATCAGGGTGCCGGAAATGGTTTTCTCCGCGCGATAGCCGTTGGTGGGCGTAGCGGAGATGGTGAAGGCGTTGAGGGTGATGACTTCGGAATCCTTGGCGGAAGCCGGCGCAGTTTGCGCATCGGCCACGTTGCCGCCGAGAGCGAGCAAGCCGGCGAGGGCGGAGAGGAGGGAGCGGGATTTCATCGTAGTGGAATCGAGGGGACGGGAGGTGGCGGACGGTTTTTTGGCGGACGGATTGGACGGAGATGGGGTCTTGGAATCAGGAGACGGCGCCGAGTCGGAGACGGCGCGGTTGATCATCAGCGCACCGGTTTTTTCATCCCGCACAATCACGAGCGCGGTGTTGCGCACCATCCGGTCGAGCACTTCGCGGGCGGTGAACTCGCCTTGCACCGCGTGGGTGGTCACGCCCTGGACCTTGGGCACGAGATAGACCACCTGCTCGCCACTTTGCTCGACAAACTGGCGGAGCGTCGCGGTGGCATCGCCGCCCGGTAGGGCATAGTGGCGCTTCACGGCGGGCGCGGCTCCGCGCGCGCCCGCCACGAGCGCGGTCAAGGCGAGCAACAGCACGAGCAGGCGCAGCGGAGAGGCCGAGCGGGACAAGCGGATAAAGAAGGGGGTTACAGTTTGGGACACGCGTGACCGGTGTAGTCGGTCACTGATTCAGACGGACGAAGGTGTTGGGCAGGCGATGTGGAACGAAAAATTATTTCGTGCGGCGCAGCACGAGGCGCGCGGCGTCGGCGCGATCGACCGTCACATCGCCGCCGGATTCGAGCAGGCGCACGAAGGCCTCGACGTTTTCCGCGCGGAAGCTGCCGCCGACCGGCAGCGCGGCGAGCACGGAATCGGCGTCGGCCAGCTCGAGCTGCACGGCGTTGCGGCGGTTGAACTGCGCGACGACTTCGGCGAGCGGTGTGTCGACAAACACGAGGCGCAGGTTCTGCCACCCGAGCGCGTCACGCATGGCGGCGGGGGAGACGCGCTCGACGGCGGGCCCACGGGCGAGGCCGACGACAAGGCGCTCGTTGGCGCTCAGGACTGTAGGGCCGCCGCTTGCCGGCGCGCCGGTTTGAGGATTGCGTTCGTCGCGTGGCGGCACGGCGGCAAGCGCCGGCCCTACGTCGGACACGGCGACTTTCCCCTCGGTCACGAGCACCTCGATCTCGCCGGCGCCGAGGCGGACGTTGAACGCCGTGCCGACCGCACGCACGGCGACGCCACCGGCCTCGACGACGAAGGGGCGGGCGGGATTTTTAGTCACGGTGAAATGCGCCTCGCCGCGCGCGAGCCGCACCTGGCGTCCGTTGGCGGCGAAGCGCACCTCGGCGGAGCTATCGCCGTTGAGCTCAAGCACGGAGCCGTCGGCGAGCATCACGCGCTCGTAGCCACCGACGGTCGTGGCATAGACGGCGTCGGGCGCAGACGTCGCCGCGGGGCGCAACGCCCACCAGCCCGCCGCCACGACCACGAGCGCGGCGGCGGCCAGCGTGGCGGCGCGGAGGGGCGCGGGAAAGGCGAAGATTCCTCCGCGCACCGGCCCAGCCAGCAGATCGCGATCGGGGTGGCGCACGGCGGCGGGTCGGAAATCACGCAGCGGTTGCAGCGCCGTCCATGCTCGTTCCAGCCGCGTGACCGCAGCGTCGTGCCGCGGATCGGCGGCGCGCCACGCGGCGAATTGTTTTTCGTCCAAGGGTGAGAGGCCGGCATCGCGCTCGGCGAGCCACGCGGCGGCGCTGGCCGCGATGGACTCGCGCTCCGAGGGTCTCGCGTCGTCGGCTGAGCTGTCGTCGCAGGTTGGTCTCATGGTGCGTCCACCGTCGTCGGCCGGCGCAGCGTGCTCACGCCACGCTCTTCGAAATAGTCCGCGCAACGCCTCATGCCTTTCGCGAGTTGCGCCTTCACGGTGTGTTCGGAGATGCGCAGCTCGGCGGCGATTTCCTTCTGCGCCATACCGTAGAGGAGCCGCAGCGTGAGCACCTGTCGGCAGCGTTCCGGCAAACCGCGCACGGCGGCGGAGAGCATTTCGAGTTCCTGCTGCTTGTTCACCGCCTCGGCGGCATCGGGCCGGTCCTCGGCACCGGCGAGCGCGGCGAGATTATCCACGCCGTCGATGGCGACGACGCGGCGGCGGCGGAAAAAATCGAGCGCGGCATTACGCGCGGTCGTGAAGAGAAACGCCTTGGCGTAGCCGACGCCGCGCCCCGATTCCCGCGCCCGGATAAGGCGCGCGTAGGATTCCTGCACGAGGTCGTCGATGTCGGGCAATGAGGGAAACACGCCGCACAGGTAGCGCCGCAGCGCGGATTCGTGCGGCTGCACCTCCTCGGCGAACCACCTCGACGAATTCGACAGGCTCACCCCAGGCTGGCTCGGGGCGGACAACTGGCCGGATTCTGGCTTGGGGTTAAACACGGGGCGGAGCGGAAAAGCACCTCCCAAAACTGCCGTCGCCCGCCCAGAGTCGAGCCGGATGTCGTCGGAGAAAAATATTCCCGCGACGCAGTAGCCCGCCGCGGCAGGATGTCCGTCTTAGCAACGGCCGGCCGGCGCACAGAGGTCACCGGCCCACCTTTCAATACTCGTCAATTCCCCCTTCGGCAGGCCACCCCGCCCCACTACGTCAGAACCGCCCGCGCACGCCGGCGGTCCACACGGCGCCGAAGTTGTCCTTGTAGGCGATGGTGCCGGGAGCGTTGAAGTAGGATTCGAGGGCTTGATTGAAGACGTTGCGGCAACTGAGCGTGAGCTCATAAGTGCGGTTGAGTTTCACGCCGCCGCTGAAGTCGAACATCAGTCGCTCGCGTTCCCATTGCGTGCGGGCGGCGGTGATTGAGGTGAGGCGAGCGGCGGTCCACGTGAAGCGGAGCTGGGCGTTGAAGCGGTGGTTGCCAAAGCGCAGGCCGCC
>JANNEY010000145.1:0-2060 GCA_031379235.1 Opitutaceae bacterium | reverse complement strand
ACCGCACCGCTTCGGGCACTGCCGCGAGAGGATCGCGATCTGTTCATCGCCGCCAGCAACGGCCATGTGCTCGCCTTCGACAATGTGTCGGGCCTGCCCGCCTGGATATCGGACACGCTTTGCCGCCTCGCCACGGGTGGCGGGTTCGCGGTGCGCCAGCTCTATTCCGATCAGGACGAAGTGTTGTTCGACGCCGCGCGCCCGGTGATCCTGAACGGGATCGAGGATATCGTCACGAGGCCCGATCTGGCCGATCGCGCCGTGTTCCTCTTGCTGGAGCCGATCCCCGAGGAACGCCGCCGCCCCGAGCAGGAATTGTGGGCGGCTTTCGAGGCCGAACGCCCGCGCCTCCTCGGCGTGCTGCTCGATGCGGTGGCGAAGGGCTTGGCTGAGTTGCCGCGCACAAGGCTCGACAAGCTGCCGCGCATGGCGGATTTCGCCTTATGGGCGACTGCCTGCGAAACCGCCCTCTGGCCCTCGGGAACATTCTGGTCGGCTTATTGCGGCAACCGTGACGAGGCGGTGGATGGCGTAATCGACGCCGATCCGATCGCCGCCGCCGTGCGGGCCTTGATGCAAACGCGGACGGAGTGGACGGGAACCGCCTCGGACCTTCTGGGTGCCCTTGCCGAAATGGCAGGCGAGCGCGTCGCCAAGTCGAAGACTTGGCCCGATAGCCCTCGGGCGCTTGCAGGCCGGTTGCGCCGGGCTGCGACCTTCCTGCGCAAGGTCGGTATCGACATCGGTTTCGAGCGCGAGGGCCGGGCGCGGACGCGGATAATCCGCATCACCACGACCGCACAACCTGCCGCGCCAGAAACCCGAGGGGCGAAACCGTCCGCATCGTCCGCGCCGTCCGTCGATCCGGTGAAACCCAATACTGGCAATGGCTTCGGAACCCAAGACCTGCGGACGGTCGGCAATCCAGCGGACGTTTCGAGGGGCGAGAACGGCGCAACCGTCCGCGCCAACCCCTTGAAAACAAGCGTCGAGATCGATGCGGACGGTGCGGACGAAGTTCACCCGCGCCAATCTCTGTCAGAAAGCGAAGGCTGGCCGCAAGATCATCGTGCCCGATGACGAGACCGCGCCGATCATCGCCAAGATGTTCGAATGGTATGCTTGGGGCGATGTTTCCACGCAGGAGGTCACGAAGAAGGCGCGGGCGGCTGGCCTTGTCTTCAAGAAAAGCGGCGGGCGTATTCCGAAAAGCACCGTCGCCGCGATCCTGCGCAACCGCATCTATACCGGGCGCTTCGATTGGGACGGCAAGACCTATCAGGGCCGCTACGAGGCCATAGTGCCGACCGAGCTATGGGAACGGGTGCAGGACGTGATGGACGGGCGCAACGCGCGTGGTGCCAAGAAGGGCAGGCGGGATTTCGCCTTCTCAGGGCTCATCGCCTGCCACGCCTGCGGCTGCGCCGTGGTCGGCGAGATCAAAAAAGAGCGCTACGTCTATTACCACTGCACCGGCTATGCCGATAAGTGCCAGGGCAAGCCCGCCGACTGCCGCCGCAAATATGTCCGTGAGGAAGTGCTCGAAACGCAGTTCACTGAACTGCTCGGGCGGCTTCGATTCGATGACGAGGTGCTGGAATGGTTGCGCGATGCGCTGCACGCCAGCCACGCCGACGAGCGCCGCGAGCATGACGAGGCGATCAAGCGGCATGAGGCTGAAGCGAAGCGGCTGAACGATCGCATTCATGCGATGTATGTCGATAAGCTCGACGGGCTGGTCGATACCGCCTTCTTCGAAAAAATGTCGAACCAGTGGCGCGAGGAGCAGGCGCGTTGCCAGCGCGAGATCGAACGGCATCAGACCGCGGACAAATCCTATCTTTCCGAAGGAGTCGCGCTGCTCGAACTCGCTCGCAACGCCCAAAGGCTGTTCGCGAAGCAGGAACCGCGCGAAAAACGCCGCCTGCTCAATTTCCTACTATCGAACTGCTCTTGGGAGGATGGGAAGGTGGTCGCCACTTTCCGCCAACCCTTTGACATGCTTGCGGAAACGATCATCGCGACGCGAAACGAAAACGCGCCCGGAGGCGTTTCCGAGC
>JANNEY010000132.1:0-6079 GCA_031379235.1 Opitutaceae bacterium | reverse complement strand
TGAGCCCGGCGTTCTGCACGATGCTCACGAGCAGAATCGCGATCAGACCGACGACGGAAAATTGCTCCGACCCGCCCGCGCCGAAGAGATCGAACATTTTCTTCGGGACCTTTTCCGCCAACGCCGACCAACCCCCGATCGCGTGCAAGCCGGTCGGAATCAGCAGCAGCGAAAAGACGATGATGAGCACGCTCTGCAACCCCTCATTGACCGCCGCCGCCGCCATGCCGCCGAGCACGATGTAGGTGCCGACCACCACGGTGAAGACGGCGTAGAACAAGACGTCGTTCAGCACCGTCACGTAGCTGTTGAGTTCACCCCGTGCATTCCGATCGCGGAGCAACGCCAGCCGCGCCTGCGCGTCGACCGCGAGGGCCGCCGCGGCCGCCTGTTTCTCCAGGACTTTCAACTCGCGGTAGCCCTCGATCGAGGCGCGATCCGCGGCGGTCCACTCGACCTCGGGCTTCACGACGAGGGAAGACGCGATCTTGTAGGCCGTGACGTTGCCAAAACCGAGAAACACGCACGCGACCAAGATCTGGAACATCGCGTAGAAAAGGCTGAGCCCCTTGCTCCCAAATCGATCCTCCCACAAATCCGACAGCGTCGTCAGGCGCACGCGGCGGAACCAGACGTTCATAAACCAAAAATATGGGTTCATGAAAACCGTCTGGAAGGAGAGCCACGAACCCGGCGCGCCTTGTTGATACACGAAGCTCGCCGTGCTGACCGCGCCCTGTGGCTCGGTCGCGTTGCCGAAGTTCAGGAAAAATTGGTAGAGCTTGCCCAGTTTTCGGCCCGCGAGGAAAAAGCCGTCCTCCGACGCCGTGGCCTTCGATGCCCTCATCCCAATCCAGACGACGGCCAGCAGGTAGGCGACAATGATGGCGAGATCGATGGCGTGCAGGCTGCCGAAAATCATAGGGGTTGGCGCCAAGCTTCACGGTGCCACGGCAGGCGGCGAGCCCACAGTTTCATGGAGCGTCCGGCGCCGCACTGCGCGGAGGTTGCTGCAGCCGCCTCCGCCGAGCCCTCACCTCGAACTGGAAAACGGTTGCCTTCGCTCGGCTCGCTCAAAACCTGCGGACAGTCCGGTCCATGCCTGCCTCCACCCCTACCCTGCGTTCGCTCGCAAAGGTCCTCGGCCTCTCCCGCACCACGGTGTCAGATGCCCTGCGCGGCTCGCCGCGCGTTGATCCCAACACCGCCCTGCGCGTGAAGAAGGCCGCGCGGGATGCCGGCTACCGCCGTAATCCGCTCGCCGGCGCGCTCATGTCGGAGCTGCGCCGCTCGCGCGGCACGGCGTTTCGCGGCGTGCTCGCCGCCATCGATTTCAACGAACCGGATCGGCCCGATGCGGCAGCGCGCTTTCACCGCGAACTGCTCGGCGGCGCGGAGGTCCGCGCCGGCGAGCTCGGATTTAAAGTGGAGAAATTCACCGTGGGCCACGCCGGGGTTTCCGTGCAGCGGCTCGATTCCATTCTCCAATCGCGCGGCATCCACGGCGTGCTTTTGCTGCCCGCGTGGTCGGAGCCTGACCTGACGAATCTGGACTGGTCGCGGTTCGCCGGCGTCTACACCGACTACATCATCGAACGCCCCGCCCTCCATGCCGTGTGCTCCGATCACTACCGCTCGATGCTCGCGGCCATGCAACGCCTGACCGCGCTCGGTTACCGCCGGCCGGGACTTTTCCTCCAGCGTCACCATGACGAGCGGCTGCAGTATCGGTGGGGCGCCGCTTTCCGCACGTTTCAGGAAAATAATCCGAACCTCGGCCAAGTCCCGACCCTGATTCTCGACGCCTTCAATCAGGCCGAATTCTCCAAGTGGTTTCGCAAGCACAAGCCCGACGTCGTGCTCGGCCACCACACCGACGCGATCGCCTGGATGGAAGAGTGCGGCGCCAACGTGCCGGCCACGCACGGCTTCGTCGCCCTGAACGTGCTGATGAAAACCCGCCCCTGCGCCGGCCTCGACTTGCAGCCGCGCACGCTGGGCGCGCGGGCCACCGAATTACTCATCGCACAACTCCAGCGCAACGAAACCGGCATCCCCGAGTGGCCTTCGACCACCACCATCCCCGCGCGTTGGGTGGACGGACCGACACTGCGGGCGAGCGTCGCGTAAGCATCCAGTCCACCACTGGCGGTGAACGTGGCTCCGCCGCCTAGCGCGGCGCTTGCACTCGCACCCAAACTCCGGCTGCAGCTCCGCGCTGCGCTGCAGCCATCGGCCGGCTCTCCTTGTTTGCTGGCTCGGGCTAGGTGAATTCTCCTTTGCCTCGCGCCGGCTTTGCCCGAGATTCGCCCGCCATGCCCGCCGAACCCATCCGCTACTACGATCGCTACGCCCGCGCCCTCAAGACAGAGCAGATCCTCGGTGAAAACTGGATGCGCCTCGCCTACGAAAACCCGGTGGGGCGTTTCTTCGTGTGGGCGCTTATCCGGCGCGCGTTTTTCTCCCAGTGGTATGGGCACAAGATGCGCAAGCCCGAGAGCTCCCTGCGCATCCTCCCCTTCATCTCGAAATACGAGATCGACGTGGACGACTTCCTGAAATCGGCCTTCGACTACAAGACGTTCAATGAATTTTTCTACCGCGCGCTCAGGCCCGGCGCCCGCCCGATCGCGACGGGAGAAAACGTCGCGGTGTTTCCGGCCGACGGACGGCACCTCGCTTTTCAAGACGTCGATGCCGCGCCCGGATTTTATGTGAAGGGGGTGAAGTTCACGTTCACGGAATTATTGGGCGACGCCGCGCTCGCGGAGAAATTTTCTGGTGGCGCGATGCTCATTTCGCGGCTCTGCCCGGTGGACTACCACCGGTTTCATTTTCCCGCCGCCGGCGTTCCCGGCGAATCTCGGCTCATCAACGGCTGGCTTTACTCGGTCAGCCCCATCGCGCTGCGGCGTAACCTGCGCTACCTCGTGGAAAACAAACGCGTCGTCACGCTCGTCGAGTCGGCCCCATTCGGCACCATCGCCATGGTTGAGGTGGGCGCGACGAATGTCGGCAGCATCCAGCAAAGCTTCGTGCCCGGTCGCGCCGTGGCGAAGGGCGAGGAAAAAGGTCTCTTCGCCTTCGGGGGCTCGTGCGTGATCACGCTTTTCCAGCGCGGCCGGATTCGCTTCGACGCCGACGTCGTCGAACAAAGCGCGCAGCACGTGGAGACCTTCGCGAAGATGGGCGACCGGCTCGGCGTGGCGCCGTAAAGTAACGTGTTAAGATTCTCCCGAAAAAAACCAACCGCGGATCCCACGCATGAACATGGATAAATACCTCCGTATCTGGTTTCGTTTCAATCCGCGCCCATCCGCGCTATCCGCGGTAAAAAAAATCCTTTTGACCCTTCTGCTTGGAGGTTTGGTTGCGGGCTCTGCTCACGCCGCGGAGCCGGCGTTTGCCTTCGCCGAGGCGACCATCGACGACCTGCAGGCGCGCATGGCCGCCGGCACGCTCACGTCGCGCGAACTCACCGCCGCCTACCTTGAGCGTATCGCGCAGATCGACAAAGCGGGTCCGAAGCTCAACGCCGTCATCGAGCTCAATCCCGAGGCGCTCGCCGTCGCGGAAGAACTCGACGCCGAGCGGAAGGCCGGCCGCGTGCGCGGTCCGCTCCACGGAATTCCGATCCTCATCAAGGACAACATCGACACCGCGGACCGCATGGCGACGACCGCGGGCTCGCTCGCGCTGATCGGCCAGAAGGCGCCGCGCGACGCGCACGTCGCCGCGCGCCTCCGCGAGGCCGGCGCGGTGATTCTCGGCAAGACCAACCTCAGCGAGTGGGCCAACTACCGCGGCAACAATTCCAGCAGCGGCTGGAGCGGACGCGGCGGACAAACGCGCAATCCCTACGTGCTCGACCGCAGTCCTTCGGGCTCCAGCTCCGGCTCGGCCGTCGCCGTGGCCGCCAATCTCTGCGTCGCCGCCATCGGCACCGAGACCAACGGCTCGATCGTCTCGCCCGCCTCGTCGTGCGGCATCGTGGGTTTCAAGCCCACTGTCGGCCTCGTGAGCCGTGCCGGCATCATCCCCATCGCCGCATCGCAGGACACCGCCGGCCCGATGACGCGCACCGTGCGCGACGCCGCCCTCGTGCTCGCCGCGATCGCGGGCGCCGATGCGCGCGACGAAATCACGCAGCAAATTCCAGCGACCCTCGCCGCCGAATTGGTCGCCGCACTGAAACCCAACGCGCTCCGCGGCGCACGCCTCGGCATCGTGCGCGGACCCTTCGGCCTGCACGCGCGCATGGACGGCATCCTGAACCAGCTCATCGAGTCGCTCCGCGCCGCCGGCGCCGAAGTCATCGACCCCGTCGCCATCCCGTCGCTCGCCAAACTCGGCGGCAACACGGGCATCGTGCTTTCTTTTGAATTCAAGGACGGTCTCGACCGCTACCTCGCCGAGCCCGGCCGCATCACGCCGATTAAATCCCTCGCCGACGCAATCGCGTTCAACGACGCGCACCGCGCCGAGGAGCTGACACGTTTCGGCCAGGAAACGTTCTTCACCGCGCAGGCCCGCGGCCCCCTCACGGACAAAGCTTACCTGGACGCCCGCGCCGCCTGCCTCCAGTTCACACGCACCGAAGGCATCGACGCTGCGCTCGCCACCCACCGCCTCGACGCGCTCGTCATGCTCACGCGCGGCGCCGCCACCCCAATCGATCCGTTGCACGGCGAAGGCGGAAGCGGCGGCAGCTCGACGCTGGCCGCTGTCGCCGGCTACCCCAGCGTCACCGTCCCGGCCGCACAGGTTTTTGGTTTGCCCGTCGGCCTCTCGTTCGTCGGCACCGCGTGGGCCGACGCGAAGCTCCTCGCCCTCGCCGCGGATTTCGCGACGCGCACGCACGCACGCCGCGAGCCGAAGTTCCTGCACACAGTCTCCAACCCTTGAGTCGCGTGGCCAACCGCCGGCTTGCGCTCGCGGCGCTCGTGCGCTGACCATCCGCGATGGCTTCGCTGCAAATTGAAAAACTCACCGCCGGCTCCGGCGCTTCGCCGAAAAAGGGCGAACTCGTAACTGTGCACTACACCGGCTGGCTCACGACCGGCGAAAAATTCGACAGCTCCGTCGATCGCGACGAGCCGTTCCAATTTGTCCTCGGCGTCCATCAGGTGATCGCCGGCTGGGATCAAGGCGTCGCGCAGATGAAAATTGGCGACAAGGTGCGGCTCACCATCCCGCCCGAGCTCGGCTACGGCCCGGACGGCTACCCCGGCGCCATCCCGCCCAACGCCACGTTGATCTTCGAAGTGGAGCTGCTGGAGATCACGTAACGCCGAGGCGGCGCGAAGCCACGGGTATTTTACCCGCTTGCCTCGGCCAATCCAAAATCGAGAATCCAAAATCGAAAATCCCAGCGCCCGCCCGGGTGGTGGAATGGCAGACACGACGGTCTTAGAAGCCGTTGCCGAAAGGTGTGCAGGTTCGAGTCCTGTCCCGGGCACCAGTTGGAACTTCGAGTGCGCTGCGCGGGCGGCGCGGCCACCGCAATTTTTTCGCGGCTCGCCAGTCGCGCGGACGCCGAGCACGTTTTCGCCAACCCACACTCCCCATGGCCAAACTTGAATTGTTCTACGCCACCAACCGCCGGCACGAGGGCGGCACCCGTTTCCGGCCCAAAACCTACGGCACAGCGTTCAGCAAGGATGGCATCGAGAACCTCCGCTTCGGCCGCGTGGCGGTGCAGGCCGACGATACGAAGGTCACCGAGCTGCTCCGCCGCGAACGCGCCCCCATCGGGCCGGGTGCCGGCGAGGAACTCTCCGGCTACCTCGCAAAATGCGCGGCCGCCGACACCGCGCGCATCATCGCCTACCGCGAAAGCCTCCCCGCCGGCACCGATCAGGCCGAGGCCGGCGAGATCGTGCTCGGCTCGCTCGCGATGTTTGCCGACCTCAAGGACGTCATGGACGACAAGTCCGACGTGCTCGTCTACATCCACGGTTTCAATGTCTCGTGGGACGAGGCGGTCGGCGGCGCGCTGGCGCTGCAGCTCATGCTCAATCGCGGCGGCGGCACTGATGCCGCGCAATCCGTGGCCGTCGTCCTCTTCACCTGGCCGTCG
>JANNEY010000012.1:0-12476 GCA_031379235.1 Opitutaceae bacterium | reverse complement strand
GTTCTTTTTCGCCGACACCGACCTCAAGTTCGACCTCCCGCAGGTCGAGATCGAGATCGACAAGGACAAGGTCGCGTCGATGGGCCTCAACCTGAGCGACGTCGCCCGCGATCTCGGATCCATGCTCGGCGGCGGCTACGTCAACCGCTTCGTCAACGACGGGCGCAGCTACCGCGTCATTCCGCAGGTCGAGCGCGGCCAGCGCCTCAATGCCGAGCAATTGCTCGACTATCACGTGCGCGGCCCGGCCGGGCAGCTCATCCCGCTCTCCACGATCGCGACGCTGAAGCACACGGTGCAGCCGCGCTCGCTCAATCGCTTCCAGCAGCTCAACGCCGTCAAGATTACGGGTGTCGGCCCGAGCATCGATGTTGCGTTGAAGAAGCTCGAGGCGAAGGCCGCCGAGATTCTTCCCCCGGGCTACTCGGTCGACTATGGTGGCCAGTCGCGCCAACTCCGCACCGAGGGTGGGGCGCTTTGGAAAGCGGCGGTGCTCGCCGTGCTCCTCATCTTCCTCGTGCTCGCCGCGCAGTTTAACAGCTTCCGCGATCCGTTTATCATTCTGCTGGGCTCCGTGCCGCTCGCCGTGGTTGGTGCGATGGTGCCGATCTTCCTTTGGAAGACTTCGCTCAACATCTATTCCCAGATCGGACTCATCACGCTGGTCGGCCTGATTGCGAAGAACGGCATCCTCATCGTCGAGTTTGCGAATACCCTGCAGGAACAGGGCGTCGCCAAGCGTGATGCCATTCGCCGCGCGGCGGCCACGCGTCTTCGGCCGGTGTTGATGACTTCGGCCGCGACGGTGTTCGGGCATCTCATGCTCATCTTCGTCACCGGGCCCGGCGCCGCCGCACGCAACAGCATTGGCTGGGTCCTCGTCGTCGGCATGGCGGTCGGCACGGTGTTCACGCTCTATGTGGTGCCCGCGTTCTACATGCTCATCGCCCGCGACCACGCCAGGAAGCGCGGCGCCCACTCGGCTCCGGCCACGCGCGTCGCGGAGCCTGTCCACGCCAACTGATCAACTGATTCACTTTGCCCATGAAATTTGCCCGCCATCACTTCTCGCCGGTCGCCGTCTCGCTGGCGCTGACCTGTGCCCTCGCGCAGGCGCAGCACAAGCCGGCGCAGTTCGTGCCCGATACGCTCGATCTCCCGACGGCCATCGCCTTCGCGCTAGACCATAATTTCTCGATTCTCCAGGCGCGCGAGCGCATCCGCCAGCAGGAAGGAGTGGTCATCGAAGTCTCCGCCCGGAAGATTCCGAACGTGGCCGCCGAGGCCGTCTACCAGCGGAACGACCGCGAAATCGCCAACGGCTTCCCCGCGAGTGATCGCTCGTGGCAGATTAGCCTCACGGCGGCGCAGACGATTTATGCCGGCGGTGCGGTGAGCGCGGCGGTCAAGGGCACAAAGCTCACGCGTGACGCGGCGTTGCTCGATTTGCAGACCACGATCAACGAGGCGCTGTTGCAGGTGCGCACGGGCTTCTACCGCGTGTTACTCGCGCGCGAACAAATCAAGGTGCAGGAATCGAACCTGGACTTGCTCCAGAAGCAGTTGAAGAACGCCACGGATCGCTACGACGCTGGGACGGTTTCCAGTTTCGAGAAACTTCGTGGCGAAGTCGCCGTGGCCAACGCCAAAGTCCCGCTGATTACTGCTCGCAATGACTGGCGGCTCGCGATTGAGGCCCTGCGGCAGGCGCTCGGCTTCACGACCAATCACGCAGATTCGATGCGCAAGGTGCCGGATTTTGTCGGCACCCTGGAGTTTGCTCCGCTGACTTTTGATCTGCAGACCTCATTTGCGGCCGCGCGTGCGCACCGGCCCGATTTGGAACGGCTCACGAAATTGACCCAAGCCCGGGAGGAAGGCGTCACCGGAGCACGCGCCGGGTTTTATCCGAGCGTGGCGGCCTTTGGCGGCTGGCAGTTGCGGAAGGGTGCAACGGACCACTTCAGTGATTCGAACAACGGCTGGCTGGTCGGCGTGCAGTCGCAGTGGAATATTTTTGACGGCCGGGCGACCCAAGGGCGAGTGACGCAGACGAAATCGTTGTTGGAACAGACAAAGCTCGCTCTCTCTGAGGCCGAGCTCGCCGTCGAAGTCGAGGTGCGCCGGGCGCATTCCCAGTGGCAGCAAGCGACCGAGCTGGCTGAGGCTTCCGCCTTGGTTATTGAGCAGGCGACGGAGTCGGTGCGCTTGGCGAATGCCCGCTACAATGCGGGCACCGGCACACAGCTCGACGTGCTCTCCGCCCAAGTCGATCTGACGACGGCGCGTACCAACCAAATTCAGGCATTCTACGGCTACAACGTCGCGGTCGCCGCGCTACGCAAGGCGATGGGGCAGGCGGACGAATTTGTGAAGAAATAGCGGGTTGGGGTTTATCGGTTGTCATGGCGAGGAGGCCGCAGGTCGCCGTGGCAATTCCCCCTGACGTTCTAGCTGGGTTGCCGCGTCGCTTCGTTCTTCGTAATGACGAGCGGGGCAAAGTCCCCCGGTCGCTCCCGCTCAGCGTTCAAAAATTTTCCTCCACCAAGTCCGCAACTCGCACAGCATACGAGTGTCACCTCCGCGGTTCATGAAACTGAGACCCCTTCGGCTTCTCCTGTTGGGCGCTGCGCTCGCCCTGCTGCTGGCGGTGGCGATGGCCGTTGGACTCACCCCGATGTTTCAAACGTGGGCGGCGCGGCGGTTTATTGCGGCGCAACCCAATCTCAAGGCGCAGGTCGGCGAAGTCTCCGCCACCTGGAGTCGGGTTGATCTGAAAAATCTGCGCTACGAGCAGAATGGGGCGGTTCTGATTGTTCCGGCCGTCGAGATTGATGTGCCGGTGGTGGTGGCAGGTCTGGATCGCCGGATTACGGTATCTCGCTTCGTCGCGCGTGGCTGGACGATTGATTTGGGGAAGACGGACAACGCTGCCGCCGTGGTTCCCGGGGGCGGGCGCGAAGTCAGGGTCCGGCCGATTGCGAATGTGGTTCAGCTTTTCTCTGGAATCTTCGCCCAGCTGGCGCCCCCTTGCGACCTTTCGGTCGATGGGCTGGAATTGGAAGGCGAGGTGATTCTGCCCGAGTCGCGCGGTCGGGCGAAAGTCACCATCCGCGGTGGTGGCCTGGGCGTGGGCCGTGAGGGTAAATTTGATCTGACGGCGTCGGTGGCGTTGCGCGGCACCGAGGTCGACGTGGTCGAAGTGCGCAGCCGGCTCGTCGCGGCCATGGACACGCCCCGGACGTTTTCGCGTTTCACCGTCGGACTCGATGCCGTGGCGCGGGGACCGGCGTTGACCGGCGAGGTCAAGCTCCATGCCGACGCAACGGCGAGCCGGGATGGGGCCGGAGAAAAATATGCCGCCGGCGTGGTGAGCGGGGGCCGGGAGATTTTCGGTTTGGCGGCCGAATTTCCGCGCGGGGCGGGCAAACTATCCGGCAGTTGGAGAGTCGACGTGCGCGATGGCGACGTTGCGCCTTTTGCCTTGGGTAAACCGCTGCCGGCGTTCGCGGCCAGCGGCATGGGCGTGGTCGAAGTCGATGCCGGATTTTCCGGCTTTGGAATTGGCGGCAAACTTGGGGTGACGGCGAATCGGCTGCACGTGTGGCGGGCGGAACTCGCGCCGCTGGGCGAGTTAAAGATGTCCGCGAATTTTAATGTGGCCGGGCGGGAGGGCTTGTGGGTGGTGAAGAGCATTGATGCCGCCGTTGCCGGCGATCGGCCCGTGGCATCGTTGCGGGCGTTGCAGCCTTTTGAGTTTCGGCCTGCGACATTCGAGCTCACCGCTGCCGAGCTGGCGCGGGATGTTTTCGGCATTGAACTGCAGGGCGTGCCGATCGCTTGGCTCCGGCCTTTTGTCCAGGCGATGGAGTTACAGGGCGGGCGGCTCCGCGGTGCCTTGGTGGCGTCACCCCGCAATGGCGGACTCACGCTGCGTTCGGTTTCACCTCTCAATCTGGACGAACTCACGCTGGGGCGCGGGGGCCAGCCTTGGATCGAGCGGACAGATCTCACGCTCACGGCGGCTCTCGATTTCACGCCGCAAGGCTGGCAGGTGGAAATCGCGAACGGCCGGTTGCAGCAGGCGGGAGCGACCTTGCTCACCGTTGAAGGCCGGGCTGGTCAGCTCGCTGGAAAAAATCAGCCGATCAAAACGACCGGGCAGATCTTGGCGCACATTCCAGCCTGGATCTCGCAACCCCTGGTCGCCGGCCGGCATGCCCTCACGAATGGCGAGGCCGCCATCCGTTTCACCGCCAGTATGGACGCGACGGCCGAGGTGCAGGCCACGATAGGGATGAAGAATCTTACCGCGCAGGGCGAATCCGGCGCGGTGAATCTACCGGCGCTCACGCTCAACGTAAGGGCGGATGTCGCGTCCGACGGACGCGTTGTTTTCAATGTGCCGATCGAAATCGAGCGTGAGGGGCGCAAGACCGATCTGCTGGCGGCCGGCACGATCGAGCCGGAAAAGGAGAAATCCCGGGGCCTCGATACCCAGCTCACCGGGACGAGTGTGGTGGTTGAGGACGCGCTGATTTTCGGCGCGGTGTTTCCGGAAAAAAAGGAGGAGCGCAAGACCCCGGTGACGACGGCGGCGCTACCGCCCTGGGCGGGCCTGCACGGTTCCGTTTCGCTGCGGCTGGATAGCGTCGTCTGTGGGGAATATTTCCGTGCGACCCAAGTGCGGGGAAAATTCCGGATTGAGGGTAGCATGGTGAAATTGGAGGCGCTGCAGGCGGGCCTCGGTGCGGGCGGCCGCGCCAGCCTCAAGGGCGTGCTCATGTTCGATCGCGCGGTGCCTCAACCTTTCAGCGTGCAGCTTGACGTGGCCGTGAGAGAATTTGATCCCAGCCCGCTCCTGCGGGGGCTGAACACCCGACAGACCGGCATGGTGGAGGGAAAATTGGACGCCAAGGGCAGGCTCTCCGCGACCGGCTCGCGTTTGGCGACGCTGGCCGAAGCGACGGCGGGTGAATTTCAGATCTCAAGCCGGGGCGGTGTGTTTCACGGTTTTCCAGTGTCGGTGACCACCGCGACCGAGAGCCCCGGCCGGATCGCGACCATCATCGCGTCGGCGGGCAGCGTGTTCGGCGGGCGCAGCGCGAAAAAGGACGGGGCCGAAATCACGAGCCGTGCGGAGGCGGTGGCCGAGTTGGTGCGCGGGTGGAATCCGCTCCCGTTCGATCAACTCAGTGTGGTTGTGGCGTTTGATGCTACGCGCATGATTGCGCTGAAAAATTTCACGCTGATCTCGCCCGAACTGCGGCTAACGGGCGCGGGTTCCGCCGTGCACTGGCCGGGCAAGCGGTTGATCGACGATACGCTGACGATGGATTTTAAACTGCGTGGCCGCGGCCGGCAGGCTGAACTGCTGAAATACTTGGGGGTGCTCGAAACCCAAGCCGATGATCTCGGCTACGCGGGCTGCTCGGTGCCGTTGCGGGTGACGGGCACGTTTGGACAATCCGATCCGGCGGAGCTCAACACGAAGCTCGCGGCGCTTGCCCTTGAGAAGGGCGGGCTTGTCGATCGAGCGGCGGAGCTTTTCAACAAGCTGCGCGGCGCGGGGAAGTGAGCGTTACCGCGCCGCGTGTGATCGTCCGGCGCGGGGTGGGGCGACTGCGTGGCGGCGTAGATCACTTTCGTCACCGCGGGTCCGTTTGCCTCGCGTCCGCTGCATTTGGACCGCGGCTGGATCGGAGCAGGTCGGGCCAACGCGGAAAGTTTGCCACCGGCCGGCACCACGTTTGGTGCCGGGCCCAAGCGGATAACGCCGTGCCGTTGGGGCCAACGCGAAACGGGCGTGGACAACACGCTCAACCGAACGCACGTTGGCGCTGTGATCGCGTCGATTGCGTTTCAAAATTTCAAGGCGCTGCGCAATACGAGGGTGGCGTTGACGCCGTTTAACCTCGTGATCGGGCCCAATGGGAGCGGCAAGACGAGTCTCATGGAGGCGATGCTGCGCCTGCGCACGCTCTCGAAACTCCCCCTGAGCGATGCGACGGGGATCCAGAAGTCGGGCGGCCCGGAGATCGAGTTTCGATTTACGGCGCCGCATGACGCAATCGTCGCGCGGATGGGCTGTGTGTCGGATGTGCAGTGCGACACGCTGCGGATCGAACCGGCAACGGCACCAAGTTGGCCGGCGCTGCGCACCGACATCGGCACCATTCGCAGCTACGTGCTCGATCACCGGGCGATGGCGGAAGCCGCAAAACGGAGCGCCGGAGCCGACTTGCAGGGAGACGGCGGAAATCTCGCCGCCGTGTTGTTTCAACTACGGGCAAATGCGCCCGCGGCGTTTGCTGGGCTCACGGCCGAATTGCTGCGAATCTTGCCGGAGTTTCGCGCGATCGAGCTGACGGAAGCGGGCGATGAGCACGTGGCATTGGCGCTGCGGTTGGTGGAAAACGGTTTGGTGCCGGCCGAGGGATTGTCGCAGGGGATACTTTATCTCCTCGGGGTGCTTGCGCTGGCCTTTGATCCGGAGCCACCGCGGGTGCTGTGCATCGAGGAACCGGATCGTGGGATTCATCCGCGGATGCTGCGGGAGATTCGCGATGCGCTTTATCGTTTAAGTTACCCTGAGGCGTTCGGCGCCCAGCGGCGCCCGGTGCAAATCGTGACCTCCACGCACTCGCCCTATTTCATCGATCTGTTTCGGGACCACCCGGACGAGGTTGTCATTTCGCAGAAAAAAGGACGGGCGGCGGAATTTGGCCGTCTGTCCGATCGCGCCGACTTGGCGGAGCTGTTGCGCGAAGGATCGCTCGGCGACATGTGGTTCAGCGGCATTCTCGGCGGCGTGCCGGAAGAGCGATGAAGGTCGCCTTGCTGAGCGAGTCGCCGGCGGATGAGACGGCGCTTCGTGGACTCGTGGCGGCGGTGCTCAAACAGCCGCCGAAATTTGTCGGACCGGGCTATCGCGCGCGCGGCTGGCCCAATGTCGCGCAACTGCTGCCCGCCGTGTTGCGGCACCTGCACTTCAATACTGATACCGACGTGCTGGTGACGGTCGTGGATTCCGATGACTCTGTCGTGCACACGGCGGCGCATGATGCGCCGGGCTATTTTCACCCGCATTGCCGGATGTGCCAACTCCGGGCGGTTTACCGGCAGACCACCAAGCGCCTGCCGCCGGCGCACGGGCGTGCGCGGGTAATTCGGGCGGTCGGGGTCGCGGTGCCGGCGATTGAGGCGTGGTATCTGGGCGGGCGCGATGCGACCGTCAGCGAAGCCGCGTGGATCGCCGGGCAGGAGGCGGGAGCCCAACCCTATTCTCGGGCCGAACTAAAGTGGCGCGTTTATGGCACCGACCGGCCTTCACTAGCGCACGAGACGGAATGCGCGTTGCGCGAGATCGCTCGGCTTAATGGGGACGTGAGGCGACTGGAGTTTGATTTTCCCGGGTTTGCCGCGGTCGCAGCGGATTTGCGGGCCGGTCTCCGGCTTAATAATAGTTGACATATCAACGATCCGGCGGGCAACAGTGGGGGATGAAAGAGGAAAGGAGCCTCGAACTGATGGCTGCGGTCATGGCGACGGCGGACGCGTTTTTGCGGGAGAGCCAACGGTTGTTTCGTCCGCACGGGCTCACGGGGGCGCAATACAACGTCCTCAATCTACTGGCGGCCCGGCGGTCCGGAATCAGCCAGCGGGAGCTCAGCGACTTGCTGGTCGTGGATCGATCAAATGTTACGGGGTTGCTCGACCGCCTGGAAAAAGCCGGCTGGGTGCGGCGGGGCGATCATCCGGAGGATCGCCGGATTTATCAGATTGCGATCACGCCGGCCGGCCGGCGACTTTGGGCAAAAGTTCATCCGGTTTATGTGGCGGTGGTGACGCAGGTCACCGCGGCGCTGTCGCTCCGGCAAATGAACGAATGCGGGAAAACCCTCCGCGTGCTGGAGGCGGCGGCGGTTCGAGGGAAATTGCCGGACTAGAAAATGATCGCCGATGAAATCCTTTGAAGAACGATTGGAGGCGGAGAGCGCCGTCTGGGCCGCGGATAACCTGATTACGGTCGAACAGCGAAGCCGGCTGTTGGCGCTGCATCCAGTGCGTAGCGGCGGCAGCAACCGGCTGCTTGGTATTCTGGCCGCCATCGGGGGCGCGATGCTGGTCGTTGGGGTGAGTCTGATCATCAAATCGAACTGGGAGGAATTGGGCGATTGGGTAAAGATGGGTGGTCTGCTCGCCGTGCTGGTGGCGAGCTATGCGGTCGGCTGGCGGCTAAAAATATCTCCGGGTAACTCCCCGCGGATAGGCGACGCCTTTTTGATGGTCGGCGCGGTGTGTTTCCTTCTGGGCATCGCGCTGGTGAGCCAAGTCTTCCACATCGACAGCCGGCCGGCCAATGGCGTGCTCCTGTGGTGGGCGGGAATCGCCGTATTGCCGTGGCTGACGCGCGCAAAAGGGGTGCAGTTTGTCAGCTTGGTGGCCGGTCTGGTCTGGATCGGGATGGAGTTTCACGCCAACGATTCATGGCTGCGGCTGGCGATGCCCAACAGCCCGTGGCTTGATGAGAGCAGATTGTTCATGGGCGCGGAATTTCTGCTCGGATTGGTCGTGCTGTGCGCCGGGGTTGGAATGCGCACCGGCTGGGCCGAGGCTTTCGCCGGGCTCCATGAAAAATTTGGCCTGGTTATCATGACCGCCGCACTCTACGCGCAAGGCTTCGCTTGGGCGAAAGGGTCGCATCACCAGACTACGCTGACGGCCGCGCGGTGGCAGCCGGTGCTGGTGCTTGTGGTGCTCGTGCTCGTGGCGGCGAGCTTTGCGGCCGTGCGAAACCGTTCCGGAATCGGCCGGCTCGCGGGTTATGCGGCCCTTGGATTGCTGCCCTCACTGGCACAACTGTTCGGCGTGGATTTCAAGGACTCGGGCTGGATGTCGGGCGGCCTTGCCTGCATCGCGATGTTTTTGCTCAACCTCGGGATGATTCGGGAAGGGTTGGCGACGGGCCGCGAGACTTGGATCAACCTTGGGATGGCGGGTATCGCGCTCAATATCGTGACGCGTTATTTTCTGCTCTTTGGCACTATGCTTGAGGGCGGAGTCTTTTTCATTGTGACTGGGGCGCTGATTCTCGGGCTCGGCTTTGGACTTGAGCGAAAACGTCGTGCGCTCGTCGGCAGCGTGCGCGGGGAGGTGAGGTTATGAAGAGCGTGACGAAATGGTTCTGGATCCTCGTGGTGGCGCAGGCGCTCTTCCTTGTCGTCTGGGCGGGATACCACGAGTGGATCCGCCAGACTGCGCCAGTGATTTTACTGAAGGGCCGGCCCGTGGATCCGCAGGATTTGTTGCGCGGCGACTACATGACGCTGGCCTACGATATCAGCGAAGCAGAAGTGCGCGGGATGGGGAAGGATCTGGGCCGAGGCGGAAATGCTGGCGCCGAGGTGTGGGTGCTGTTGGAACGGCGAGACCGGCACCACGTTGTTGTGGTGGCCAGCCGTGAGCGGCTGAATCCAGGCCCAGGGCAATTCCTCGTGCGTGGGGCAATCGGCTACCGCTGGCGCACCGGCACGGCGAGTGAGCGGATCGATTATGGCATCGAGCGCTACTTCGTGCCCGAGGGGAAAGGTTCGCCGTTATTCACGCTGGCGGAAGTCGAGGTTTCCGTGAGCCCGGCGCACCGGCTCTACATCCGGCGGGTCCTGTTGGACGGAAAGCCCTATCCCTGACATGGGCTCGAAATGCTTTGAATCAAAGCGGTCTTTCTCCGCATAAATTTTGCGCCCCATGTCGTTCCCTCTTTTTCGCCGGCGCGCGTCGCTACCGTTCCTGCTCGAACTCGTCGCCAGCGTGATCGCGCGAATGCTTTATCGGGTGCGGACGAGCGGCCGGGAGAATTTCCCACGGGCGGGTGGGGTGCTGCTGATTTCAAATCATATCTCGTATGCGGACGTGATCGTTTTGCAGCTGGCGTGTCCGCGGCCGATTCGTTTTGTCGGACACAAGGGGCTGCGACGAAACGAATTTTTCAACTGGTGCTTTGAGGTGAGCGGCAGCATCAGCATCACCGCGGAGGCTCCGCGGGAAGGTATGCGAGGCGCCGTCGAGGCGCTGAAGCGCGGTGAAGTTGTCTGCCTCTGCCCCGAGGGGCATATTTCGCGCACAGGGCAGCTGATGGAGATTCAGCGCGGCTTCGAAGTCATCGCGCGGCAGGCCAACGCGCCCGTGATCGCGGCGGCGATCGATGGATTGTGGGGATCGCTCTTTTCCTTTGCGGGCAACAAATACCTCTGGAAGTCGCCGCGGCTGCTGCCGACCGATGTGTTTATCGCGTTTGGCGAGCCGAAGCCCGCCGCGGAGATCTCGACGGGGTGGGCGCGCCGCGAGCTGCTGGATCTCGGAGAGCTGGCCTTCAACGAGCGCCCGGTGCTCAGGCGCCACCTCGGCCGCGAGTGCGTGCGCGCGCTGACCAAGCATCCCCGCCGGCGCGTGATCGTCGATCGCACGGCGGCGCGGCGCGAGCTGTCCTGCGGTCAGCTCTACGCGGCGGTCGCGGTGTTGGCGCGGCGCATCCGCGCCACGATCCCGGAGCAACGCGTGGGCATCGTGCTGCCGCCGGGCGCGGGGGCGTTCATCGCCAACCTCGGCGTGCTCTGCGCGGGCAAGGTGCCCGTGAACCTCAACTTCACCGCGGGCCGCACCGCCGTGGAGACGAGCCTGCGCATCGCGGGGATCGGAGCGGTGATCTCCGCCGATGTGATGCGGACGAAGTTGCCCAACTTTCCCTGGCCGGAACGCACGCTCGATTTGAAGGCCGAGATGGAGGCTGCGGGTGGGAAGCGCGCGATGCTACCCTGGCTGCTGGCCGCGTATCTCCTGCCCAACCAGTGGTGCGCCGGTTTGCTCGGCCTGCCGCAGCGCGGCGATCGCGAGGAGGCGGGGCTCTTGTTCACGAGCGGCAGCTCGGGCGAGCCCAAGGGCGTCGCGCTCACGCACCGCAACATCCTCGCCAACTGCGCGCAGATTTCCTCGCTGTCGATCTTGCCGGAGCGGTGCTCGCTGCTCGGCTGCCTGCCGGTGTTTCACAGCTTCGGCTTCACGGTCACGCTCTGGTATCCGATTCTGCGCGGCTGCAGTGTCGTGACCGTGCCGAGCCCGCTTGAGACCCGGAAAATCATCGATGCGATCCGCGACGAGGAGGTGACCACGCTGATCGGCGCGCCGACGTTTGTCCGGCCGATTTTGAAGAAGGCCCGGCCAGGCGAGCTGCGTTCGCTCAACCTCGTCGTCACCGGCGCCGAGAAGCTGCCCGAGGATCTTCGACAGGGTTTCCTTGAAAATTTCCACCTCGATATCATGGAGGGTTACGGCCTCACCGAGACTACGCCCGCCGCCAACATCAACCAACCACATCCGCCGGTCGTGCTCTCGACCAACGAGCCGCAGGCCGGCAAGCGAACCGGCTCCGTGGGCCGCATGATGCCGGGGATGACGGCACGAATCGTCGATCCCGACACCGGCGCGGAGCTGCCGTTCACGTCGCAGGGCCTGGTGCTCTTCCGCGGCGCGAATGTGTTCGAGGGCTACCTCGGCGACGAAGCGAAGACGCGCGCGGCGTTTCGCGACGGCTGGTTTGTGACCGGCGATCTCGGGCGTTTCGACGCGGACGGATTTCTTTTCATCGAGGGTCGCCTCTCGCGCTTTTCAAAAATTGGCGGCGAGATGGTGCCGCACGGCACGGTGGAGCAGAAAATCATCGAGCTCTTCGGCTGGGATCAGCTGGAGGGACCGACGCTGTTCGTGACCGGCGTGCCCGATGCGGCCAAGGGCGAGTCGCTCGTGCTGCTCACGACCGTGGAAGTCACGATCGAGGTGCTGCGCGGGAAACTCAGCGAGGCCGGCGTGCCCAACCTGTGGGTGCCGAAGGTCGTCCGCCGCGTGGACAAGATCCCGATGCTCGGCACTGGCAAGACCGACCTGAAGCGCTGCCGCGAACTCGCGTTGGAGTTCGATCCCACGCGGTGAGAATCGACTGTCATCTCCATGTCGTCGGCAACGGCACCGGCGGCACCGGCTGCTGGTATCGGCCGCGCGGTGTCACGCGCTGGGGCGCGCCGCTGATGCTCCGCGGGGTGGGCTTGCCAAAATCCGCGCTCACCGGCGACCTCGACGGCCTCTACGCGGCACAGATGCTGCGCTTCATCCGCGAGTCGTCGCTTGATGCCGCGGTGATCCTCGCGCAGGACGACGCCTACCGCGCCGACGGCACGAAGATCGAGGGCACGGGCTCGTTCTATGTGTCCAACGACTTCGTGCTCGGGCTCGCGCGGAAGCACCCCGAATTCCTGCCCGCGGTGTCGATCCATCCGGCGCGGCGCGATGCGCACGACGAGCTGGAGCGCGGCCTCGCCGGCGGCGCGGTGATGCTGAAGTGCCTGCCCAACTGCCATAACATCGACTGGAATGATCCGCGCTACACACGCTTCCTCGAGCGCATGGCCGAGACCGGCCTG
>JANNEY010000113.1:0-5410 GCA_031379235.1 Opitutaceae bacterium | reverse complement strand
GGGGAAACTTTCATCCGCCGTGACGAGCGCCCGATCGGCGCGGAGCTGAAACTGTCCGCTGCGGGTATAGGCCAAGGAGCCGTCCGGGTTCTTAATCTCAAAGAATCCCTCGCCTTGGATGGCGACGTCGAGGTCGCGCTTCGTTGGCTGCGTCTCACCCGGGGTGAAGCTGATCCCCATGTTCACCTTCGGGAAGGTCATCGGCATGGCGGACTCGCCGCCCACACGAGATTTCTTCTCGAAGTGGAGTTCGCCGCCTGTCTGCGTCGAAAAATTCATCGTGCGCTTCCGGTAGCCGCTCGTCTGGCTCGACGTGATATTCTGGGACACGTTCTCCTGCCAACGCTCCAGCGCCGAGAGGGCAGAGGCACTTTGGTAGAGTCCGATATTCATGGTCGGGGCTAGATAGCCAGCCGCGTGCCCACAGTGCATCACATACTTTAACTCATTGGCCGTATGTTTCTTAAATTCGTAGAAATCTCATTCCAATCTACGAACACACGAACCCATGAACCGCTCCAACGCCCGACGGCAAGAATTGCCGCCGCGCCTAGCGACCCGCGGGATACAAGCACTCGACTTCGACCCGTTCCCCGCAGGAGCAATGCACCACGAGTCGGACAATCTTATCGCCCTCCTTCACCACCTCCACATGAGCGCTGGAGGTGCCAGGGACGGCGTGCGCCAGTCCCTGCCGCGCAACATCACTATGCAAAGCGTGCGCCGTGGCGGCGAGGCGCAGCGGGGCAGTGGAAAAACTCCGTTTACCTTCGAGAAAAGATTTCAATGGGGGGTGGTCTCCGTCGGCGCCGGCGTCATCGGCACCGGCCGATCAACGAGCTTGCTGTCCTTAAAGCGATTTTTGGCCGTGAGTGTTAGATTGAGCGTCAACCGATCGGTCGATTCGGAATCAGGGGACTCGCCATCCGGCGGCCGGGTGTCGGCGTAGCCGGTCACGCGCTCGATTTGCTTCGGATCGACGGCGTAATGCACGAGCTGGCGGCGCGCGGCATTGGCGCGATCGGCCGACAGCTCCCATTTCGAATAATCCGGTTTCGTGTCCTCCGTGCCGCCGCGGGCGTGGCCGTCTATGGTCACGTTGAACGCGTGCCGCTCGATGCTCCACGCCATGTTTTGCAGCACGAAAGTCCCCCACTCCGTAAATTCGATGGAATCGGGCTGAAACAGCGGGCGCTTCACCCGATCGAACAGCGTCACGCGAAGTCCGTCCGTCGTGACGCGAATGTCGATCGGTTTGCTGTCGAGCGTCTCGTCGAGATGGAGTAGCCGATAAAAATCGGCGGCGACGGAATTGAGAAACGTCATCTGGACCTGCTTGTCGCGGTCCTGAGCCTTCTCGGAACCCTTCTCCCGGCCCTGACTTTGCGAGCTCTTCGTGTTGTTGAACGGCATCACGCCGGACGACGCGTCCATGGGTGACTTGAACGGGTTCTGGAAATACTCCGAGGTCGCGATCAGGATTTCCTTATCCTGCGCGGAAATCCACAGCACCATGAATAGCGCCATCATCGCGGTCACGAAGTCCGCGTAAGCCACCTTCCATGCACCACCGGAGCCGGACATCGTCGTGCGTGCTCCTTATTTCGCCGGCGCCAGTGCCTTGAGCGCGGCTTCGAGTTCGGTCCCGCCCGGCTGGACATGGCTATCAAGCGAACGGCGGGCGACCTCCACAGCGGTCATCGGTGCGAGACCTTTGGCAAAGCCCGCGACCGCCTGCTTGATGCATTTGAGAAACAGCTCGTCGCTGGCGTTGTTGAACTTGATGCGGTTCGCCAACGGGTTGACGAAGCCATAGGCGACCCAAATTCCGAGCAGCGTGCCCGTGAGCGCCGCGGCTACTTTTTCGCCGACGGCCGCGGGGCCTTCAGCGATCGCATTCATCGTATTAATAATACCGAGCACCGCCGCGACAATTCCGATTCCAGGGAGCGAATCACCGACCAGGGACAAAATGTGAATGGGGTGCTCCGCTTCGGCCGCCTTGGCACGCAGCTCCGAGTCCATCAGCTCCTCGAGCTGATCGGGCTTAATCTTGCCGTCGATGACGGGCTTCAGGCTGTTGGTGATAAATTCAAGCCGCTCGTGATGTGCCAAAACACCCGGGTAACGCTGAAAGATCGCACTCTTCTTGGGATCCATCACATGCTCTTCGAGCGCGATGAGACCGTTGCGGCGGCCAACCATGAACACCTCGTAGAGTAGTTTAAGCAGGTCGCTAAATTCTTTGGCTCCGGTCGGCTTGCCGAAGACGGCGCTCTTTATCTTGTGGACGATCTCCTTCAGCACGTGACCGGGGCTCGCAATCACGAGCACGCCGCCCGCGACGCCGAGGATAACGACAAACTCCGAAACGTGCAGCAGCACTTTCGGGTTTCCACCCGCGAGAATAAAGCCCCCCAAGGTAGAGGCCAAGACGATGGCTGCGCCGACGAGGATCAGCATGCTGATTTGAGATTATTGAGGCCGGGCCGGGCCCTGCGCGACTGAGTGGTTGAGGAAAGGAGGGACATGCGACTCAACGTTCCTTCATACGCTGCAGCCAGCCGCGCAAACCAAGGATGGTTTGGGCATGAATCTGGCAGATACGCGATTCCGTGAGGTGAAACACCTCCGCAATTTCCGCGAGCCGCATGTTTTCGAAATAATACATCGCAAGGATCTTCTTGGGTATATCGGGCAATTCCGCGATTCGTTGAGAGAGAAGTTTCAGTAACTCCGCTTTTTCGAGATTATCGCGCCCCGTTGTGTCTGCCTCATCGGCAAGAAGTTCATGCAGCGACGCCCCCGGGCCGCCCTCTCCGTCGTTAGCCTGGTCAATCGCGATAAAAGTCACGGGTTTGGCTTCCTCCACCCATTTCTCGTATTCCTTCGGACTGATCCCGAGCAGCGCACAGACCTCGGCATCGGTCGCGGTGCGACCGTGCTTCTGTTCAACCTCATTGATCGCGTTCTTGAGCTTGCGCGAGCGAGCACGGGCGCGGCGCGGGCACCAGTCCATCCGGCGCAGCTCATCGAGAATCGCGCCGCGGATGCGCATGGAAGCGTAGCTGGCAAAGGTGTTGTTTTGGTTCGGGTCGAACTTGCGCACGGCCGCGATAAGGCCGGTGATGCCGACGCTGTAGAGATCGTCGGCATCGACGTGCGCGGGCAGGTTGAGCTTGATGCGGTCGACAACATTGCGGACGAGCGGAAGGAATCGCTCGAGCAGCTCCTTCTCGTCGACCGGGGCGGCGGGCGTAACCCCCTGATACGTCCGCCAGACGGCGGCGGCGGCAGGGGTGGTGTCCGCGGTTGGGATGGTGTCCGCGGTTGGGATGGGTGCAGTGGCGGTATTCATGACAGGGAGGCTGGATTATTTGGCTTTGGAGGAAGGCGCAGGAAGGGCGGCATGACGGGCAAGGATCGTTTCTCGGATGCCGCGCAGGAGCACGGTCCAGAACCATCGGAAGAGAATTCCGCCGGCGAGACAGCCGACCGCCCCATCGAGGAAAATCCGGTCGGGCTCGTGGTTCGCCCAGTAACTGCCGATGCCGGCGATAAGAAACCCGGCGAAACCACCGGAGAGGAAAACGTATTTCATGAATGGGGAATCAAGTCGCGGAGGGTTCGTCGGGGAGCGTGCGCCGGACGATCGCGCCAGGGACATCCTCTTCGCAGTCGCTGGTCAGCGACGGACCGGTCGAGAGAAACAGCGGCTCAAGTTCTTCGTCGAAAAGGTAGTCCCAGAGCTTGCCCCACTGCGGCACCTCATCGAGGTGAGTGAACACAAGGTGAGTCGCGCCAAGGTCGCGCCCTGCGGCATAGGCGTCGCGCAACGACGACCGATCGTAGGCCGCATTGAGCACGAGCACCCGTTCGGTGATTTTCTCGCGGTCGAGAAATTCGGCGATGGGCGCGTTCGCGAGCGGTTTGTTGATCGAAAGGCCCGGCAAATCAAAATAAGTAAACGCTCCGGGAGCCGCCGGCCCGGTTTCGCAGGGGAAATGCGCCAGCGGCACGCCGAGGGCCTCGCTGAAAACCGGCAGCGGCCCGAGCGAATTGGGCCGGTCAAACTCCACGCCCACCACATGCCCGATCCGCGCCCGGCGAAATACTTCCTGCGACAGCCATTTACAGAGTGCGGTCGTGCGACCGACCCCCGCCGAACCAATGAACGCGGCCCGCGAAAGCGGTGGGCGCGCGGCCCGTGTTTCCATCTGCGAACGCAGCAACCGGGAAGTCTCAGCCAAGGCCCGGTGCAGCGGGAGCGTGGCGAGTTCCTTCCAGTTCGCGCCCGATTGCAGGCGATTGAGCGCCGCCTCCGTGATCCCCGAACGGCGTAGCAACCCATCGAGCCCGAGCGCCGCGGGCAGCGGCACCAGACGGGAACGAGGCAACGCATCCACCATCGCCGTGCTTTCGTCCGATGGGATCGCTTGATCGGCGGAAACCGCATGCAAGTTTGAACCCGGCCCCGTCCTGACGGATAAGGCGTCGACTTGTGCGACAACCTCGATGCGCGGAGCCGAGAGGAATTTCTTCATCCCCGACGCGGGGACACTGCGCACCGAGACGACGTGAGCCGTGGGACCAAGCCGCTCCCGGATCAAAGTCACCGCCTCCGCGGTATTTTTCACCGTGAACTTGTAGACGCCGGGCGCGAAATATTTTTCGGATTGAGCCATGGTCAGGCGGCGGTTTTCAGCGGCACTTCGGCCCGCGCCACGTGCGGCGGAGCGGTTACGATGCCGGCGTTTTCAACTTCCGTGGCCGAGGGCAGCTCTTGGAACGAGAGCACCGTCACCCGCGGGAAGGAGGATTCGAAGAAACGTTTTAGCGGCAGGCGAATCTCCGCCGAAACCACGATGACCGCCGGCTGACCCTGCGTCACCATCTCACCCGTGAGCTTAGTGATCTGCTCCAGCAGGTGGCGCGCGGTCGCCGGATCAAGCACGAGGCCGACCTCGGAAGGCGAGCGGTGCACCTTCGCCGCGAGCCACTGTTCGAGTCGCGGATCGAGCGTGACGGCGCGGACGACCCCGGCGCGGCACTCGTATTCCGGCACAAAATAAAGGCCGAGCCGGCGGCGCACGAGCTCGCTCAAGTCGTCGGGATTTTTCGAGAGCGAAGCGAAATCGGCGATTCCCTCGAGAATCAGCGGCTGATTCAGGATCGCGACATTCTCGCGCAGGAGATTTTGGAAAACACGCTGGATGATGCCGAGCGTGACGAGATCCGGGAGCAGCTCCGCCACGAGCGCCGGCTGCGTCTGTTTGATATGATCGACGATCGACTGGACCTCCTGGCGACCGAGCAAGTGGTGGGCGTTGAGCTTGAGCGTCTCCGAGAGGTGCGTGATCAACACGGAACCAGGATCGACGACCGTGTAGCCGTTGAGCTCCGCCGTCTT
>JANNEY010000078.1:0-28837 GCA_031379235.1 Opitutaceae bacterium | reverse complement strand
GGGCACGGCGAACGAAGCGGGCGCGGGCTTCGAGAGCGCATCATAGGCGGCGCGCTCGGTCTTGTCGGTCACGGTGGCGAGCGACTCGGTGCGGATGTTTTGGATGAAGCCGCTGAAGCTGTTGCCGCCTTTCCAATTTCGCGTGCGGGGAAACCACGAATAAAATTCCGTGCGCAGCTTCGGCGTCCAGCCGGCGGTGGCGTTGCGCAGCGCATAGGCGTAGGCGATTTGCTGGCGGTCGGGGAGGCTGGCGGAGACCTCGGCGACGGTGGCACCGTAGCGATCGTTGCGCGTGATGAGCGAGGCGCCGCCGAGTTCGAAGGCGTTGGCATCGGCAGGCTCCGAAGCACTGAGGAGCGGCACGGTTTTGGCGACGACTTGCTTCGAATCGAGGTAGATGAGGAGCGCAACGAGTTCGCGGTTCACGAGCGCATCGGCGTGCGGGAAACTGCTCTCCAGTTTTGCGGCGACCGTGGCGCAGACCTCGGCGGAGGGCTTGCCCATGCGGGTGAATGCGAGCTGCCACGCGCGGAGGAGTGGCTGGCGCAGTTCGACGGGCTGCGCGCCGAAATCGAGCCGGCCGAGCGCCGCGATAATTTTTGGCTGGAGCGTTTTGTCGCCGACGCGCGCGAGCGCGATGAGCGCCTCGATAGACGCCTGCGGCTGAAGTTCGGCGAGCGCGCGGTCGGCCCACTTCTCGGCAGGCTGGCGCTCGATCGCGACG
Organism: Opitutaceae bacterium; assembly: GCA_031379235.1. Taxonomy (GTDB): domain Bacteria; phylum Verrucomicrobiota; class Verrucomicrobiia; order Opitutales; family Opitutaceae; genus ER46. The sequence continues at coordinate 28,113 of JANNEY010000078.1, read as the reverse complement.
CGCGCGGCAAAGCGCACTGAGCGATCCTTGCTTGCGAGGTGCGGCCACGCGGTGTCGATGGCGGAGGCGGGCGTGCCTTCGGCGTGGAGCGTTTCAAGGGAACGGCGGAGCTTGGCGGCCTCGGTGGGCGGCGGGAGTTTGGCGGGCGCGGTGCTGTCGCGGCCGGTGTAGGTCACACGGTAGAGCGCCGCCTGCGTGCGGCGACCGCCGACCGTGAAATACATCGCGCCGTCGTTGGGGTTGATGATCACGTCGGTGAAAGGCAGCGGCTTGCCGGAGACGAACTCGGTGCGCTCGCCGCGAAAGGTCGCGCCGTTGGGCGTCATGTGAATCGCGTAGAGCGTGCCGAAGGTCCAATCAGCGGCGAAGAGCGCGTGCTGGAATTTCGCGGGGAATTTCGCGCCGGTGCCGAACGTGACGCCGACCGGCGAGCCGGGGCCGATGTTCACGACCTCACCGAGACTGTCGGCGTAGTAGGCAGGCCAGCGACCGGCGCCGCTGCGCCAGCCGTAGTCGCCGCCATCGACGGCGTGGTTGATGCGCGTGGGCATATACCACGGCGAACCCTGGTCCCACTCCATATCGGAATCGTAGGTGAAGAGCTCGCCGTTCTGATCGAAGGCCATGTCGTATTGGTTGCGGAAGCCGATCGAGAAGAGCTCGATCGATTTGCCGTCGGGATCGGTGCGGGCGATGTAGCCGCCGGGGGCGAACTTGTTGCGGGCGTGGCCGCGGGCGTCCCACATGCGCGGGAGAAGGTGGTCCTCGCCCCACGCGACCATGCGGGCTTGCTCCATCGATTTCGGGAGGTCGGTGTGGTTGCCGTTGGCGAAGTAGATCGACTTGCCGTCGGGCGAGAGGACGAGGGCGTGCGTGCCGTGTTCGCCGGAGCCGTTCATCGGGCGGAGAAATTCGATTTTGTCGAACGTGTCGTCGCCCTTGGTGGAGCGCACGCGCCAGAGGCCCGTCTTGCCGCGCTGCTCGTTGACCATGACGTAGAGCGCGTCGAAGGCGTAGAGCAGACCGTGCGCGCCGACTTCGAGGCGCGGACCGGTGTCGGCCTTTTTCTTACCGGCATCCTTCGTCGCTGGGGCGGCCGGCTCGGGCTCAGCCGGCGCGCCGACCTTCACTTGGGTGAAATCGATCGCGAGGTGCTCGACCTTGGTGCCGGCGGTGGTGCCGAGGGCGGGCAGGGTGATGCGGTAGATGCCACCGTATTGATCGCTGGCGAGGATACGGCCCTTGGGATCAAGGGTCATCGCGACCCACGAGCCCTGGTCGCCCTTGGGCACGGTGTAGATGAGCTCAACCTTGAACCCCGGCGCGACGGTGATCGCGGACGGATCGGTGGCGGTGACGAGCGCGGCCATGTCGCGGCGCGAGGCCTCGCCGGCGGTGGCCGGGGCGGCGGCGGCGGGCGCGGCGCTTTTCTTTTTCGGCGCCTGCGCAAGGAGAGCGCACGGAAGGAGAAGGAGGAGGGTGAAGCGAAGCATGGCGGAGTGGGGGAAGATAGAGGTAGACGGATGGAACAGGGAAACGGGCCGCACCCTAAGCGAGCGGGGCGGACACACAGGGCGGGAAAAGGCGGCATCGTGCCGCCGCGCCCGTTGGCCGCGAGGCAAAATTCCGGTGGGCTAGGCCGCTTCACGGAAATACGGCGGGCACCTTTCCACTTGAACGACGAAGCTGCGGCTTGTTGCGTCCACGGACCATGACGACCCCACGCATCGGAATCATCGCGGTCGTGGCCGCGCTCACCACGGTCGCCCCCAGCTCCGGCCAAAGCTCCAAACCGACGGCTCCAGTCGCAGCCGACGAGGTCATCGCCCTCCCCGAGTTCAGCGTCGCGGCCGCGGCCGACGATGGCTGGGTCGCCGCGAGCTCGCTCTCCGGCACGCGCACCAACGTCCCGATCCAGAATCTCCCGCGCTCCGTGCAGGTGCTCACGAGCGAGTTTCTCGCCGACATCGGCGCCGACACGCTTTCGGACGCGGTGGCGTTCATGACCGGCGTGACCTCGCAGGGAAAGCAGGACGCCGTCTTCGACAACAATACCTTCACCGTGCGCGGCATGAGGCAGAACCGCCACTATCGCGACGGCGTGAAGGAGGGCTTCGTCGGCATGATCAGCGACAGCGTGACGGTGGACCGCGTCGAGTCGCTCCGCGGGCCGAGCTCGCTGCTCGCCGGCGTCGTCGAGCCCGGCGGCATGATCAATCAGATCAGTAAGCGCCCGCGCGCGAAGAACGAGACCACGCTGAAGTTCACCGGCGGCTCGTGGGATCATTTCCGTGGCGAGCTCGATTCGTCGCTCGTCGTCACCCAACAGCTCGCGGTGCGCGCGGCGCTGGCGTTTCAGGACACCAACAGTTGGCGCGACTGGGAGAGCAGTCGGCGCAAAGTCGGCTACTTGGCTGCAGCCTACAAGCTCACCCCTTCGACGATCCTCAATGCCCGTGCCGAGAGCATCAATTACGAGGGAAATGTTGCGCTAAACGTTCCCGGCATCCGGATTCCAACTTCGGCGTCGCCGACCAGCGCGACGGCCGCACCCGCTGTTGGGGCCTATGGTTTCGGCTATGTGCCGGAAGAAATTGTGCCGTGGGAGTTCAGTCCCTACGGCCCCAACAATCGCCGCACGCACGAGGTCTATCGCGTCGGCGGGGACGTGCAGCACAAGTTCAACGACACGTGGTCGCTTCGCGGCTTCTCGAGCTGGTCGAAGAGCGACCGGCGCGACCTCCGCCTCTCCGGCAGTGCCTCGACGATCATCGCAAGGTTGGTGAATCCTGCGCTGGGCAATGTGCCTGGCAACGTCGTTGGAGAAGAGATTCGGTGGGCGGCGACCAAGGACGACGAGACCTGGGACATCTGGACCTACCAAGCCGACTTACGCGGACAGTTTCGCTACTGGGGTTTGAAGCACGAGGCCCTCGTCGGCGTCGAGCGGATCGAGTCCCGCAACTGGCGCGATCGCGCGGACACCCCGAATTCCACCAGCACCGCGCTCGCCGCCGCGCCCTCGACGAATCCCAACGCGCTCACGCGCTACAAATTCCCCACGTCGTCCGTCGGCGCTCTGCCGCTCGGCGCGTTCCAGCCGGCGTGGCGCGAGATGACCGATCTCGCGCGCTACTCGAGCCCCAATTCCTACGTCGCGCAGACCCTCGTGCGCAGCGCCGTGTCGTTCACCAACGTCGTCAGCACCACCGACGATCGCTGGCACTTGCTCGCCGGCGCGCGCCGCGACCACGGCGACAACCAGGCGCTCGCCGGCGCGACCAATGCGCTTGCCGTCCCGCAGTCGCTCCCGATCGAGAACGCGACCTCGACGACCTTCGGCCTGCTCGCGCGGCCGCTGAAGCCGTTCTCCATCTTCGTCTCGACGAGCAACTCGTTCTCTGGCGTGCCGACGGGCATCGACGTCAACGGTCGGCTGCTCGACAAACCCGAGTCGGGCAAGAGCATCGAGGCGGGCGTGAAGACGCAGTGGCTCGACGGCCGTCTCGGCTTCGAGACCGCCGTGTTCGAACTCGATCGGAAAAACAACCGCCGCCAGCTCAGTGACCAGGAGATTATTTCGGTGCTCGGGTTCCTGCCGAGCGGCGCGCGCAGCATCCAGGACAACGGCGAGAAGTCGCGCGGCTACGAGGCGCAGTTGCTCGCGCGGCCGTTCCGCAACTACCAAGTTTCGGCCACCTACTCGCGCATCCACACGTGGCTCGTCGCACCCGACAACCCCTTCCGTAACGGCGGCCCGATCACCGGTCGTCCGCGCGCCAACGGCAGCCTGTTTCACAAATACTCGTTCACCACCGGCTGGCTGAAGGGTTTCGCCCTCAACAACGCGATCGTGTGGGTGGACGGCTTCCGCGCCGACAGCATCAGCGGCACGACCGGCCGGGTGACGAACTACATGCCCGGCTACACGCGCCTCGACTTCGGCGCGAGCTACGCGACGCGCCTGTGGCAGCGCCCCGTCACGCTTACCTGGATGCTCCGGAACGCCGACAACCGAAAGATCATGGAGGGCCTGCAGAGCAAGGGCGACCTGCTGAGCTGGCGCTTCGGCATGAGCACGAAACTCTGATCCAGCGGGCTTGCGGGGCGAAGGATGGCCGTGGCGAAAACAGTGTCGTTTTGATCGCGCCATCCTGCGCTCGCCTTCACCGGGCTTTCCTTCTCATTTACCCCAGCCCCACCCTATGACCTACCCCAAGTTTCCCCGCCGGGCGTTGCCCGTCCTTGCTGCGACGTTTGCGCTCGTCTCCGTCTTGCCCGTCGGAGTTTCGGCCCAGTCCATTGCTCAACCCGCCGCCGGCTCAGGCAACACCGCAGACCAGGCTGATGCGCCGGTGAAACTTGAGACCTTCAGCGTCTCCGGCTCGCACATCAAGGGCGCGAGCACGTTCACCGCGCCGACGCCTGTCCTCGTCGTGAGCTACGAAAGTCTCCTCGCCGTCGCGCCCATCAACATGGCGGAGGGGCTCAAACAACTCCCCGCGATCGCGCCGGGCGGCGGGCAGACCAACGGTGGCGGCACCGGCAATAGCAGCGCCAATTTTCTTAACCTCCGCGCCCTCGGCGTCACGCGCACGCTCACGCTGCTCGACGGCCGGCGCTTCACGCCCAGCGGTCCGACCGGCCAGATCGATGCGAATCTCATCCCGCAGGGTTTGGTTGATCGCGTTGATGTCGTGAACGGCGGCGCGTCGGCCGCGTATGGCTCCGACGCCGTCGGTGGCGTGGTGAATTTTGTCCTCAACAAGGAATTCACCGGCTTCAAGTCCGATGTCGTCGTCGGCCAGGCGCAGAAGGGCGACAACAGGGAATACAAGGGCTCCGTCACCTACGGCACCGACTACCTGAAGGGGCGCGGTCATTTCATCTTCAGCGCCGAGTATGCCAACAGCAAAGGCGTCAATGGTGCCGGACGCGCCTCCCGTCGCGAGGAAACCAACCAAATCCCCGAGCCCGGCAACACGACGAAAGTGGTGCGTGCGGCCGACATCCGGTCGCCCTTTACGACTGGTGGTCACATCGTCAACGGTGCCGGGGGCACGGCGGCCAACAATGCGCTCATTCGCGGCATCAAGTTTGGACCCGGAGGCGTGCAGAGTCCTTACGACTACGGCAGACTCTCGACCACGGTCGGCACCACCAACGGATTCCAGAGTGGGGGCGACGGCTTCCGCATCGGCACGTCGCAAGAAATTGTCCGGCCGCTAAAGCGGAAGAATCTGTTTTTGCGGTCCGACTTTAAGCTGCTCGATCACCTCACGGTCTTCGCGGAGGGCTCATATAGCGAAACCATGATGGATCAGCAAAACAGCCCGACGACCCACCTGCTGACGATTCAGCGCGACAACGCCTTTCTCGCCCAAGTCGCGCCCGATTTGGTGGCACGGATGACTTCGATCGGCGTGACCTCGTTTACGATGAACCGCCTCACGCTGGAGCGCGGGCTGACCGAATCGCATGTCAACGATAAGAACCGCCGCCTGTTGGTCGGGTTCACCGCCAAGCTCGGCCAGTGGAATTGGGAGACGTCCTATCAATGGGGCACGAACGATATCAGCATTCCGATCACCAATAACTTGATCCTCGCCCGCATGGCGGTGGCGGCCGATGCGGTCGTGGTGGGTGGTCAAATTGTCCCGCGGGCCTTGGCGGCCAATCCCGGGGCCGTCGCCTTCAATCCTTTTGGCGTGGGTTCGCCGTCCCGGGCGGCGCTGGACTACGTGATGGGCACGACGAGTTTCGACGAGACCACCACGCAGGACGTGGCGGACACCAAGATCACCGGCAATCTGTTCACGTTGCCCGCCGGACCTCTCGCGGTGGCCGTCGGGGCGCAATGGCGGAGTCTCAAATCCACGACTCGGTCAGATGCGATCTCGGCGGCTTCGGGCTACCGCTTGGCCAACACCCAACCCTTCTCCGGCGACTACACCATCATCGAGGAGTTCGCTGAAATCCAGATCCCGATCATCAAGGATCTCCCTTTCGCTAAACTGGTGACGGCCAATCTGGCGGCCCGGCATGCGAACTATTCCACGAGCGGCGATGCCAACAGCTGGAAAGCGGGGATGGTCTGGCAGCTCCACTCCGATCTTCGCCTCCGCGCCTCGCGCTCCCGCGACATCCGCGCACCCAACATCAGCGAGCTGTTTACTGCAGGGACCCAGCAGAACGCGAATATCGACGACACCTTTCCCGGTGGCACTGGCCTGACGTTTCAAGGCGTGCCGAGAGTCACGAGCGGCAACCGCAACCTGAAGCCCGAGGTGGCCAATTCTGCGGTTGTGGGCTTCGTCTATCAACCGTCGTGGCTCAAGGGCGCAAGCTTCGCGGTCGATTTTTATACGACGAAAATCAGTGACGCCATTTTCCTGGCCGGAGGGCAAGACGCGGTGCGCGAGTGTTCGCTCAATCCAGCCTCCCCGCTCTGCTCCTTCGTGACGCGCGGCCCCACTTCCGCCAGCCCGCGGGCCGTCATTCGCACGCAGATTTCGTCGGTCAATCTCAACTCTGAGTTCTCCCGCGGCGTAGATTTCGAAGCCGGCTACCGCGTGCCGCTCAATACTTGGTTTCCCAACGCCCAGCCGGGCACACTCTCGGTGCGTGCCGTGGCGGGCTACATTGACGAATATTCCCGCGTGTCCCCGCTCGCCCCGACGATCAATTTCGCCGGCAACGGTGTAGCGAATGCCGCCTCTGGCACCTCCGCTATGCCCCACGTCCGCGGCACCCTGTCGTTGAATCATTCGCGCAAGGCGATCTCCAGCTTCCTGCAGATGCGCTATATCGGCCGGATGACTTGGGACAAAACCCGCATTCTCGGAGTGACGACCGACTACAACGCCGTGCCCTCCACCGCGTATTTCGACGGCCAGCTCACCTATCGCCTCCCGAAGTTCCGCAACCGCTGGGAAACGGACGTCTATCTCAACATCGCCAACCTCCTCGACCGCGATCCGACGTATACACCACGCACCGGCGGCGCGACGCCGCTGCCGACGGACCCTGGGTTATTCGACCAAGTGGGTCGGATGTTTCGCGTCGGGGTGAAAACGCGCTTCTGATGCGCTGTCCCATGCGCTGGTGCCCGCTTATCGTTTCTTTTTTCATCGCGCTCGCGGCCCACGCCGCCGAGCCCGCGCCGCGCGCGTCGATCGATCTGCGCGACCGGCCGGTGCTCGGCCGCGACACCGCGCCGATCGTCGTCGTCGAGATTTCGAGCTTCAAGTGCGCGCACTGCCGTGAATTTCACGAAAAGATTTTCCCGCGCCTGCGCGCCGCCTACATCGACCCCGGCCATGTCCAGTGGGCGATGCTCAACGCGTCCGATGATCCCGCGGATCAGCATTCCCAGATCTTCACGATCGCGCGCTGCGCGCAGCGGCAGGGGAAATACTGGGAGCTGCTCGACCACCTCTTTCAGGTGGCGAACCGGCCGCCCAGTTTCCTTGCGGACCTCGTGGCGAAGAGCCCGCTCATCGACCGTGCCGATCTGGAGATCGGCCTGCGTGATCGCGCGGTGCGCAACGCCGTCGCGGCCGACTTCGCCGACTACGCTCGCTTGAAGGCGCGCGGAACGCCGACGTTCCGCATCACCAAAACCGGCCCGAATGGCGAGCGCACCGAGACGATCATCGCCGGCTTGCAGTCGCTCGAACATTTCAAGGGCGTGTTCGACAAGCTCCTGAATTCCCCATGAGCTATCGTGTTTGAAAATTTCTGGCCGACGTCTTTTTGATTGTTGCCGTCCTTGACTCCCGAACCCCCACCCAAATGAAAACCAACCCCGCTCTCTTGTTCCGTCCGGTGCACGCCCTTGCGGCGAGCGTCGTGGCGTTTCTCGTCCTCGCTGCCCACCTCGGCGCGCAGACGGCTCCCGCCGCCAAGCCCGGCAGCACGGCGCCGGTGCCGGCCAAGGAGGAGCTCATCGTCCTCTCGCCGTTCTCCGTCGCGGCCGATTCCGACCGCGGCTACCAAGCCCTCAACACCCTTTCGGGCACGCGCCTCAACTCGAAGCTCGAGGACCTCGGGAGCTCCATCACGGTCGTCACTAAGCAGCAGATGACGGACCTCGGCCTGCTCGATATCAACGATGTCTTCCGCTACGAGGCCAGCACCGAGGGCACGGACAACTTCACCGGCTTCATTCGCAACCGCACCGGCGGCGTCGGCGATCAGGTGCAGTCGAATCCGCAACAAGCGAACCGTATCCGCGGTCTTGGCGCGGCGGGCACGAGCGGACTCGGCGTCAACACCGCGTTCGGAAATTTCGCGACGAACAACGCCATTCCGTTCGATCCCTACAATGTCGCCGCGATCGAAGTGTCCCGCGGGCCCAACTCCAATCTCTTCGGCCTCGGGGCGGCGGCCGGCACGGTGAATGTGGTGCCGACACAGGCGAACGTCGAACGCCGCAGCTACACCGCGGATGTGCGGTTCGACAGCTACGGCGGCCATCGCGAGAGCCTGAACATCAACACGCCGCTGCTGCCCGGGAAACTCGCGCTGCGCGTCGCCGGCGTGAATGAAAGCAAGGGTTTCGAGCGCAAGCCGTCCTCCGAGCGCATCCATCGCGAATTCGCCACGCTCCTCGCGCGCCCGTTTAAGAACACGACGATTCGCGCCACCGCCGAACGTTACCGTGACGACTACCGCCGCCCGAATTCCATCACGCCGCGCGACACCACGACGGAGTGGAAAGCTGGCGGCAGCCCCGCATGGGATCCGACGACGCAGATGGTGACGTTTGCCAACGGCACGAAAGCCGGCCCGTTTCCCCTCGATACGGCCCCCGCAATCACCGTGGTGCCGGGCGTCACGACGGCGCTTTCGGCCTTCCCCGCCGGACTGATTGGTGGCTACAACGGCTTCTATGCGCACCCGACCATCTACGTGGACAACAACCGCATCCAGGCTTTCAACATCACCAAGACGAATAACGCCGTCACCGGCACCGCGCTCCCGACGAATCCATTCAACGGCGGCAACAGCGCGCTGCGTTATCTGCAGAGCGGCACCGATGTCATGCGGCGCTTCTCCATTCTCGGCCCGCAGGGCCTGCCGCTCTACATCGTGAACGGCACGGCGGACAAATCTGTCTATGACTGGACCTCGCAGAACATCGTCTCGCCCAATCACGGCACCGATCTGGCGAAAACGTTCAGTGCCGAGATCGAGCAGATTGTTTTCAACACGCCGACTCACCTGCTCGCGGCCCGCGTCGGCGGGTTTCAGCAGAAATATTCCAAGGACGACTACGGCTTCATCGATCTCCTCGAAACCGTCATTTACGTGGACGTGAACGAAAAGCAGCTCGATGGCACCGCCAACCCTTACTTCAAGCGCCCCTACGTTCAGGCCTCGTCGCCCTCGGTCAATTATCGCACGACCAACTCGTCCATCTTGTCCGCCGACCTTGCCTATCAGTTGACGCCGTCAAACCTGCCGAACTGGCTCAAGTGGATCGGCCAGCAACGTTTGGGCGCCCACGCCGAGCAGAACTTCACCGATTCGCGGGCGTTTCAGCGTGCACCGCGCGTCACCGACACCAACAAGGCTTGGATTAACCCGACCGCCGCACTCAATCTCGTCGGCGGCCAGACCATCGCCCAGCGCTGGTATCTTGGGGATAATCAGGGGCAGAATGTGGACTACGGCGCCGCGGCCACGGAAAACATCAACGGCACCTATCCGTTGTCGTGGTTCAACAACCGCACCGGCACGTGGGTCAACGACCCGGTGACCGTGAGCGAGCAGCTCAACAACGGTCAGGGCGGCCGCCAGCGTAACGAGGTCCGCACTTTCAATTTCACGTCGCAAAATTTTTTCCTGAAAGACCGCCTCGTGACGACCGTCGGCTGGCGGCGGGATCGCCAACGCCAGCGCACTGGTGCGGGCGCCTTCGTCAACCCCACGACCGGGTTGGCGGATATGTCCAATATCAATGTCTTCGGTCCCCTCGTGAATTATTTCCCGACGGCGGGCGGCGGTCCGATCAATCTGCCGGGTTGGCAGGATCAAGCGGGTGACACCAAGACCTATGGGGCGGTCGTCAAGGCGCTGAGCTGGCTCAATTTTCACATCAACAAGTCCGACAGCTTTGCGCCGCAGGTGGTGCGGCAGGCCGTGGACAGCATCGGCAACGTGCCGAATCCCCACGGCTACGCCACCGAGTGGGGCGTGAGCTTCACCGCGCTGCAAGGAAAGCTCAACGTGCGGATCAATCACTTCCAGACGAAGGAGCTGAACTCCCGCGGCAGCGAGGTGGGCACACTCGGCAATCGTTATCTCGACATGGAAGGCCGGCCGAATGGCCAAAACCTGATCCAAGTCGACTCGTTCCGGTATTTCGCCACGGAGATCGCCCGTGGCCGCCTCGCGGCGCAGGGCATCGCGAACCCCACGGCCGCGCAGCTCGATCCCGCCGCGGCGAAGCTGATGGGCCTTTCGGACGAAATGTATATCCGGCTCGTCTATTCCGGCCCCAGTCAGCCGCAGACCGTCGGCACCACTGACGTCAGCTCGAAGGGATTTGAACTCGAAGCCACCTACAATCCCACGCGCAATTGGCGCATGAAGTTCACCGGCGCGCAGACCCGAGCGCAGGACGATTCCGTGTCCCAGGAAATCTACAATTGGTGGCAGGCCCGCATCCCCGTGTGGACGAGCCTGCGGACCGACGTCGTGCCCGGCGACGGCAAAGGCCGGCTCTGGTGGGACACCACTCCGGCTGACTACTTTGTCGGCGGCGACACCCGCACGCCCCAGACCCGTTGGATTCAGGACCAGTTTGGCGCCTATTGGGCCGCTTCGACCAATGCCGGCCGCCCGCGCACGCAGATTCGCGAGTTTCGTTTCACCGGCATCACCAACTATGACTTCACCGAGGGCCGCTTGAAGAACTTCAACATCGGCGGTGCGGTGCGTTGGGAAAGCAAAGCCTCGATCGGATTCCTCGCGGGTCCGCCGGAGACGAGCGGGCCTTACCGAGGCGCCGTGCTCTTCCTCGATAACAACAAGCCGGTTTGGGACAAGGCGCGCTTCTACACCGACCTTTCGGCCGGTTACCGCTTCAAGCTGTTCAGCGACAAAGTCCGCACCAAGGTCCAGCTCAACGTGAAGAACGCCTTCGAAGGCGGCCGCCTCCAGCCGATCGCGATCAATCCGGACGGCAAACCCTACGCCTACCGCATCATCGATCCGCGCCAGTTTATCCTGAGCGCATCGTTCGACCTCTGAGCAACCGCTTCACTCCCGTCATCGCCCTGCCCTGCCAGTCGGCACTTACCGAACGGCGGGGCAGTTTTCTTTCAACGGCCACGGCGCGCATCGCCGTGCTTCGCACCGGTGCCTCTGGCATCGCTGCGGGCCGTTCCCATACTCCTCTCATGATGCACTTCCTCACTCGTCTTCGCTGGTCGCTCGCATTCGTCGTCGGTCACGTGCTCTGCGCCGCCGCCAACGTCGCCTACTTTGCCGACAACGGCTACGGCAATCCCATCAGCACGCTCCAGCATCCCGCCGGCGAGCACTCCAACGGCGTGACCTACGTGGCCTATCAGGGGCCGCACGAAGATCCTTATGTCGCCGCCTACATTCACGCCACGGGCAAGTGGATCGGTCCGGTCCAGGCCGGCGTGAGCGCGATGGGTAAATCGCCGGATCAAATCGATCCCGGCGAACTCGACAATCACGGCAAGCCCGCGCTCGTCGTCGACCGGCAGGGCTACATCCACCTCGTGTTCGGCTCGCATGGCGGCGATCCGAAATACGGGCCGAACCCGCTCGGTGAATACTTCATGGGCACCAAGGGCAAGATGACGCACGTCGTCACCGTCAAACCCGGTGACATCTCCGCGTGGCGCGTGCTCGATAACGTCCCCGTCACCGGCACCTACAACCAGTGGGTCAAGCTCGCCAACGGCGACTTGTATCTGTTCTACCGCCACGGCGGCCACCGCAGCGATTGGGTTTACCAGAAATCCGTCGACGACGGCCGCACGTTTTCCGCGCCGGTCTCCGTGCTGAAACACAAGGTCAGCGCGGCGTCACCCACGGTGAACGACTCCTGGTATGCGTGGTTCGATCTGGGGCAGGGTGACACCGTTACCGCGTCTTACATCTATCACCCCTGCGCCAACCCGAAGCACAACGCTCATCGGCAAAACACCTATTACATGCAGCTCGATACCCGGAGCGGCCAGTGGTCCAACGTCCAGGGCACACGGCTCACGCTGCCCGTGACGAAGGAGGCCGCCGACAAGTTCACGCTCATTGAAGACACGGGCGCCGTGCGGACCACGCACGGCACGACGCACGTGGATTCCGCTGGCCGACCCCACGTGGTGTTCCCCGCGGGCAAAGAGGTGCGGTATTATCGCTGGGACGGAAAAGCGTGGTAGAAGCCCGTCGCCGTCGGAGCACCCGGCGCCCGCATGCACGACGGCGACTTCATCGTCGATTCGCCGACGAACGTGCGGATGCTCTTGTCCGAGACGACCGAAACCGGCCACGAAATCGCCTGGTGGAACACCACCGACGGTGGCCTGACTTGGGCGAAAGGCGCGCCCTTCATGGCGTCGAAAGAACGAAGCTTTAACATGACTGCGATCATCCGCAACGCGCACCCGGATGCCGTCATGCTCCTCGCTTCGCGCAGTGCAGCCGATCCGCACCTCTACCGGCAGATGCACGTCGTCGGCGCCCACGGCGCGCTCGCTCGTCCCGCCGCCGAGGCCAGCCAACTCGGCGATCGCTTGGAGCAAATCAAATTGCTGCCACCGCCGAATCAGGCCAAGGCCGAGGCCAAGAAAAAGAAGAAGCTCGGGCTCGGGGATGATGATCTTTGAGTCAGGCGCATCGCCTCAGTCGGATAAAATTTCGGATTCGGGCGTGTCTCATGCGTGAGCGTCTGCGGAAATGAGGCGTCGCCCACGGCGATCCCTTGGTCGCCGAAAGGCGCAACCAGTAGAGTAAGAAAATGAACCACGACTGAGCACCAGCTGATGAAACCCAACCTCCCCCTCGCCTTTGCCCTGCTGCTCGCCTCCCCGCTTGCCATGCGCAGTGCCGACACGTCACCGACGGCGCCTCTCGGCTCCGCCGCCACCGAGTCGTTGGCGGCCTTCAAGGCGCAGGCGCGCGACACCCTGACGCGCCACTTGGACAAGCTGCTCGGGGCCGACGGCTCGGTCCGCGCAATGAAGGGCAAGACCGCGGAGGGCAACGGGGCGTTGGCCTTCTACCTGATGTTCGAGATCACCGGAGAACAGCGCTACCGCCAAGCCGCACTCAGCCTCGCGGAGCAAGTGTTGAAGGACATGCGGGCGACGAAATTCGGCGTGCTGCCGATCAAGGAAAAGGACAAGCCCGGCGGCACCACGATTGTCGGCGGCGGTCCCCCGGCCCTCGGCGCCTACACATCCAGCGTCGCCTACATCCTGCACAAGGAAGGCGGGCGCCCCGACGATCTCCGCTACATCGCCACGGTCCTGGACCGCTACGCGTGGAGCGAAAGCGGCTGGTGGGCGGCGACAATTGATGTGCAGACCGGCGAGTCGAAACTGCCGATGACGAAGCCGTCGATCATCAACAAGACGGCCGCGATGGCCATGGCCGCCGGCATCGCCAGCGGCTACGTGCGCGACATCGACCCCGCGCTCTCCGCCAGCCTGAAGCGCAAGACGGACAAGTGCATTTACGACCAGATCATCCCCGCTCAGCTCGCGGATGGCTTCTGGCACTACGGGCTCAACGAGAACGACCCGAAGGGCAAGGACGTCTACGGCTACTTCATGCTCACGACGAAGGAGCTGATGAACCTGCAGCGCTTCAACCCCGCCTACCGCGAGGCGCGGCTCGATGCCGCGCTTAAGCGAGCGCAGGCCTTCGCGCTTACGCAGATCGCCCCGATGACCGAGCCGAACACCGGTCCCGCCGCGCGCCCGCACGCCACGGCCGGGACGCCGAAACGCTATGCGGTGCAGGATGAGGGGAAGCGCAGCTACCAGCTTGGCTTCATCCTCCTCGAAGGCGGACACCAAGAGGAAGGCCGCAAGATCATGAGCGCCGTGCTGGCGCACTTCCCCATCGGCAACGCCGGCCAGGAAGGGTCTCATGCCGCGGAACCAACCGCGCTCATCCTGTCCAGTCCGCTGTGGCGCTAAACGCGCGCGCTTCGCGGTGGACCGCTCGACAAGCTGATCCTAATTCAGCACGACATAGCTCGGAACGTCCACGGTTGCGCCCACAGCTCGGATGTTTCTTTCGCTCGCGTCCGGAACTCCGGAGCGGCGAGAGTTTAGAGCGCCAGCCGGTCAGCCGCCCCTTTTTCCCCGTGCCGTTCCAAAAGTTTCTTCCTCGCCTTCGCATGCTTGTCGCGCTCGGTGCGATTGCCTCGGTCTGTTTCGCGGCCCAAACTTCGACACCGGCCGCGCCGCCGTTGCTCTCGCCACCGCCGACCTATCCGCGCGACGAGGCGACGCTCGGACAAGGGCGGACGCTCTTCACGCAGCTCTGCGCGGGATGCCATGTGTTGGACCGCGATGGGATCGGGCCGCCCCTCGGCGGAGTCACGCGGGTGCTGAAGCAGGAGGAACTCTTGCGCCACCTCCGCGATCCGGCCGCCGCTATCGAGTCGGGAAACCTCCGGGCGAACGCGCTCTTTCGCCGCTACAAGGTCGTGATGCCGCCGTTCGCCGCGTTGCCGGAAAACCAACTCGTCGCGGTCCTCGCGCACATCGACAGCGAGACGGATAAATCCAAACTCGCGCCCTTCGCCGTCGATCTCACGCCGCCGACCGGAAAAGAGGTCCGGCTGATTCCGCCGGTGGAAAAATCCTCCCTCGTGATCGAGTTGGAGGACTGGGTGCAGATCCCGCTCGCGCCGAATCGCCGGCCCGACAAGGGCATCGCCACGCTGCGTAGCAGTCCGCGGAAGGATGGGGCGGTGTTCATCAGCGATCAGATGGGCGTGATCTATCGCGTGAAGGACCGGCAACCCGCCGTGTTTCTGGATATCCGCGACCGGTTCCCCGCCTTCGTCTTCGAACCGGGGATCGCCACGGGTTTGGGCAGCTTCGCGTTTCATCCGGATTTTTTGCGTAACGGACTTTTCTACACGACGCACGCGGAGATCACGCCGAGCAAACCCGCCATCAACGAGGCGTGGTATGAGAAGGTCGTCATCCCCGACAAAGGCACGCCACCGCTCTATTGGATATTGTCGGAGTGGCACGTGAGCGACCCGACGGCCGACCGTTTCGCCGGGACGCGCCGCGAAGTGCTGCGACTCAAAACGCCCACGACGGCGCACGGCTGTCAGGACATCGCGTTCGCGCCAGTGACGGATCGCAGCGATCCGGACTACGGCCTGCTCTTCATCGGCGTGGGCGACGGCGGGGCGGTTAATCTGAAGATGCCGGACCTCGCGGACACACCGCACTCGCTGCTCGGCGCGTTGCTCCGGATCGATCCACGCGGGACGAATGCGCCGGCCGGCGGCTACGGAATTCCGGCCGACAATCCCTTTGCGCGCAGCGCGGACCCGTTGGCGCGCCCGGAAATCTGGGCCTACGGATTTCGCAATCCACACCGCATGTGCTGGGATATGTCGTATGGAAAACGGCTCATCGTGGCTGACATCGGCGAATCGAATGTCGAGGAGGTGAACCTGATCGAAAAGGGCGGCGACTATGGCTGGAACAAGATCGAGGGCCGGGCCCGCGTCGACGTCATGAAGGACGCCAAGGTCGTCCAACCCGCGACGCCCGCCGAGCTCGCGCCGTATCGTCTGCCCTTCGGCGCCTACGACCACACCGATGGCAAGGCGATCTCCGGCGGCTTCGTTTACCTCGGCCCGCTCGCGGCGCTGCAGCACAAATATGTTTTCGGCGACATCGTGACCGCGCGGCTCTTCTTCATGCGGATGGATGAGAAACTGTCGGACACCAAAGTCTACGAGCTGAACGTCGAGCGAGACGGAACCGCCACCAGCATCGCCGCGCTCTCCCACACCAAGCGGGCGCACCTCCGCATCGGCTACGACGAACAAACGGGCGATCTGTTTTTCATGACCAAGGAAGACGGCCGCGTGCGGCGCGTGACGAAAGCCTTTACCCGATGAACCAAAAAAACCGCATCACCCTGTGCGCGCTCGCGCTCGGAGTGGCCGCCATCTCAGCGGCCGCCGCGACACCACGTTATTCGCTGAAGGAAACGACGACGGCGGAAAATATTCCGCTCATCGTGTTGCGCGATGAAACGAGCCGCCTCGAGGCGGCGGTCGCGCCGACCCAGGGCGGCGAGTTGTGCGGCGTGTCCGTCGAGTTTCAGGGCCGCTGGGTCGAGCTGCTCTATCGCGGGCGGGACTACCGGCCCGCGCCGGGATTTCGGGGCAAAGCCTCGATCCTCTGGCCGGCGGTCGGTTCGAGTGTCCCGGCGAACGCGACTCCGGTGAACGGCAAGATCGAGAGCGCCTACGATTATCAAGGGAAACGCTACCCGATATCGCAGCATGGCTTCGCGCGGCTGAAGTCGTGGCAAGTGGTGCGCACGTGGACGAACGCCACAGAAGCCGCCGTCGAAGTCGTGCTGAAGGACGATGCCGAAACCCGCGCGCAGTATCCTTTCGGCTTCGCCTTCCACGTGATCTACCGTGTGACCGAAGGCCGCGTCGAGCTCCAGCACGAGGTGAAGGCGGCGGCGGACAACGCGGCGCCGATGTTTTTCTCGATCGGCAACCACATCGCCTTCGCGGTGCCGCTGCTCTCCGGATCAGCGGCGGAGGGTTTCACGATCGAGAGCCCGTCGCGTTTCGAATACCTACGCGGGAGCAACGGCGCGCCCGACGGCACGACACGCGAGCGCGGCTTCGCTCCGGCGACGCCCCTGGCGAAACAGCAGCTCGTGCCCGCGATGGCGGTCGGCGCCTACGAGGGCGAGCCGTGGTTTCGCGTGACCGATGCCGGCGGGCTCGGCGTCAAGGTGAGTCATCGCGCGCAATCGATGCCGGCGCCGCCGTTCGTCCAGTTCAACCTCTGGGGTGGCGCGGCCGAGGGCTATTTCTGTCCCGAGCCTATCATCGGTGTGCACAATTCGCTGAACACGCAGAAGGGCCAGATCGTGATCGCTCCCGGGAAAAGTTGGACGTGGCTGATCCGCGTCGAGCCGGAGCGGGCCGCGGCTCGATAGCCGCGCGGAACCCGAGCAAATCAATCTTCGCTGCCGCCTTTGCTGGCCTTCGACGCGACGTGGTCGGCGAGGTGTTTCGGGCGTGCCTTCGCGTATTGATCGAGGACCGCCTGGAGTTTCTTCGCTTCGGCGGAGGCGGAACCCGAAAGGGACGATACGGCGAGGGGCTTTTGCTCGAACCGATCCGTCGTGAGGTCGTAGAATTTTCCGTTGCGGTGCAGCTTGTGCGTGGTGCTCTGGGCGTATTCGTGGGTCGCAGTCGGCCCGCCGTTGCGCGCATACCAGACGTAGTAGGCCTCGCGCGGCTGGCCTTTCTGCCCGAGCAGCTGCGGGAGAAAACTGCGTCCGTCAATTTGGAGCGCGGCGGGCACCTTCGTGCCGGCGACGGCGCACATGGTCGGAAGAAAATCGACGCTGGAAACGATGTCGGCGTTCACGCGGCCGGCCGGAATTTTTCCGGGCCAGTTGGCGATCAACGGGACGTGGTTCCCTCGCACGGTGCCGGTGCCTTTGCCGCCGGTATAGTCTGCGCCCTTGAAGCGCGAGGTCACGCTCACGCCGGTGCCGTTGTCGCCGATGAACATGACGAGGGTGTTTTCGCGCAGTCCGAGTTCGTCGAGTTTCGCGACGAGCCGGCCGACCATTTTGTCCATGTAGGCGGTCATGTCGGCAAAGTGCTTCACATCGCGCTGCAGCTGCTCGCTCTTGGTTTTCGGATCCCAGTCGGCACTCTCAGGCGTGGGCTGAAAGGGGTCGTGCGTGAGAATCATCGGGTAGTAGAGCAAGAACGGCTGCGCGCGATGGCGCGTGATAAAATCGAGGGCGAAGTCGTTGATGAGTTTCGGGCCGTATTCGCCTTTGCCGTAGTCGATCTCCTCGCTGTTGAGCTCCAGGCCAGGATTCGCGTAGCGCGGGGGGCGGCGCGTCTGTTGCCAGAGAAACGATTCGTCGAAGCCGAAGTGCTGCGGCAGGCCTTTGGCCTTGTCCAACTGCAGCTGCCATTTGCCGCAGATGCCGGTGGCGTAGCCCGCTTGTTTGATCAACTGGCCGAACGTGGTCGCCTTGAGATCGAGGATGCCAAATTCGATGTAGTTTCGGACATTGTAGATTCCGGTCATCAGCTGCGCGCGTGTGGGCGTGCAGAGCGGCTGCACGTAGCAATTCTCGAAACGCATGCCGGTGGCGGCGAGTCGGTCAAGGTGCGGTGTCTGGTAAGATTGGCCGCCGTTGGCCGTGACCGCCTCATAGCCGAAGTCGTCAGCCATGATGAGCACGATGTTGGGCTTGGGCTCGGCGGCGAAGGCCGCGGTGGCCAAGACCAGCGCCAGCCCACTGGCGAAAAAGGGGCGGAGGATATTATTCATGGGAGGGGGCAGGACGTGAACGGGGAGCCCGAGCACCATGATGGGCGTTACGGCTTGGCGAACACGATGCAGATTGGCGCCGGCACGTTGATCACGCTCTTCGTGAGATAGGTCAGCTCGCCCGTGGTCGGGTCGACCTTATGCACCGCAACGGTGTTGGAATCGGCTCCCGCTGCGAGCAGCCAGCGCCCGTCCGGCGAGAGATTGATGTTGCGCGGAAACGCCCCGCGCACCGGCTGCACCTGGATGACTCCCAGCGCGGCCGTCGCCGGGTTCGCGCGGTAGACCGTCACCGAGTCGTGCCCGCGGTTGGAGGAGTAGACAAACTGACCGTTGGCGTGCACGAGAATTTCGGCCGCGGAGTTGAACAACTCCTTTGCCTTCGCCGCCTCGGTCAGCGCCGGCACGGTCGCCAGCTGCTTCGCGGTCCCCGCCGCGCCGTCCCAGGCAAACGTCGTCACGGATGACGCCAGCTCGTTCAGCAGGTAGATGAATTTTCCGTCCGGCGAAAACTTCATGTGCCGCGGCCCGCCGCCCGGCACCGACGCCGCAAACCCGTGCCGCGTGATCGCGGGCGCAGCGAGGTTGAGGCGGTAGATCACGATGCCGTCGAGGCCGAGATCCGGCACCAGCGCAAAGCGCCCGTCCGGCGAATACGCGCACATGTGCGCATGCGATTTGTCCTGCCGATCGGACACGACGCGCGAGCCGCCCTCGTGCTTGGTGACTTGCGCCTGGCCGAGCCGGCCCTCCGCATCGAGGGGAAACAAAGCCGTGGACCCGCCGCCGTATTGCGCGGTGAGCAGGAACTTTCCGCTCGGATGCACGGCGATATGGGCGCCGCCGCCGTCGCCCGTGGGCGCAGAGTTGATGACCTCGAGCGCGCCGCCCGTCTTGATTTTGTAGCCGATCGCGCCGGGACCGCCGGGAAAATTTGCGACGGCGTAGAGTTTGTCGCCCTGCGGATGGAGCGCGAGAAACCCGGGCGAACCCACCTCCGCGACCAATTCGGCCGCGGTGAGTTTCCCGTTCTGCGCATCAAAGGTTGACCGGTAGATGCCCTTGGCCCCCGGGCCGCCGGTGCCAAAGTAGACCGGCACGACCGCGGCGGCCGGCGCAGCGACCGCACCACTGCCCAACGCCATCAACGCCAGAGGGAGAATCCAAGTGAGGGTTTTCATCACTACCAGCCGTAGCAGGGCGACCGGACTTGCGCCAAGCCGGATCACGACCGAGTCGGTCAACGGTTCCGGCGCCCCAACGGCTGCGTCGTAGCGGGCGAGCCGAGCAGGGCGCCGTCTGCGCGTCCGATGAAACCGGCCCGTCCTTTCGCGCAGTGCATCGCCTGTCTCTTCGCCATCGGGCTGGCACCGGCGCGCCGCACGAGGCGCGGTTTTGGCGTTTCGGCCCAGCGGTCGCGCTGCGCAAGGGCGATGGGAAAATCTTCAAGGCGCCCGCGGCCGGCGGCTTCGTGGGCGAAAACCCGCGCAACGGCAAAGCCACCGTCGACGGCGTGTAGCGCTACAATCTCCGCGACGATTTTGGGGAAAAGGACAACGGCGCGGAAAAGCATCCGGACAAATTGCGCGAACTCGTCGCCGCGTCGGAAAAAAATGAACCGCGAGATGCTCGATCTCCTGTGACGCGACAATCCGGAGGAGCGCGGGACGGCGCGCAAAACGAAGTAGGGCGGCCGCTCTGGCGGGGCGTCTCCGGCGCAACGATTACGACTTCGCATGGCTGACGCGAAGGTGCGCCCGTGAGACTCTGACCAACCCAATCGGACCGGAGATCGGCTCCGGCACCGTTGTCACGGTGTCCCGATGCAGGACATGGCTGCCGGCGATCTCAACCACGTGTTTCCCTGCGCAGTGAGAACCGTGGGCGCGGGCCCTTTCACGTGGTTTGCCACCAACCGCATCGACGGCGCCGGCGCTGGCATCGATGTCAGTTCCACATTTGGCGCCCACATCGCTTCGGTAATTTTCTCCGGAGCGAAATGGTTCCGCTCGTCTCAGCGCGATCGAATCCGTTGTCGTGCCCCGCGCCGGTTGCGGCTTCGATTCCCCGGCGGCTTGTCCTGAACCTGAACTTTGATCTTCAGTTGTAGACGAGGCCGGGTGCGGCCGAAGCCTTGCGCGAAAGCCGAGTATCGCCTTCTGCTTGCGCCCGGCTACCCGTTGCATTCGCTCGCCTCCTTCGCGCACCGCGTGCCAGTTCCCCCATGTCTCTCCTTCCGCTTTTCGACTCCTCGCTCCTCGGCCGCGCCTCGCGCCCAGCACTCGATTTCGGCGGCGCGAGGATTTCCTTTGGCGAACTCGAGGCGCGGAGCAACCGCACCGCGCACCTGCTTCGCGCGCGCGGGCTCGCACGCGGCGACCGGCTCGCGTTCTTCCTGCAAAATCGCGTCGAGGTGATCGACCTCTGGCTCGCGGCCGTGAAGCTCGGTGTCGTGCTCGTGCCCGTCAACGTGCTCTATCGCGAGCGCGAGCTGAAGCACATCCTCGCCGACGCCGAGCCGCGCGCCGTCGTCACGTCGCTCGATCTCGCGGGCTTGATTCCGGCGGGCGTGGTGGTCTGGGATGTCGACGCGCTCGCCGCCGACACGACGAAACAAAACGCGCATCGCGTGACCGAGGCCTGCGAGGCCGACACGCCGCTCGCGCTCATCTACACCTCGGGCACGACTGGCGCGTCAAAGGGCGCGGTGCTCACGCACGGTAATTTCGCCGCCAATGGCGCAACGCTCGCGCGCGACTGGCGTTTCACCGAAAGCGACCGCCTGCTCTGCACGTTGCCGCTCTTCCACGTGCACGGTCTCGCCAACGGCGTCCACTGCTGGCTGATGAGTGGTTGTCACCTGCGGCTCACCGAAAGGTTTGAGCACGCCAAGGCCGCCGAATGGTTTGGCGACTACCAGCCGACGGTGTTCTTTGGCGTGCCCGCGATGTTCATCCGCCTCCTCGAACTCCCGCCCGACACCGCCAGCGCGATCGGCGCGCGGCTGCGGCTCGCGGTTTCAGGCTCGGCGCCGTTGCCGGCGGAAGTGCACGAAAAATTCCGCCAACTCTACGGCTCGGTCATTCTCGAACGCTACGGCATGACGGAAACGCTGATGAACGTCGGCAATCCCTACGTGGGTGAACGCCGGCCGGGCACCGTGGGCCTGCCCCTCGCGCACGTTGCGGTGCGAATCTGCGATGAGGCCGATGCGCCGGTGCCCGATGGCACGACCGGCGAACTCTGGGTGAAGGGGCCGAATGTGTGCTCCGGCTACTGGCGTCGGCCCGACGCCACCGCGACCGCGTGGCAGGACGGCTGGTTTCGCACCGGTGACATCGGCGTGCGTGCGCCCGACGGCTACATCACACTGCAAGGCCGCCGCAGTGACCTGATCATTTCCGGTGGTTTCAATATCTACCCGCGCGAGATCGAAGAGTTGATTCTTGAGCAACCGGGCGTGCGTGAAGCGACGGTCGTCGGCATGCCCGACCCGGTGCGCGGCGAAGTGCCGGTCGCCTACGTCGCGGTGGACGAAACGAAATTCGACGAGGCTGCGACGGTCGCGTATCTGCGCACGCAGCTCGCCTCGTTTAAGCAGCCGAAAGCGTTCGTGCGCGTGGCCGCGCTGCCGCGCACCGCGCTGGGCAAGGTGCAGAAACATCTTCTGCCGCGGCCGGCGACGGCTACGCCCGCGCCATGAATTCTGCGGGCGATCCGATGTTTTCCTCGCGGCAAGCGGTCGGGCGGAGCGGCGCTTTTCAAGCGCCGGGTTTTGCTCATAGCGGTCGAGCGGCGGTTGAAAACCGCCGGTCCGTTTCGGACCTGCGCCGCCGAGATTTCAGCCGCGCACTCGCATGAATCCCGCGACCCTCTCACTCCTCGCGCTGCTCGCGGTGATTGTGCTCAGCCTCACCTCGCGGATCAACGTCGGCATCCTTGCCGTGGCGCTGGCGTTTCCGGTGGGAATCTACGCGGCCGGGTGGAAGGCCGATGCGATTCTCGCCCTGTTTCCCTCGGCGCTGTTTCTCACGCTCGCGGGGGTGACGCTGCTTTTCGGCATCGCGCAGGAAAACGGCACGCTGGGAGTCCTCGCGCGCCGCGGCGTGCGCCTGTGCGGCGGCACGCCGGCGCTGCTGCCGCCGTTGTTTTTCGTCCTGTCGTGCGGGCTCTCGATGATCGGCCCCGGTGCGATTGCGGCGAGCGCGCTGGTCGCACCGCTGGCGATGTCGGCGGGAGTTTCGGCCGGCGTGCCACCGTTTCTGATGGCGTTGATGGTCGCGAACGGTGGTAACGCCGGCAATCTTTCGCCCTTCAGCGCCGTCGGCGTGATCGTGCAGGCGCAGATGGCCAAGGTCGGATTGGCGAATCACGACTGGAGTGTTTTCGCCGCCAATTTCGTCGCGCACACCGCGGTCGCGGCGGCGGCCTACGCCCTCTTCGGCGGCCTGAAATTGCTT
This sequence comes from Opitutaceae bacterium, assembly GCA_031379235.1. GTDB lineage: Bacteria > Verrucomicrobiota > Verrucomicrobiia > Opitutales > Opitutaceae > ER46. The sequence goes on along the minus strand of JANNEY010000078.1, from coordinate 5,078 downwards.
CGGGCGCCGCGGGTGGCGCCGACCATCGAGGTGGCGGCGCCGCTCGCCGGGCGGCAGTGGTTTACGCTCCTGGTGCTGCTCGCTTGGATTGCAGGCGTTGTGCTGTTCAAGGTGAACCCTGGCCTTTCCGCCTTTGCGGCAGCGGCGGTGCTCATCATGGCTCGCGTCGTCGAGGATCAAGCTGCGGTCGCCGCCGTGCCTTGGGCGGTGCTGCTGATGGTCTCCGGTGTGAGCGTGCTCGTCGGCGTGCTTGAGAAAACGGGCGGCATGGAGCTGTTTTCGTCGCTGCTGGCGCGGCTCGCCACGCCGGGCACGGTCAACGGCGCGATGGCGTTTGTGACCGGCCTCATCTCCACCTACAGCTCGACCTCCGGCGTCGTCTATCCGGCCTTTCTGCCGATGGTGCCGGGGCTCGTGGAAAAACTCGGCGGCGGCAACCCGCTCGAGATCGCGCTCAGCATCAACGTCGGTGCGGCCATCGTCGATGTGTCGCCGCTCTCCACTATCGGTGCGCTGTGCGTCGCGGGTCTGCCCGCCGGCGGCGACGCCAAAAAACTTTTCCGGCAGATGCTGCTCTGGGGCCTCGCGATGGTTGTCGTCGGCGCGCTGTTCTGCCAGTTCTTCATCCGCTTCTTCGCCCCATGAAAATGAAAACTCCCCGCGCTCTCCTCGTCGTCTTGGTTTTCGCTTTTCCAGGGTTCTTTCGCGCCGCCGACGAAGCCGCCAAGCGCTGGGAGCAATATGAGCCGTCATTTCAGGCCTTCGCCGAACTCGACCGCGCCAACCCGCCCGAGCTGGGCGGCATTCTCTTCGTCGGCAGCAGCATTTTTCGCCAGTGGACGACGGTCGCCGAGCAGATGGCGCCGCTGCCCGTGCTCAACCGCGCCTTCGGCGGCTCGCGCACCGGCGACCAACTTGCGCGCTTCGACCAGCTCGTGCCGCGCTACGCGCCCAAGGTGATCGTCTACTACTGCGGCAGTAACGACCTCAAAGCCAAGCCGGCGGACGCGCCCGATAAAATCTTCACGCGCTTCCGCGAATTCTCCGAGCGCGTGCGCGAGAAATTTCCGGCGACGCGGCTCATCTACGTTTCGGCCACGCGCTCGCCGGATCGCGTCGAGCGCTGGGAGCACGTGGATCACTACAACGCCCTCGCGCGGGCCTACTGTGCGGCGACGCCGGGTCGCACGTTCGTCGACGTGAACCCAGCGCTCGTCGATCGCGACGGCCGGCCGCGGCTCGAACTTTATCTCGACGACAAGCTGCATTTCCACCCGCCGGCTTACGTGGCGTTCACCGCGATCATCAAGCCCGTGCTGGAACGCGTGTGGACGGAGGCCAACACGGCTACGCGGCGGTAGCGGCGGCGGGTTGGGGTAGCGGCGGGCGTCTCTGCCCGCCGTGGTTTGACGAACGCCCTGAACCGGCGGGCAGGGACGCCCGCCGCTACGGGGAATCGCCCGCCGCTACGAATCAGAACCTGTAGGTCGAGGAGACGAAGTAGGCGCGGGGTTGGACCGGGACGTATTGGAGCATCGTGTCGCGGCCGGTGGCGGGGAGGGCCGTGAAACTCTGGCGGTCGCCGGGATTTACGCCCCAGCCGCGCCACGTCATCACGCCCTCGCTGTCGGTGAGATTGTTGATGTTCAGGTTGACGGACCAGCGGCGGGAAAACGTCCAGCCCATGCCGAGGTCGAATTGGTTGAAGCGCGGCAGCATGATCACGTTGGCCGCGTTACCGGCGCGCTCGCCCATGTGCTTCCACGCGAGGTTGGCGAAATAGTTCGGGGTCCGGTAACTGAGCGTGTTGTTGAGGATGAAGTCGGGGTTATTGTCCGCGGGCCGGCCGGAGAGATCGAGGTAGGTGTCGTCGTCGCGGCCGTTGGCGCCGGCTTGGAAAACTTTCCATACGTCGTTCTTCGCCTTCTGCGCGGTGAAGACGCTGCGCACGCTCCAACGATCGGAGAGGCGAAACGTGCCTTCGAGTTCGAGGCCGTAGGAGGTCGTGGAATTGTAGGTCGGGTCGGGGAAGTAGAGGGTCACGCCGTCGGACTCGGTCGCCTGGGTGATGGCGAGGATGTTGTCGAGATGGCTGTAGAAGGGCGTGGCTGTGAGCGTGACACGACCGAGCTTCAGGCGGTAGCCGAGTTCGGCCTGTTGGATCGTTTGGGGGCGCGGCCGGAGATTGTTGAGCCGGAAGACGGAATTGTAGTTTCGGAAAAAACCGTAGTCGGGCGCCTTCTCGCCGTCGGCGTAGCGGAGGTAGAAGGAGTTTTCGTGGTTGATGACGAAGTTGGTCGCGGCGGACCACGAGAAGCTGCGGACGTATTTGTCGAAGTTCCATTTCGCGGCGGGATTCGGAACTTGAAAGCGATTGTCGGCCATCGTGAACGGATCGCCGTCGGCGCCGCCGTAGGTCGGATCCCAGTTGCCACGGGCGTTTTGGGAGCCGGATTGGTTGAAACCCTTCACCTTGTAGTTTTCCGCGCGGAAACCCCAGTCGATGCCCCAGCGCGGCGTGAGCTCCCACTTGTGACCGAAGAAGTAGGCGAACTGGCGCGCAATGGCTTCGTCGCGCACGTAGCCAACGCCGAGCGCGGTGAAACCCTCGCGGTTTGTGAGTGCAACGGGACGACCGTTGAATCCCGCGACAGCGGTGAGCGCGGCGGCGGGCGTGCCGGCGGGGGCGGTGGCCGCGGTGGCGGGGATCCACGTGATCGCCAGTGGCTCGGGCTGCTCGGTGAGCGGTGACGCCGTGCGCCCGCCGCCGGTCTGGCGATCCGAGATGCCGGAGTAGCCGAAATAGCCGCCGGCAACGAAGGTGTGGCTGCGCCATTTCTTCGTGATCGAGAGGCGCTCCATGATCTCGTCCATGTGCTCGTTGGCGACGCGACCGGCGTTGGTCCAGAGAGCGCTGGGCACGATTTGGCCGTTGGGGAGATTGGCGAAGCGGACGACCTGGCCGGCGTTGTTGAGGGCGTTGGCGTTGACGGTGTAGTTGCCGTTCGACGTGACCTCGGCGAACACCGCGCCGGTCTGCCGATCGGAGAAACGGTAGAGACCGGCGGGCACGCGACCGTTCTGACCGCCGCCGCTGAACTGGATGGCCATCGTCGAAAAGAAATTCGGCCACTCGAGCGAGCGTGGCGTCACGCCGGAGCTGGAATTCCAGTCGGCCCAGTTGCGGCTGAAGCGCACGTTGTGGTTGAGCGACCAGCCGTCGCCGAATTCGTGTTTCCATTCGGCGCCGAGGTAGCGCGAGCGCGAGCGGACAGCGTCGGTGGTGTCGAAGGTGGCGAATTTGTCCTCGGCCTCGCGCGGGTATTGGAACGAAGCCTTCGGAAACAGATTCGTGCTGAAGCGGCTGAGACCGGGATACTGCTTCGGGTTCTGCGGATCGCGTGCGAGGAGGTATTCATACCAGTGGTTCCGATCGTCGAGATACTTACCGTAGAGTTTCAGCGAGCCGTGCCCGTAGTCCTTGAAGAGATTTCCGTGCAGGCCGAAGCCGTCGTTCAGCGGGTAACCCTTCGCGGGCCGGTGGCCTTCGGCGTAGCGGTAGAAACCGCCGCCATTGTAGGTCCAGCCTTGCCAGAGCGGGCCGCCCAACGTGAGATCGGAGCGGTATTGCGGGGAGCGGCGGCCCTCGAGGCCGTAACGGGTGCGAACCTCGCCGCCGAAACGGGACGTGCCGGTGCGCGTGATGTAGTTGAACGCGCCGCCCGGAGAATTCGATGACGTGATCGAGGCGCTGCCTCCGCGCACGGCCTCGACGCGGCCGAGCGTGGCGTCGGGGCGGTTGAAGTAGCCGGCGCCGAAGTTGCCGAAGTTCACGTTGGTAAACGGCAGACCGTCTTCCTGCATCGAGACGTAGTAGGTGCCGTTGGCGCCGTCGGAGCTGTCGGCCGAGATGCCGCGCGAGTAAACCATGCCGCGGATCTCACCGAGGGAGGAATTGACGAAGACGCCGGCGACATTGAGCAGCATGTCGTCGGCGCTCAGCGCGACCTGCTCCGCGAGCATGTCGGCGGAGAGCGAGGTAATCGCGATCGTGGCCTTCCTTACTTCGGTGGCGTTGAAGACGCCGGTGACGACGAACTCGTCGAGCTTCACGGCGTCGCCCGGTTTTGCGACGGGCGCAGGGAGCGGTGCCGTTTGAGCGAGCGCGGCGGAGGCGAGAACGAGGAGCGACAGGGGAACGCAGCAAACGAGGGCTGGTCGGGATTGGGGTCTGGGGTATTTCATCGAGCGGCGGCTTTGAGTTCGGCGAAACGGGTGCGGAGCGCGGCGAGGCGCGGGGCCTGTGCAGGATCGGCGGCGAGGTTGCGCTCTTCGAGGGGATCGGTGCGGAGATCGTAGAGCTCCTCGTGTTTGAAATCGGGCCACCAGATATACTTCACGTCTTTGCGCACGAGGGCCTCGGAGGACGGGATGAAGTCGATGCTGCGCACCGTGGCGTGCTCGTAGAAAAACTCGTCGCGCCATTTCGGTGGCGTGGCGGCGAGGTAGAGCGGCGCGATGTCGCGGCCTTGCATGCGCGTAGGAGCGGGGGTGCCGGTGGCGGCGAGAATGGTGGGCGCAAGATCGACGTTGAGGGTGAAGGCGTCGTTCGTGGTGCCGCGTTTCGCGGCGGGTAGGCGCGGGTCGCGGACGATGAGCGGGACGCGGATGCTTTCCTGATAGGGATACCATTTATCAGCGAGGCCGTGCTCGGCGTGGAAGTAGCCGTTGTCGCCGGTGAAGATGATGAGGGTGCGGTCGAGCGTGCCCTGGGCTTTGAGTTCGGCGAGCACGCGACCGCAAACCGCATCGAGCTCGGTGGCCATGCGGTAGTAGTTCTTCATGTATTCCTGGTAGCGCTCGGGTGTGTCGAAGCGCCATTTCCAGCGGTTGCGGCCCTCGTTCTTGTCGTTGGCGATGAAAGGCCTCAGCCGGCGGAAATGATCGTCGGTCGCCGTAATCTGCACCGGAACCCTCACATCAAGTTAGAGCGCAATGCTCACGACCTACGCTAGATATAGCTACTTGAATTTAACCAACAAGAGTATTGATGGCGGGAAAGGTAAGAACGCAAGTTT
>JANNEY010000636.1:0-3051 GCA_031379235.1 Opitutaceae bacterium | reverse complement strand
GCGCCGCCATCGCGATCAACGAGCAGCGGTTTGCCCGCTCGATCATCAACGTCGTGGCGGCCGACGAATTCGGTGCCGTCGTGGACGGCACGCCCGGTGAGGTCTTGAAATTTCTCCCCGGCATCACGCTCGATTACAGCGCCGGCGAGGCGCGCAGCATTTCGATGAACGGCGTGCCTTCGGCCAATGTTCCGGTCAGTGTCGGTGGTTTCGATCTCGCCAGCGCCGCGGGAAATGGCACCGGAAGGGGCATCGGTCTCGACCAATTTACGGTCAACAGCATCTCGCGGATCGAGGTGCATCACTCGCCGACGCCGGAATCCACCGGCTCCGCCCTTGCGGGCTCGGTCAACATGGTGCCGCGCTCCGCCTTCGAGCGTTCGCGGCCCATCTACTCGGGTAGCGTTTTTCTCACGCTCAAGGATGGCGACCGCCATTTCAATAAGACGGCGGGTCCGCTCAACCGCGAGACCCGCAAAGTCACGCCGGGCTACAGTTTTTCCGCGGTGGTGCCCGTCAACAAGCGTTTCGGATTCACGCTCTCCACCAACCACGTCGACCAATACAGCTACGAGGATGTCGCCACGAGCACCTGGCGCGGCAACGGGCAGACGACCAACGTCGCCGCGACCGCGCTCACCGGCCTGCCCGCCACTACGCCCGACAAGCCGTATCTCACCGATTTTGCGCTGCGCGACAGCACGCGTGGCAACCGCGGCGACTCCGCCGCGACCACGATCGACTACAAGATCTCGCGCAACGACACCCTTTCGTTTTCCTACACGTGGAACTGGATCGGTGTCGTGCACAACAATCGCACGCTCTCGTTCTTCGTCAATCGTGTGCAGCCCGGCGCGTGGAGTCCCGCGCACACGGAGGGCACGCGCTTCGTTGCCGGCACGCCGAGCTCGGCCGGCACCCAGCCCAGTCCCGCCGGCTTCGGCCCGGTCGGCGGCTTCGGCGAAGTGCGCGTGAACGGCGGTGCGCAGGATTGGTATGGCACCACGTCGTCCCCCTCGCTCGTGTGGCGGCACGACGGCCCCGATTGGAAAATGGATGCTGGTGTCGGCTACTCGCGTGCGAGCCTCCATACGCGCAACATCGACAAGGGCTTCTTCGGCGCTACCCAAGCGCGCCGCACCGGCGTGCGCGTTTCGTTTGCCGACATCTTTTATCTGCGGCCCAATACCATCACGGTCACGGGTGCCGACGGCGCTCCGGTCGATCCCTACCGGCTCGACAGTTACGCACTCGACACGGCAAACAATGTCGTCCGCGACTCCGTCGATTTGAAGCGCAGTGCCAGAGGCAATATTCGCCGCGATTTGGTGATTCGTGATGTGCCCATCTCGCTCAAAGTTGGCGCCGACATCCGCAGCCTCGAGCGCGACCTCCGCGCGACGACCGACACCTACACCTTCGTCGGCAAAGATGGCGTCAACAGCTTCGCGGGCGGCGCGCCGCAGCTCGGCGACGACAACGCTGGCCTCGTGCTCGACGAGGCGTTCTCGCAGCGCGTCGGCTCCTACGGCTTCCCGAAAATCCAATGGATTTCAAACGACGACTATTACGACCAGTTCAAGCGCAACCCCGCGCATTTCACGACCAACGCCAACACCAACTACCGCGCCGGAGTCGGCACCTCGAAGTATGCCCGCGAGATCATCTCGTCGGCCTATTTCCGCGGGGATGCGGCGTTCTTCGATCGGCGCCTGCAGATTGTCGGCGGGATTCGGGCTGAGCAGACTAACATCAGGGCCGCGGGCCCGCTCACCGATCCCACATTGAACTATCGGCACGACGCCGCCGGCAACATCGTTCCCCGCCGCGACGCCGCGGGGAACATCGTGCGCAACGCCGCGGGCGTCATCCAGCCCGAGCTTATCCTTCCGACCACCGATGCCCTGGGCGTTTCCCAACTCACTTACCTCGACCGTGGTCAAAAGACGCAGAAGGAATACCTGCGGCTTTTTCCGAACCTCAATGTGAGTTACAATGTCCGCGAAAATCTCATCGCGCGCTTCGCCTACTACCAATCCGTCGGGCGGCCCGACTTCAACCAATACGCTGGCGGCCTCACGTTGCCCGACACCTCGGTGCCGGTTACCACCAATACCGTCATTACTGTCAACAATGCTGGTATCAAGGCGTGGAGCGCGGAGACCTACAAGGTGCGCCTCGAGTATTACTTCGAACGGGTCGGCGCGCTCAACATCGGCGCCTACCAGCGTGACTTCAAAAATTTCTTCGGCAGCGTGCGCTTCCCGGTCACGGCCGAGTTCCTCGGCTACTACTCCCTCGATCCCGACGAATACGGCGTTTACGAGGTCGCCACCAACCACAACCTCGCGACGACCGTGCGCATGACGGGCTTCGAGATCGACTACAAGCAGGCGCTCACGTTTCTGCCGCAGTGGGCGCGCGGCGTGCAGGCGTTTGCCAACGCGAGCACCAACCGCGCGACGGGCGACGGCTCAGCCAACTTTGCCGGCTTCACTCCGCTCACCGTGAACTGGGGGGCCAGCCTCACCCGGCCGAAATACGCGGTGCGCCTGAACTGGAACTATCGCGCTCCCCAGCGCCGCGGTCTCATTGGCGTGAATGCCGCCAATAGCATCGAGGCGAACACCTACAACTGGGGCTCCAAGCGCCTCTACACCGACGTGAACGCCGACTACAACCTCCGCAGGAACCTCACGGCCTTCGTGAGCATGCGCAACGTCGCCGACCAGACCGAGGACTCAAAAATCTACGGCCCCAACACGCCTGACTACGCCAAATTCCGCCAGCGCGTGGACTACGGCTCGGCCTGGACGATCGGTTTGCGCGGATCGTTCTGAGTCGGTTTCTGGGAATTGTTGTAGGGCGTCTGTCTTGCAGACGCCGGGCACGGGTTTCGCATGCGGACGACGGCGTCTAGCGCGACAGACGCCCTACGCTGCTGGCCCGCCTCTGCCCGAGGCGGGCAACCCAATCGCAAAGGTAGTGACTTCTAATACCAACGGCTGGTGAAAAATTGACTTTTGAGGGTGGCGTCGGGACCTCCGGGCC
>JANNEY010000632.1:0-8639 GCA_031379235.1 Opitutaceae bacterium | reverse complement strand
GGGACGGTTGGAAAAAATCCTACGCATGAGCTACCTCTCGAATAGCCGACAGTCCACGCCGAGGAACCCGCTACCTGGCTCACAAAATTACTCAGCGCGCCCGCCCTGCTTCGCATAACCGACATCTTTCCATACTTGGCGTTATGCTCAGCTGAGCATAAGAAGAAAAACTGGCTGTTCATCGGCCACCCCGACGCCGGCCAACGCTCGGCCATCCTCTACTCGCTGATCGTCTCGTGCCAGCGTCACGGCAAAGACCCGATGGCCTATATGAAGGACATCCTCGCTCGCCTGCCGCGGATGACCAACCGCGACGACCTCCGCGCCCTCACCCCACGAATGTGGCAGCCCGCTGCCGTCTAGTTCGCTCGCCTTGGTTACTATTGCGACCATCGTAGTGGTTACCATTGCGATCTCTCATCGGTTAACATCAAGACCTCACCCGGGGGCACCCGGCCGGCCGTTTACAGTTTAGGTGAGTCCACACCGTGCCGTCGCGCCACACGTTGAAACTCCCAGTGCGGCATACGCTCCATCACCTGCGAGAACACAAACTTGCCAGAGTGCATCCCGCCACACGGCGGATTGCCGAATCGCCGTCAAATCGTGAGCACCTCTTCAATCACGTAGCTCTGCCCAAAACAAATCGCTTACGAAATTCGCAGACCACTTTGATTGGACAGCATTGAGGCGAAGCCTCCACGCCCTGACTTGGGAGGGAACAGTCACGCAGCAGGATGGTGGGTTCGGCCACCCCGAAGACGAGACGGCGTGCGGCTTGAGCGCGCCAGCTTTTCAGCCGTCGCTGGAGCGTTCGGAGTAGCCCAGGACGGTAACGGTCTGGAAAGCGAGATCGCAGTTCGTTGAGGAGTTCACGCCCTGTCGGGTCAGGATCGGTAAGTTGTTCGCCTCCAGCACTCGATTGTTCAACCGTGAGTCCGCGAGCATTTCTTCGAGCGCGGTTTTCTAGCACTCCAGCTCATTCGGAGCGCTTCGCTCCATTGAGGTCCAGCCTACCAGTCTCGCGCCTACAGTAGTGGAACGTGACGTTGGAGATGTTCCGGTGTTCGCAGACCTCCATTGGGTTTCGGCCACTGTCGCCTTCCTCGATATGCGAATCGGTTCCTCGGTTGTGTGTCGATTGCAGTTCATCCTCTGGGCCTCTTTCTACGGGCCCCATACTCACACTACGCGCGGTTCAATTCTCGGCGGTCATCTCACGAGGTGCCGATCCGCGATAACGATCCTGACTTGTGAGCCGGGCCGCCAAGGCAGGGTTGGCTGTGCGGGCTCGCGCCACTGTTCCGCTAGACACCTGCTAAAGATCAAATTTCACTTGGAAAATATAGAGCGCGGGATCGACGATGCGGTAGGCGAGGGGGACGCCGTTGGGGAAGGCGCCGATGGGTTGGAGGCGGCCGTTTTCGCCGAGGTTGCGGGCGTTGAGCTGGAAGGTCGCGCCGACTTTGCCGCCAAAGAGTTTCGTGCGGTAGCTCACGAAGGCGTCCACGTAGTAGTGCGACTTGTCGTAGATCGGGCGGTTGGGATCGAGGTCGGTGATCGAGGCGGGGAACTGCTGCACACCATAGTAGCCGATGCCGCCTTTGTCTTCCCAGCGCACCGCGCCGCCGACGCCGACATTTTTGAGGAAGCGATGCTGCGTGAGGCCGCCGAGTTGGAGGCTCTGCGCCATCTTGAAACGGTATTTGCGGATCTGGGGGTTCGCCTTGCCTTGCTGCTGGAGAATAATTTTGAGCGGGATGTCGACGTTGTTAGTGAACGTCTGGTGCGCGGTGTTGCCGCCGTAGGTCGTGTCCCACCAGAGGGTGTTGGAGCGCGGGTCGCGGATCGTCGTCCAGATCGGTAGGCGTTTTGCGATCCAGTCGGTGGTGGTGGAGGACACGTTAGTGTTGGTCGTCTCGGTCTCGGAGAGCGAGGCCTGCATCGTCCAGAATTTCGCGGGGTTGAAGTTCAGCTCGATCTCGGTGCCGCGCGACTCGACGTCCTGCGTGGCGGAGATGCCGGGATCGGGGAGCACGAGGTCGTGCTGCTCGGCGACAGAGAGGCCGGTCTGGCGCGCAATCTCGGCCTCGACCTGCGCAGGCGTGAACGCGGGGTTGAACTGTGTGATCCACGCCCGGGCGTTGTTCACGAGCTGCCACGCGTCGCTCTGGAAAACGTCGAGCCGCAGCGTGCGCTGCGCGATCGTGGCGGCGTCGCCGTTGCGGGTCTTGATGCGCTTCGTCTCGAAACGGTTTACGCGGAGGACGAATTTGCCGTCGTTCAGGTTGAGCCAGAAACCCCAGTCCTTGCCCTCGCCGCTGGAGTTGGGGAGCTGGTTGCGAAACACGTCCTGCTGCGGGCCCTGCGGGACGAAGCTGTCGCTCTGATTGTAGGTGAGCGTGAGGCCCTCGAGCAGACGCGCACCGAGGCCGGCGATGCCATCGCCACGCGCCGCGCGCGAGATGGGTCCGATTTCGCGGAACGGCCGCACGACGCCACCAGCGGTCTTGGTGCGGCCGCCGTTCACGGCGTAGTCGCCCGCAGCCCAGCGGTTGATTACGTCGTAGTTGAAATCGCTGCCGTCGGCGAGGAGCGCGCGAGGCTCAAGGCCGCGTTTGTCGTAAACCGTATCGTCGCGCAGGCCGAAGGTCGTGACGACGCGGCCGTCGAGAAACATGCTTTGGATCACGCCGCCCGTGGTCTTAGTGATCGTGAGCGAGTTGCTGCCGCCGCCAGCGCTGTCGAGCGTGGGGCGCTGATCGAGACGAGCGGGCTCGCGCTGGAAGACGCCGGTGGCGGCGTTGCCCCAGACGTAGGTGGCTGGGCCGTAGTTGAACGTGCTCGGCGCGTAGTCGGCGTTGGTCCCGGTGGCGTCGCCGACGTAGTAACGGAAGTAACCGCGGAAACGCGCGGCGCCGGCGGTCTGCCCGCCAGCGATGTTGCCGTTGAGCGCGGGCAGTGTGCCGGGCGGCACCCACGCGTGGTTCGAGGCAAGCACATCGCGGTAACTGTAGCGGCGCGTGATCGAGGAGCTGAATTCGTCGTAGCCGGTGAGCTGGTGGAGGCCGAGCCACTTGAGCACGTTTTTCTCCTGCGTAAGATCGAGTTTGTAGGCGATTTGGCCGCGGGTCGTTTCACCGCGGCCGGGAATCCACTGCGTGAGCGGCTGATCGAGGCCGAGGTAAGGCCGGCCGAAAAACGGATTGGTCGAGCCGTCGAGCAGGCGCGCGTTCACATCGACGAGGAGATAGTTGGTCGCAGCGGTGCCGAAAATATTCCGCTGGTAGCGCAGCGAGTCCTCCCGCGCCCAGTCGCCCTGCGCGACGAGCGTGTGGCGCGGCGTATTTAGGAAAACCTGCTGCAACTGCACGCGCGAGGTGAGCGTGCGATCCATCAGGCGGTTCATCGCGCCGAGGTTCACCTCGGACCAATCGTAGTAAGTTTTTTCGCTGAGCGAGGGCGTGGTGGTGAAGAGCGGCTGCGTGGTAAACCGACCCGAGGCGACGCCCGCCGCGGGACTCGCGGCCATGTAGCGATTGCTAGAGTTGTTGAGGAGTGGCGAGACGGAGGCGTTGGTGTTGCCCGTGGGCGTCGTCCAGTAGGCGACCGCACCGCCGTCGATGAAGACGTAGCTTTTATCGGCGCCGGAAAACGTGCGCTGGAAAACATCGGGGAGGTTGTTGTCGCTCGTGATCGCGGTGCGCGTGGCGGCGGGGCCGGCGCCATTGAGACCGTAGGTGCTGCCACCGACGGTGTAAGTCGAGGTCACTGGGTCCCACGCGGGCTTGCCGCTCTGGACCCAATACGAGACGCCGTCGCGAGGCATGATCGTGTTGGGGCGGTTGCCGTTCATCCGGTAGTAGGCGTAGGAGGCGTTGATCGTCGTCCACTTGAACGGCTGGTATTTCACCATGCCGTTGTAGCGGACGGAATCGGTGCCGGAGGGTTTGCGCACGTAGCCGTCGCGCTGAAAAGCGCCGCTCACCCGCAGGCCGAGGCGGTTTTTCAGGAGCACGCGGTTGGCATCCAAATCGAAGCGGCGGCCACCGAAGCTGTCCGCACGCGACCCGAGTTGCGTGCGATCCTTGGAGAAATTCGCCGTCGCCGGAATCATGTTCAGCGTGCCGCCGGGGCTGCCGAGGCCGAAGACGTTGGCATTGGGGCCGCGGCTGATCTCGACGCCGTCGATGTTCAGTGGATCGACGGGGGTGAGGCCGGAGGTCGCGATGTTGCCAAACGCGATGTTGGCCGAGCCGATGCCGCGCATGCGGTTGGCGCCGCGCGGATTGTTCTGCACGTTGTCGGCGACGCTGCCGGCGTTGTTGACCGCGAAGTCCGTGAAGTCGCCGCTGCCCTCAGTGCCGACGGCGTAGCGGAAGATATCGTTGATATCGAGCATGGCGAAGTCCGCCATCTGCTCCTTCGACATCACCGTGATGGCGGCGCCTAGGTCCTCGAGTTTCGAGTTGAGCCGGGTGCCCGACATGGTGTTGCCGGAGAAATAACCCTTGTTGCTTTCGACGACCTCGAACGGGCTCAACTGCACGGGGGGCTTGATGTCGTCGGCCGCGGCCGCGGCGGTGGCGTTGGTCGGAGCGGGCGTAGTGGTTTGGGCGACGATGAGGGGGAGGACGCTGAAGAAAAGGATGGGGATGAGGCGGTGTTGCATTTGGATTCTTAAGACTCGGGGAGTAATTTTTGGCTACGCAATAGAGAGACGGCCCTCGTCTGCGGGCAGGGTGGGACGGTGGCGCGCCCTCGGAGCGTCAATGGAAGGGGCCAAGACTCGACCGGCTTGCGCCCCGTGCGGATCGAGCCGGGCGCGCGCACTCACACCAGCTGCGGCACCTCGAAGCCCTTGCGGTATTCCCGCGTGAGGTGGCGGTTGGCCGCGGCGTCCTTGAACTGCTCCGTCTTGGGGTCGAATTCGAGCGAGCGTTTTTCGCGGAACGCGGCGTTCGCGATGTGGATGTGGGCGGCCGAGTGGTGCGCCTCGAGCGGTTGCATCGGGAGATCGGACGGTTTGCGCGAACGGATCGCGGCGAACCAGCGCTGCCACTTGTCGGCCTTCTCTTCCTTGGGTGTGTTGGCGGGGATCGGGATCTGTTCGCGCTCGCCGCCCTTATTTTCCTTGTAGGAGAAGAAGCCCTTGCTGCGGACGTAGAATCCCTTCGTGCCGAAGAAACTGTTCCCGCAGTTACCGCCGTTCGCCTCCTCGAAGGAGCCGAGGCTGCGCACCTCGAACGTCAGGATCGTGCCGTCGGCATAGGAGAACGTCGTCGCCTGCGTGCTCGGCGTCTGGCCGTCGTCGCCATAGCCAAAGCGGCCGCCGGCGCTGTGCACGTGCACGGGCATCCCGCGGTTGTGGCCCCAGCAGGCAATATCCATTTCATGCACGCCCTGATTGCCGATCTCGCCGTTGCCGTAGAGCCAGTTGTAGTGCCAGTCGTAGTGCACCCACATCCCCGGCTGCGCCTTCGCGAAGTTACCGGTCTTGAGTTGAAACGGCTGCTCGGGCGCGGGCCCCTGCCAGAGATTCCAGTCGATGTGAGCGGGAGCGGCGCCGGAGGCGGCCTTGCCGATGGAGCCGCGGTTGCCGTTTTTGTAAACGTAGCCGCGCGATTCGACGATGTCGCCGATGAAGCCGTCGTGCATCAGCTTCATGTCCCGGATGAGCGTGCCGTTGCACCGGCTCTGCGTGCCGTGCTGCACGATGCGTTTGAATTTCTCCGCGGCGGCGACGAGCTGACGTCCCTCGTAGATGTTATGCGAAAACGGTTTTTCGACGTAGACATCCTTGCCCGCCTGACAGCCCCAAATCGCCGCGAGCGAGTGCCAGTGGTTGGGCATCGCGATGGTGATGGCGTCGATTGCCTTATCCTGCATCGCCTCGCGCACATCGCGATAAAGCTTTGGTGACTTACCCTGCGCGGCCTTCACGGTCGCTTCGCCTTTCGCGAGCACGTTGGAATCCACGTCGCAGAGCGCGACGTATTCCGCATCGGACTTCATCGCGAGGATGTCCTTGATGTGAGAGCCGCCTTGGCCGTTAAAGCCGAGCGTGCAAACGCGGATGCGGTTATTGGCGCCGATGACGGTGCCCTGGGCCTTCATGCCGGCGACGATGATCGCGGTGGCGGAGGTGCCGAGAAACTGACGACGGGTGAATTTCATGGGGGGAGTAGGGTTTGGGATTTAGAGTCTGGGATTTGAGATTGGTGTAGGGCTGCCGCAAGTCGGCCAGCCGGCGCGGCGATCGTGTTCGCCGCGCGCCGGCTCGGCGGCGAGCGCTGGCCCTGCGATTACGGCTTGGGCTTTGGGACGAGGGAGTTGAGGTAGCGTTCGAGATTCGTGTAGCCGTCGGGCTGGACGAACGAACCGTCCGCGGGGTTGCGGGGATTGAGATCATGCGCGAGCTCCCAGTCGTCGGGGAGGCCGTCATGATCCGTGTCAACGGGCGCGGGCAGAGAGCGCAGTTCGGGCCAGCCGCCGACATCCCGCTGTGAATCGATGATGCCCTTGCCACCGCCCTTGTAGCTCGCGCCAAACTTCGCCGTGCCCGTGCGCACTTCCTCGACGATGCGCGCATCGACCGCGTCGCGCGCCAGGGACGCGCCCGCATGGCGGAGCACGAGTTCATACGCGGCCTCGGCCGATTGCGTGGCGACGGGCGCGACGACGTAGGGCGCAGGAGCACGCAGCGTCGCCTCGGTCGCCTCGCCGTCGGGCGCAAAGTCGATCCCGCCCTTCCAATTGTCGGCGGTGATCACAGGGAAGCCGTGCACGTAATTTCCGGCGGCAAACATTTTTCCGCGCGGGTCTTTCTGGAGAAATATACGGCTGCGCACCTTGGCATCGGTCGCCGGGCCGGCTTTGTAGTAATTGTTGATCCAGTTGCGCGGCCAGAGTTCGCCGCCGTAGGCCGAATTGAAACCCCAGTTGTAGATCACGTTGTTGCGGTAATCCATGAGACCGGAATCCTGGTTGCCCGACGCGCGCGGATTGCGGCTCGTGTGATGCGCGAGGAGATTGTGATGCCACGAACCGCCGGGTCCTCCCCACAGGCCGCCATAGCCGTGGTTGCCCTTCTTGTGCAGCGAATGCCACAGGCTCTCCGTGATCATGCACCACTGCACCGTGAGATTGGAGCCCTTGTTGATGGAGAACGTCTCGTCGATGCCCCAGCTCGCCGAGCAATGATCGATGATGATGAAATCACCGTTGCCGCCGAAACCATCCTGCTCCTTGCCGCGTTCGTCACCGGGCCGAAAGCGCAGGTAGCGCATGATCACATGCTGCGTGTCAAAATTCACCTGATAACCCTTTACGCAGATACCGTCGCCCGGCGCCGTCTGACCCGCGATGGTGAGAAACGGCTCGCGGATCTTCAGCTCGGATTCGAGCGCGATGGTGCCCGACACGCGAAACACCACCGTGCGCGGGCCCTTGGCCATCACCGCCGTGCGGAAACTCCCGGGACCGGCGTCGTTGAGGTTCGTGACCTCGATGACCTTTCCGCCCCGGCCGCCGATGGTGTAGCGGCCAAATCCCTCGGCGCCCGGAAACGCCGGGGCCCGCGTCGGGCGCACGTCGCGCAGCGTGACCTGGCGGGCCGCCTCATTGTAGTCCGTCTCGCCGCGCCAGCCCTCCGGCAAAATCACGCGATCAAACTTTCCCTGCACCGCCTCGGAGTTCGGCCCGAAGATGGAGAACACCGAATTTTCGTGCGGCGCGATGCGGCCGGCGAAACGCACCTCGAGGTCCTTGCCTGCGAGTTGCCAGCGCCCGGCGGAGAGCGGCTGCACGACCGCATCGTGACTGACCTCAACGACCGCGCGCTCCGCGGCCAAGGCCGCGCCCGCGATGATGAAGCTGAAGCAAGCGCAGCGAGGGGTGAATCGCACGTCGCGAGCTTAACAAGCTGCGGCCGGATGCAATCTGCGATTCCCGGCTTTTCTGACCGGCGGGCCCGTTCATCGCGCCGGCATTTTCCACACGTTGTGCTGTTCCCCCTTGTGCTGGCGGCGGCGCACAGGGTCGCTTTGGTCGCGGCCCTCGATGCTGAGGCGGATATCCTGATTCACCCAGCCCTCGAGGTAATAGCTGTGTTCGACGAGCCCCGTGACGATTTCGGTGCAATCCACCTGATGCACCTTGTTGTGCAGCAGCGAGGGGCGCGCGGCTCCGTAGCCGCCGAGTCGCTCGGGGTTGCCTTTCGTGTAGTCCGAGATGTGCATCGCGAGGTCATCGCGGTTGTGGTAAAGCGTGACGCTGCGCGCGAGTTCGTTGACGCGGCCGAGCGGATGGCGGGGCTCCAGCGCATCATCGTCGAGGTCGGGCGCGCAAAGGAAGATATGCTCGAACATGCGGGGAAACGCGTCGCCGGGCGTGAAGTCATCGAGCTTGGGCAGGGCGTTTTGCAGGACGAAATTTCCCATCGAGTGGCAAAGCAGGTGGATGTCCTGTTTGCAGAGTTTCACTGTAGCATCCTTCGCGCGATCGCGCATATCGGACAGGAAGTCGCGCAGCTTGAGCAGGCCGCGGGCAAAGGCGCCGGAGCTCGCGGAACCCTCGGCGCGGTCACTCTTGTAGGAGAGCCACGGCAGGGCCTGCCCGTTCGACGGCCAGGTGAAGAG
>JANNEY010000627.1:0-34285 GCA_031379235.1 Opitutaceae bacterium | reverse complement strand
CCGGCGTTCAACCTTCAACTTTCACCTCTCAACTCGCGGCGCCGCCCGCCGCGCTGCCCGGCTCCGCCCACATCCAGCTTCCGCGCCACGATCGCGCCGAGCAAAAGATCGCCGCCACCGTCGCCCGCCTCACGCGCGTCGCCAGCGGCCTCCCCCCGATCAAGATCGCCGCCGCCGTCGAATGGGCAGAGAAAAAGGCCGGCTTCGAATTTGCCGCGCTCCAGCGCACCGCGCTTCATTGCGCCCTAGCCTACAAGTTCTCGATTCTCACCGGCGGACCCGGCACCGGCAAGACGACGATCCTGCGCGCGCTCGTCGAGATCCTGAAAGCGAAGAAGGTGCGCGTCCACCTCGCCGCGCCCACGGGCCGCGCCGCGCAGCGGCTTTCGGCCACGACCGGCGGCTTCGCGACCACGATTCACCGCTTGCTCGGCTACGACGCGGCCGCCGGCGGATTCCAGGCCAACGAGCAAAAGCCCCTTGCCACGGATTTTCTCATTGTCGACGAAGCCTCGATGCTCGACTCGCGCCTCGCCTCCGCGCTCCTGCAAGCCGTGCCCTCGCGCGCACACCTGCTCCTCGTTGGCGACATCGACCAACTCCCCAGCGTCGGCGCCGGTAACGTCCTCAAGGATCTGATCGCTATCAGCGCGTCTTCCGCCGGCCCCCCTGCCGCTGACCCTCAATTCGCAGCTCGCAGCTCGCAGCTCGCGCCGCGGGCTCTGCCCGTGACGCGCTTGTCCGTCATCTTTCGCCAGCAGGGCCAGTCGCAGATCGTCACCACCGCCCATGCGATCAACGCCGGCGAACCGCAAGCTCCGCCCATGGCCGCCGAGGTCGCGGCCGCGCAAGTCTGGGCCGACCTCAACTTCATCTCCGCCACCGACGCCGAGGACTGCGTGCGCAAAGTGCTCCAGCTCGTCACGGAATTCATCCCGCAAAAACTGAAATGGCCGCACCCGATCGACGACGTGCAGGTGCTTGCGCCGATGCACAAGGGCGCGGCAGGCGTGGGTAATTTCAACGCGCAGTTGCAAGAGGCGCTGAACCCCGGCCGCCAGGGTCTGCGTGCCGCGCACGGCGAGTTCCGCCCCGGCGACAAGGTCATCCAGCTCCGAAACAACTACGACAAAAACGTCTTCAACGGCGACATCGGCACCGTTGCTAGCGTCGATCCCGAGGCGGGGGCGCTCGACGCCGTGTTCGACGGCGACCGCCACACGTTCGATCGCGCCGAACTCGGCGATCTTGCGCTCGCCTACGCCATCAGCATCCACAAATCGCAGGGCAGCGAATATCCGGTCGTGATTGTGCCGCTTCTGAAGGCGCATTTCATGATGCTTCAGCGCAACCTGCTCTACACCGCGATCACCCGCGGGAAGAAAAAAGTCTTCCTCGTCGGCGATCCCGCCGCCTACGCCATGGCCGTGCGCAACGCGGAGTCGAAAACGCGTTGCACGCACCTACGCGAAAAAATCACGGCTACCCTCGGGTAATCAACTTCACTTCATTGCCTCGCCGTGCTTGCGGGTCTCGGCACCTTCGGCGAACTCTGATCCGCCGTTCCTATTTGGCGACAAGGTGTCACCCAATCGCCCGATACCCGGTCGGAAATTCTCGCACAGGTATGGAAGAATTTGGGCCGGACACCGGCCAAATTTCGCGCCAGCCGGTTGCAGCATTCATCCAGCACCCGAATCTCCATGAAACCCGCCCTCATCGCACCAGACTACTCCGCCTTCCTCGCCGAGGTGAAGGGCCGCATCCA
The DNA here is from genome assembly GCA_031379235.1 of Opitutaceae bacterium. Classification (GTDB taxonomy): domain Bacteria; phylum Verrucomicrobiota; class Verrucomicrobiia; order Opitutales; family Opitutaceae; genus ER46. Next base: position 32,517 of record JANNEY010000627.1, on the reverse strand, counting down.
ATCGGCGCGCCTCGGAGCCGCGAGAGCGGTGAATCGCGAATTGATCCGACTCTACTGGGATATTGGACGCGACATCGTCGAGAAACAGCAGACGCTCGGCTGGGGCGAATCGGTGGTCGAGATGCTGGCGAAAGATCTGCGGGAAGTGTTTCCCGACATGCGCGGGTTTTCGTCCCGCAACGTGTGGGATATGCGCCGGCTCTACGAGGCCTACTCGGGGTCGGCAATTCTCTCACAAGCGGTGAGAGAATTGGGGCCGGAATGGGCGAACCCAATTCTGCCACAACCTGTGGCAGAAACAGGGAAATCCCAAGCCACTGCAATTGTGCCACAGCTTGTGGCAGAAATCCCCTGGGGCCATCACCGCTTCCTCCTCGACAAGGTCACCAACCCCGCCGCGCGCCTCTACTACCTCCGCGCCACGGCGCAGTTCGGCTGGAGCCGCGCGGTGCTCCTCAACCAGATCAAGGCGCAGGCCTATGAGCGCGCGAAGGCGGAAAAGAAAACCCACAACTTCGCCGTGGCACTGCCGGAGCATTTCGCGGAGCAGGCCAACGAAATGCTGAAGAGCCGCTACAATCTGGAATTTCTCGGGATCGCGCGGCCGATGAAAGAGCGCGAGCTGGAGGAGCGGCTGATCGGCCGGCTGCAAAACTTCATTTGGAACTCGGCTACGGCTTTTGCTTCGTCGGCCGGCAATACCGGCTGGCCCTGGGCGCGAAGGAATACTTCGTGGACCTGCGGTTCTACCACCGTTTCCTGAAAGCGCTCGTGGCGTTTGATCTTCACCCCGTTAGATGTTTTCCCGATGAGCCCATTCTTTTACGTCTACGTGCTCCGCAGTCTGAAAGACCGCAAATTCTATACCGGCTACACCAGCGATCTCAAAAACCGACTTCACGAACACCAAAGTGGCGCCGTTACCTCCACGAAAAAGCGACTGCCAGTGGAACTCATTTACTACGAAGCGAGCCGGAATCAGCAAGACGCCACCCACCGCGAAAAATATCTCAAGACCGCTTGGGGCAAAAGATACCTCAAGACGCGATTGGGGCATTATCTCACGGGGTGAAGGTGGTCGCCTTCGAGCCGGAGTTTGCGGGCAAGATGGATTCTTACCTGAACCTGCTGAACGAAAAGGAGCGGGCGCCGGATGACCGTCCTTCCATCGGCATCATCCTCTGCGCGGAGAAGGACGACGTGGAGGTGGAGTTTGCGCTGAAGTCCAAGACCAACCCCATCGGCGTTGCGGAGTATGAGCTGCAGTCGAAGCTGCCGGCCGAGTTCAAGGGCAAGCTGCCGACGGCAAAACAGCTCGCCGCCGTCGTCCGCGAAATCCTACCCGCCTCCCCGAAAGCCTGAGCGCGCCGCGGCACCAGCCGCGGCGACGGAGCTGTCTTCAGCAGAAAAACTGCTCCGCCACGATTTTCCCATCCTTCACCGTGTAGACGCAGAGTTCGGCCATCTTCATCCGGTCCATGCCCTTCATCTTCACGTCCATCGCCATCGTGCAGACGAACGCGTTGTCGGCCACCAGCGGGGCCGAGATTTTGAGCGAGTGCATCTTTTCCACCATCGCGCCGAACTTGTGTCCTTTCTTGATGATGGCGGGGAGACCTTTCGTTTTTTGCGGGAAATTCGGCGTGGCGGCGGGTTCGATGCTCACGGCGTTGTCCGCGTAAAGTTCCCGCTGAGCGGTTTCCCACTGGGCCTTGCGGCAGAGGGTGACGAGGCGCTTGGCAATGGCTTCTATTTTCATGACGAAGGATGGGTTGGAGTTTCGCGAATCGGATTCACCGCTTGCATTCGTGAAACGGCCGCGGCGGGCAAGCGGCAAAAATCCCGCGAAGTTACATTTCTAAGGCAGCGCTCGCCGCATCGCGCGCACCCCATTGCGCTTGAGGCGCGCGCTCCCTCCGCTTTGGGTGAGGCCACCCCACACCGCCCGCTTTCTTTCCCATCATGATCTTGCCTCCTTCGCCCGCCCGCCGGCTTCGTTCTTCGGTTCTCGGCCTTTTCTTCGTCGCCTTCGTCTCTCTCGCGCCCCTCTCCGCGGCCGACACCGCGCGCCGCGGCGCGACCGAGACGGCCCTCGATCGCTACGTCGCGAAACCGGATCCGGCCTACGCGTGGTCGAAGGTCGCGACCGTGCCCGAGGAAGGCGCGACCAGTTTCGTCCTCGATCTCGTTTCGCAAAACTGGCTCACCACCGCCGAGGTCGATCGGCCGGAGTGGCGGCACTGGGTGATGATCGCGCGGCCCGACAACCTCGCTCACTCCACCGCGCTGCTCATGATTGCCGGCGGGGCCAACGGCACGGGAGCACCGCCCAAGCCTTCCAAATCCTTGGCCGAAATCGCCAAGGCCACGAAATCAGTCGTCGTCGAGTTGCGCATGGTGCCCAACCAGACGCTCGTGTTCGGTGGCGACGGCCAACCGCGCAAGGAAGACGACCTCATCGCCTACGCCTGGGAAAAATATCTGCGCACCGGCGACGAGCGCTGGCCCACGCGACTCCCGATGACCAAGGCGGCGGTGCGCGCGATGGATGCCGTCACAGAATTTCTCGCGAGCGCCGAAGGTGGCCGCGCCAAGGTCGACACCTTCGTCGTCGCCGGCGGCTCCAAGCGCGGCTGGACCACGTGGACGACCGCGATCGTGGATCGCCGGGTTGTCGCGATCTGCCCGCTCGTGATCGACGTCCTGAATGTCGAGGCGTCGTTCCGCCATCATTTCCGCGCCTATGGCTTCTACGCGCCGGCCGTCGGCGATTATGTGCGCCACGGCGTCATCGACTGGATGGGCACGCCGGAGTCCAAGGCCCTCTATGCGATTGAGGATCCGTTTTCCTACCGCGACCGCCTCGCTTTGCCGAAACTCATGATTAACGCCTGCGGCGATCAGTTTTTTCTGCCCGACTCCTCCCAATTCTATTTCGAGGATCTGCCCGGCGTAAAATATCTCCGCTATATTCCCAACACCGACCACTCGCTGCGCAACAGCGACGCGAACGCCACGCTCACCGCGTGGCACCACGCGATCCTCAACCGCACGCCGCTCCCGCAATTCTCATGGAAACACGGCGATAACGGTGCCCTTACCGTGACCGCGAAATCCAAACCCACCTCTGCGCTGCTCTGGCAGGCAACCAACCCTGACAAGCGCGATTTCCGGCTGGAGACTTTCGGGCCCGGATGGAAATCCACCCCCGTCGACGGCGCCGAGGGCGTCTTCACCGCGACGGTCGCAAAACCCGAGAAGGGCTGGACCGCCTACGTGATGGAGCTGACCTTCGATCTCGGCGGCCCCGCCCCGCTCAAGGTCACGACGAACGTCACCGTCACGCCCAACACCCTCCCCTTCGACATGCCGACGCCGGAGCTGCCCAAGGGTTTTCTGACCACCGAGCGCCGCTGATCCCGAGACATGTGGCATCGAATCAAAGCCGGCATCGCCCGCCGGATTCCGCACTTTAGCGTAGCCTACGCCAGGACCCGGGAAATTTTCTCCCGGTCCAAGCTGCCCCCGGGAAACAGCGTGCGGCTGAACGAACTGGAGAATAAGGATCGCCGCGTTATCCTGCGGCAAGCCGCACAGTTCGGGCCCATCTTCAAGGCGACGCCTTGGGGCGAGTTTTGGGTTTATGTCGTCGGCCTGCCGCTTGGCCGCCGTCTGCTCCGGGAGCACGCCGCGAGCCTGCGACCCGTGACGGCGAAACTCGATTTGCTCTTTCCCAAGGGCCTCCTCCGCCAGATGCAGGGCGAGGATCATCGCAAATATCGGAAGGCGCTCGTCCGCGCCATCCGGGCCGACGACTACGCGGCTAATCAATCCCAGCTCGAGGCCATCGCCGCCCGCGGGCTGGCGGACTACGCCGCGGACCAGGCCACGCATCATAATTCTGCCGAGGCCTACATCGCCGCCCTCAACGCCATCGCAAGCGGGATGCTGATTCAGGTTTTTTTCGGCGCGTCTTTCGGCACGGAGGCGTTCGAGCGGCTGATGCAGGGCTACCGCAAGCTCGGGCCGGGCGGCTTCGTCTGGCACATCGGCCAGGCGCAGACGGACGCGTTTGCGGAAATTCGCGATTTTCTGCTGGCACATTTCACCGGCCAGGCCGGCCAGCCGCCGCCGAGCGCGGCGCCCAGCATCCTTGGCCGCGTCGTCAGCGAGGGGCTGCTCGATGCGACCTTGCTCGGCAACCTGATCTACATGGTCGAGATGGGGCGCTTCGACACCTACTCGCTGTTTCGCTGGCTGACAAAGTATGCCGCGGATCATCCGGATTTGCTGGCGCGCATCCGCGCCGAAGACCCCGCCGCCACCCGGAAAGAACGCTCGCTGACCGAGGCGTTCGTCCTCGAAACGCTCCGCACCGATCAAAGCGAACGTCTCATCCGCCGGGTGCTGCACGACATCGTCTTCGAGGGCCACCTCATCCCCAAGCACGCCCACGTGCGCGTCTGCATGTGGGAGGCGCACAAATCGGAGGCGGCGTTTCCCGAGCCATTTCGCTTCGACCCGGAACGCTTCCTCGGGAGCGAACCGACCAGCAACGAATACTCGCCCTTCGGCCTCGACCACCATCAGTGCCCGCTCGGCGATGTCGCGATTCAGACGAGCATGATTTTCCTGCGCGCGCTCGCCCGCGGTTACACCCTCACGCCCAGTGGCGACGGCCTGCCCGTCCGCGGAGCGTTTCACTGGGAGCCGGCCAGCGAGTTCGCCGTGACCCTGCAGCCGCGGCCGCCCGGCACTTGATTCCGCCGCGCGGAAAAACACTCGATCCCCGCCGCCGCGCCCGCCATTTCCCCACCCATGCATAAAGGCCGGCTCGAAGCGTTCAGCGATGGCGTCATCGCCATCATCATCACGATTATGGTGCTCGAGCTGAAGGTGCCGCACGGCCCCGACCTCGCGGCGCTCGCGAAACTCGCGCCCGTGTTTCTCAGCTACGTGCTCAGCTTCGTCTACGTCGGCATCTACTGGAACAATCACCATCACCTCTTCCAGGCGGTGAAACACGTGAACGGCGGCGTGCTGTGGGCCAATCTTCACCTGCTGTTCTGGCTTTCCTTGTTTCCGTTTGCGACGGGCTGGATGGGCGAGAATCACTTCGCGCCGTGGACGGTCGCCGTTTACGGCGGTGTGCTGATCATGGCGGCCGTAGCCTACACGATCCTCGTGCGCGTGCTGCTCTCCGGCCATGGTGCTGACTCGCACCTCGCCCGGGCCATCGGCTCAGATTTCAAGGGCAAGATCTCGCTCGTCATCCTAGCCGCGGCCATCCCGCTGGTGTTTTGGCAGCGCTGGCTCAGCCTCGCACTCTACGTCGCCGTCGCGATCATCTGGCTCGTGCCCGATCGCCGGATCGAAAAAACCCTCGCCCATGAATAGCCAACGCCCCGCCCTGCTCTGTCTCTTCGCCTGCGCCGCGCTGTCATGCGCGCCACTCCTCGCGCAAAACACCGCGCCCAAAAAAGGACCCGCCGTCGATCCCGCGCGCTTCGCCCTGCCCGCCACCGACGACGGCCTGCCCGGCGCCGGCCCGATCCGCCGGATGGACTGGTTTCAAAAAACCTGGGTCGAGCGCCGCACGGGTTTCGCCGGCCGCGTGCGCCAGGAACAGGGCGCGCTCGTCTTCCTCGGCGACTCTATCACGCAGGGCTGGAACACCAACCTCAACCAGCTCTTCTTCGGGCTAAAGACGGCCAACCGCGGCATCAGCGGCGACACCACGCGCGGCGTGCTCATCCGCCTGCAGGAAGATGTGCTCGCGCTGAAGCCGAGCGGCGTCGTGCTCCTGATCGGCACCAACGATCTCGAGGAGGGCGCCACGCCCGAGGTCATCGCCGGCAACCTCAAGCTCCTCCTCGCCGCGCTCAAGGCGCACGATCCGAAAATGCCCGTCGTGCTCTGCAACGTGTTTCCCAGCTCCGACACGAAGAAGCGCCCTGCCCCCGCGATCAAAAAAATCAACCAGCTCTACTTCGCCCTGCTGAAGGACGAGCCGCAGGTCACCTACCTCGACACCTACGCGCTCTTCGCCAATGCGCAGGGCGACGCCAAGCCCGAGGAGTTTCCCGACCTGCTCCACCCGAATACCGCCGGCTACCTCAAGTGGACCGCCGCGCTGCGGCCCATCCTCGAGACGCTCGCGCTCGCGCCCGCGTGGCCCGACGACTTCAAGCTCGAGTCCGGCTTCGAAAGCCTCTTCAACGGCCGCGACCTCACCGGCTGGGGCTACGCCGATCAGCCGCCGTTCGACGGCAAGCTCGACGCCAGCGACGGCCGCTATGCCGCGCGCAACGGCCGCTTGGTTGTCACCGTCGCGCGCGAGGAACGCGCCTACCGGAAGCTGATGACGACGCGGAAATTTCCCGGCGACTTCACGCTGAAGCTGGAATTCCGCGCGAGTCCCGGCGCCGACAGCGGCGTCTTCATCCGCGAGCCGCAGCTCCAGGTGCGCGACTACCACATCATCGGCCCGTGGTTCACGTTGAAAAGCTACCGCCCGCTCGAGTGGAACGAGGTCGTCGTGACCGTGCGCGGTGGCCTCGCCCACGCGACCTGCAACGGCGAAGTGTTGGTCGATGCGTTCCCCGTGCCCGCCACCGGCCCCATCGGCCTCGAGAGCGACCGCGGCCAGATCGAATACCGCCGCATCCGCGTGCGGGAGGAAAAGTAGGCCTGGCAGCGGAGGTGGCGGGCGTTGCCCTCAAAGCGCTTTGTAGGGCCGCCGCTTGTCGGCGAGCCGTCGCGACTATCGCGTTCGCCGCGAGACGGCCCGGCGACGAGCGCCTCGCCCTACGCCGGAAACTCCGCCGCGAGCCGGCGAATCGTCGTCACGTTGCGCATCGAGGAGGTTGGCAGTTTGAGCGCGCGCATTTCCGGCGACGCCCAGATCTTCGACTCGTGGGACTTGATGCGCCGGCAGAGCCAATAGTATTCGCGACCCTCGACGCGAATTTCGTCCGTCGCGGAGCGGCAGGCCTCGAACCCGCGCCGCTGCTCAACGCTCAACTCCGCTTTCAAGAATCCGGCATGCACCGTGTTGGCCGGCTCGTCCATCTCCGCCTTCGCAAAGGGCCGCAGCGCCGCGACCGCCGCCACCTCCGCCCGCGTGCGCACGAACGTGTCCACTTCGTAGCCGAGCGAAGCGTGCAGATGCTTCTCGATCTGCGCCTCAAGTTTTTTCCCGTCGTCCGTCTTGCTGGAGAAAATCACGTTGCCGCTCGCGATGAACGTCGCGACCTCGGCGAACTTCAGCTCCTCGAACCGTGCCGCAAGATCATCCATCTTGATCCGGCGATTCCCGAGATTGATCCCGCGGAGAAAGGCGATGTGGCGGTGCATGGCGGTGCGACACTCACCGCTCCCTCCGCTCGCGAGCGAGCCCAAAGGCGCACAGACGGCGGCAAATCGCAGACGCGGATCGGTCGCGTTCGGTGCCGTCGGCGTCAGCCCCAAGAAGGCGTCGAAAAAGGCCTGCCATTCTGAGCGGAGCAAAGAATCCACTTGGATCTACGCGGCGTTTTCAGAGGAGCGAATGTCCTGCTGGATTCTTCGCTGCGCTCAGAACGACAAACGAACAGACCCTTTTTAGACGCCCCTAAAACCTCACTCCCACGGAAGTGATGAACGTCCGCGGCTCGCCATATTGAAACGTGCCGTTGAGATAGTGTTTGTCGGCGAGGTTGCGGATGTTCAGCCGGAAATCGACCGCCTGCCCGCGAAACTTCGCCGCATACCCGACGATCGCATCGAGGAGCACGACGGGGTCGCTCTTGATTGGAACCGTCCAGCTTGGGTGCATATAGGTTTCACCGAGGGCGGTCGCGCCGCCGCCCACATACATGCCCTTGAGCGTGCCCGCGGTGAAGGTGTATTTGTTCCAGAGGTTGACCGTGTAGCGCGGCACCGATTCGAGGTGCGAGCCCACTTCGCGCGCTTCCGCGGGGTTCGAAATTTCGTTCTTGGTGAAAAAATAACTCGCGCTCAGCAGCGCCTGGTAATTGGGCCGCGGCATCCACATCCACTCGGTCTCGAGGCCCCTCGTGCGCGTCTCGCCGGCCGCGATGCGGACGGTGCCGCCGGGGAGCTGGAAAAGCACTTGGTTGACCGTGTCGATGTCGAGTCGCGAAGCTTCCTCGTTGGAGAAATAGCTGATCGTGCCGAGCAGCGCGCCGTCGGCCAAGTCGAGTTTCGTGCCGCCCTCCCAGCCACGGCCGAGCAGGTTGGCGGCCAGGAACTGCACCGGAATCGTTGCCGGCGGCCGGTAGCCTGCGGCCGTCGGCTCGCCCTGCGACGCGCGGATTGCGGCGAGGTCGGCCGTTTGCTGGCGTTGCGGGACAAAAGTTCGGCTCACGCTGCCGTAGAGACTCACCTCCGGCGTGACGCGAAACAGCGCGCCCAGTTGGGGCAGGAACTTGCGCGTCTGGAAATCTTCATCGCGGCCGTCGCGGTTGTCGTCGGTCGGACGATGGTTTTCGATCAACCGCCCGCCCGCCAGCGTGCGCAGCCGATCGCCGAAGAAGGACGACTGCAGGACACCGTAGACCGCGTTGGAGTGGCCGCCGCCTTTGCGCACGACTCCGGGTTCGTTGTAACCGGCACCGTATTGGTCGCGCAGGAGCTGCAACAGGCTGGGCAAGGGGCCGGTGCGCGGCTCGTAGGTCACCACGCGCGCGGTCGCAACCGTCACGGGGCTGATCACGTCTTTCGCACCGTCGTGTTGCACGCCGGCGAGCAGGTCGTGTCTTCCCGCCAGCCGCAGATCGTGTTTCCAAGCCGCCTCCAGCCGCGCAGAAAACGCAACTCCGCCCGGCTTGAAATCGGAGATTGAGCTGCGCAGCCGCTGGCCGGCCACGGGGCGCAGGCCGTTGAACTCGCGCCGCATCCGGTTGCTGTCCACCTGCTGGAAAATTCCGCGCACGCCGCAATCGGCCGACGCGATCCATCCGCCCTCCAGCGTGGTCGTATGGTTGCGGTAGTTGTCGCGCCCATCGGGACCATTGTAGTTGAAGGAGTCGCTGGGGAAAAAATCGCGGGAGAAGACTCCGGGATACGGCGCCACATTAGGTCCGAGCGTGCGGGCGATGAAGGCATCGACGCCCTCCGGCGCCGCGCGCCCGGTGGCGATGGGCTGGCCGGCGACATCGCGCACCGCGCCATTCTCCAGCTGCGGATAGCTCGCGGGCCGCGGCAAACCCGCCCGGTCGAAAAGTCGGATCGCCTCTTGATCGCGCTGCTGAAACACCGGGTGGCTCACGACCGTGTGCGGCCGCCGGCCGGCCTCGCGATCAAGCCGGCTGTGGCGCGCGGTGAACGAAAGCGACGGCATGGGTTTCCACGTGAGCCCGCCGCTCGCGTAGTCCTCGCGGGTGAACATATAGTCGATGTTGCTCTCCTCGTCGGTGCGCCCGAGGACAAAGCTGTAGGCGAGCCGGTCCTCGAGCACCGGCCCTGACGAACGCAAAACCGCCCGCTTGTGCCCAAACGATCCGAAACTTGCGTCGAGGGAATGCTGCGGAGCGAAGCTCGGCTTAATCTTGATCAGGTTGACAGTGCCGCCCGGGTTCGAGATTCCGGCAAACACGGCGTTAGGCCCCTTCACGACTTCGATCCGGTCGACGTCGTAGAGCGTCAGTCCGACGCCGCCAGGCAGGCCATTGACGAACTGTGGCCCGGTGTAACCGCGGATGAGAATCTGGGTCTCGTCCTTCACATGGAGCGCAACCGAGCTGGCGCCACGGAGCACGTCCACGAGCTGGTTGCCGCCCTGGTCTTGGATCAGCTCCGGCGCGACGACGCTGATGTTGAGCGGCGTGTCCTTGATCAAGCCGGCCGTGCCGGTGCCGGTGACGGCCGCACCCACCCGATACCCACGATCCCGCGGACTCTGCACCTCGAATGGACTCATCACCGTCGCCTTTGAAACGGAAGCCACCGGAGCTGCGGGAGCCTGCGCGAGCGCCGGTTGCCCGGACAGTCCCGTGGCTGCCGCCAACACGGACAGCGCACGCTGCGAGTATTTTCGGAGGGCGATCAAAATGGGCATCATCATAGGTGTGGTCTAAAAAATCGACCGCGAATCAATCGCACAGCGACGCCCGACCGCAAGCGAGGCTTCATTCTTCCTGCCTGGAGCCGCCGCACGGCTTTCCGGTTTGGGTAGGGGCGTGGCTCGTCCACGCCTCAGGGCGCGCACGAGGCGCGCCCCTACGACGGGCCGGCCAAACCGGAAAGCCTGGAGCCGCCGCACCGGGCGATTCGCAGGCCCGCCCGCACTCGTCCCTTGTCACCCGGCGCGCATCGCCTCTCATCGCGCCATGTCACTTGGTGTCGTTGGCCAACGTTGTATGAGCGAGCGCGAGCCCGAGCTGGGGCTCGGCGTGGTCGCGAGCGTCGATGCCGCGGCGCGCCGCATCGCGATCGATTTTCCCGGCACGGGCGAAAAACGCCTCTACGCGCTCGGCACCGCGGTGCTTAAGCGCGTGCAGTTTCACGCCGGCGAGACGGTCGCCACGCGCGATGGCCTCACGCTCACGGTTGAGAGCGTCGAGGAGAACGCCGGTTTGCTCACCTACCTCGGGTCGGGCCGACGCGTGCGCGAAGACGCGATCGCCGATGGCACCAGCGTGGGTCTGCCGCCCGAACGGTTGCTCGCGGCCCAGACCGATCCGGGCGAGGTCTTCGATCTGCGCTACCGCGCGTTGCAGGCACAGGCGCGGTTTCGCCAGTCTGAGGTGCGGGGCTTTCTCGGCGGGCGGCTCGAACTGATCCCGCACCAGTTCTACATTCTGCACGAGGTCGCGGCGCGCCAGATTCCGCGCGTGCTGCTGGCCGACGAGGTCGGTCTCGGCAAAACCATCGAGGCCTGCCTCATCGTGCAACGCCTGCTCGCGGTCGGCCGCGCGCGGCGCGTGCTCATCCTCGTCCCCGAATCGCTCACGCATCAGTGGTTCGTCGAGCTGCTGCGGCGGTTCAATCTCTGGTTCAGCATCTACGACGAGCCGCGCTGCCTCGCCTGTGAGCAAAGCGATCCCGGCCAGAACCCGTTTCTCACGGCGCAGCTCGCGCTGGCCAGCGTGACCTTTCTCGCCGGCAGCGAAACCCGCCGCGATCAAGCGCTCGCCGCGGGCTGGGACATCGTCGTCGTCGATGAGGCGCACCACCTCGCTTGGGCCCCGGACCAAGCCAGCGTGGAATACACGCTCGTGGCGCAACTCGCCGCGCGCAGCCCCGGCCTACTTTTGCTCACCGCAACGCCGACCCAGCTCGGGCTCGCCGGCCATTTCGCGCGTCTCCGCCTCCTCGATCCCGCCCGCTATGACGACTACGATCGGTTCTGCGCCGAGGCGGAGAACTTCGGCGCGGTCGCCGGCGTCGCGGAAAAAATCGTCGAGGGGAAAACCCTGCTCGCAAAAGACCAAACAACGCTGAGAAAAATCTTCACCCGCGATCCGGCACGGCTCGCGCAGCACCTCGACGCCCTGGCGCAGGGCCGGCCGGGCGCCCGCGAGGCCTTACTCGCCACGCTCCTCGATCAGCACGGCACCGGGCGCGTCGTTTTCCGCAATACCCGCGCGGCCATGGCCGGCTTTCCGCCGCGGAAATTCTGCCCCGCCCCGCTCGACGCCGCCAACAACCTCACGCTCCTCGCCCGCATCGCCCGCGAGTTGCAGGCCGAGGAGACCAACGCCGACGCCAGTCTCCGCTACGCGTTCAAGGACGACCCGCGCCTCGACTGGCTCGTGGCGTTTCTCCTCGAGGATCGCGCCAGGAAAATTCTCCTCATCTGCAAATCGCAGCGCAAGGTCGCCGCGATCGAGGCCGCCCTGAAGGAAAAGGCGTCGTTCAAGGTCGGGATGTTTCACGAAGGCCTGCCGCTCGTGCAACGCGACCGCCAAGCCGCGTGGTTCGCCGAGCCCGCCGGCGCCCAGCTCCTCCTCTGCTCGGAGATCGGCAGCGAGGGCCGCAATTTTCAATTCGCCCATCACCTCGTGCTTTTCGATCTGCCGCTGAATCCCGGCCTCATTGAGCAGCGCATCGGCCGGCTGGATCGCATCGGCCAGACGCAGCCGATTCGGATTCACGTGCCCTACCTCACGGGTAGCGCCGAGGAGTGCATCGTCGAATGGTATCACCGCGGGCTCGATGCGTTCGAGACCTCGCTCCACAGCGGCAACGACTACACGGAGGAATTTAAGGAGCGCCTCCTCGCGCTTGCGCTCGACTACGTGGAAAGCGACGCCCGCAGCGGCCGGAAGCAGCTCGATGCCCTCGTCGCCGAGACGCAGGCGTTCCGCGAAAAATTGTCCGCCCGTCTCAAAGCGGGCCGCGATCGCCTGCTCGAACTCAACTCCTTCGATCGCGGGATCGCCGAGCGTGTGGTCGCCGCCGTGCAGGCCGCCGACGCCGATCCGTTTTTGCCCGCCTTCCTGTTCGAGCTGCTCGATCACTTCGGCGTGCGCATGAAGGAGCACGAGGAAGGCGATGTCTTTCTCGATCCAAGCCACGCCTACATTGAGGGGTTCCCGTCGATTCCCGCCGACGGGATGCTCGCCACGTTTCGGCGCGCGCGCGCGATCGTGCGCGAGGACATTCGTTTTCTTTCCGCCGATCACGCGCTCGTGCAGGACGCCATCGATCTCCTCATTGAGTCGAAGTCCGGCACGACCGCCTTCGGCCGGATCGAGGCGGACGAACCCAATCTGCTGCTCGAGGCCGTCTTCGTGCTCGAAACCGTGGCCGACTCGCGCTGGCACGTGGATCGTTTTCTCGCGCCGACGCCGGTGCGTGTGCTCGTCGATCTCCGCGGCGCGGATTTTACGGCGGAACGCAGCGCCAAGGAAATCGCCGCCGATTTCGAAGAAGGCGTGATTCAGCGTTTTTTGGCACGTCCCGGTTTCAATGCCGCCGTGCTGAAGACCATGCTCGCGTCCGCCACCGAGCGCGCCGACGCGCATTCGGGCGCGCTCAAGGCCGCCGCGCTCGCGCAAGCCACCACCGCGCTCACCGCCGAACTGCAGCGCCTCATCGATCTCCAAAAGATCAATGACCACATCCGTCCCGAGGAAATCGCCCTCGCCCGCGAGCAACTCGCACGGATCGGCAGCGCGATCGCGCAGGCGAGATTACGGTTGGACTCGATTCGCCTGATCATCGAAGGACCGGGTGGAGACGAGTAAGGCGCGCCGCTGCCCGCAAACGCAGCCCGCACTTGCGAGTTGCTTCGCGCCGGCCGTTTTCACACACACGCCTGCCACTTCCCCTCCGCTTGTCCTCGCCCGAAATCCCCAATCTCAATGGTTCCTGGCTCGAGTTGCCCAATGGGCGCACGCTCTGGCTGACCGCGCGTTGCGCCATCGGCCGGCAGCCGGACAACGATCTCGTGCTCGACGAGCCGGCGCTCTCGCGCCGGCACGCGCTGATCGTCGCCGAGGGCGGCGGCTACACGCTGAGCGATCTCCGCAGCCGCAACGGCACGTTCGTCAATCGCGCCGCCGTCACACGGCCGGTGCTGCTGCGCGATGGCGACGAGATTTGTTTGGGCGATGTCGTGGTGCGCTTCCGCTGCACCCGGAAGATTGAGCCGCCCGCGGCCACGCCGGATTTCGCCACGACGGCGCGACTCGATCAGGTGCGCGAGCGGGCGTGCTGGCTGCTGTTGGTCGATGTCGTCGGTTTTACCAATCTCAACGACCGGCTCGGCAGCGAGGCCGCGCTCCGCCAGATGCAGGCGTGGATCACCGGCGTGCGCCCGCTCATCGAGCGCAATCACGGGCACATCAACGGCTATCTCGGCGACGCGATTTTTGCCTATTGGACGTCCGAGACCTCCACGCCCGCCAGCGTGCTCGACTCCTTGCGCGAGATCGAAGCGTGGCGGGTGGAGAGTCCGCTGGTCTTCCGCGTCGTCGTGCACCACGGCACGATTCTTTTCACGCACAGCGATCGCGGCGAGGAGCTGACAGGGCAGGCGGTGAATTTCGTTTTCCGCAGCGAGAAACTGGCGAAGACCTTCGGGGCGCCGGCGATGCTCAGCGCGGCCGCGATGGATTCGCTCGGGCTCGAAGGGCGCTGCACCCGCTGTGGCGTCTCGGAGATTGAGGGGATGACCGGACCCTTTTCGTTTTACGCGCTCCCGGTCAATTTCGGCGCGAAGCGGACGTAATTAAGCAGGACGGATTTTCGATCCGTTCGCGGTTCGAATCCTTGCGGAGCGAAAGGACGGCTCCTGAAAGCGCGTTGGGGGCAACGCGCTCCACCTTCCGCGCACTCGTCGTCAGTGCATGCGCTCGTTCGACTGCAACGTTCCGGCTGAGAGCCGCCGCATTTTCCCCATCACCGCGCGATATCGCTCTGGGAAAGCACGCGAAAACCGCGCCCGGCCAGCGCTTGCGCCGCGACATCGGGGTCCTCCACGTTCATCGCGAGCGCACAGCGGCCTTCCGGCCGCTTCATGAAATTGTAGATGTAGTGAATGTTGATCTCGGCTTCCAGCAGCGCGGCGAGCACGCCGTTGAAGTCGGATTCATCGTTGATCTCCACGGCGAGCACGGCGCATTCGGAGTAGGGAAAATCATTGTTCACCATCAGCTCGCGCGCCTTGTCAGGATCATCGACGATCAGCCGGTCGATGGCGCAGTCGGTGGTGTCGAGAATCGTGAGCGCCATGATGTGGACATTGTGCGCCTTAAAGAGGGAGGTGAGATCGTGCAGGCGACCGACACGGTTTTCCGTGAACACCGAGAATTGTTTCACCGGATCGTTGGACGTCGTGCTGATCTGCGCGGACATGATTGGGCACGCTTGGTGGGAATGGCCGACGGGTCAATTGCGGGCTCGCGGCGGACGAACCCGGCTCGGTAGCGTGCCCGGGTGCCAATCGAAATCGCCCGCGAACACGCCGCGACCCAGCAGCGGGCGCAGACCGGCGCCCGGCTGGTTTTGCGGGGGATCGCGCTCAACGCCCTGCTCGCCGCCGTGAAATTTGCGGGCGGGATTTTCGGCCACACCTACGCGCTGATCGCCGACGGGGCGGAATCGACCCTCGACATCCTTTCCTCGCTGCTGGTCTGGGCGGGCTTTCGGGTCGCAGCGCGGCCGCCCGATGCGGATCATCCCTACGGTCACGGCAAGGCCGAGCCGCTCGTGGCGATGGCGGTGGCGGGTTTTGTTTTCGCGATGGCGGGTTGGATTGCATGGCACGCGTCGCACGAGATCATCACGCCGCACGAAGGCCCGGCGTGGTGGACGCTCCTCGTGCTCGGCGGTGTCATCGTGACGAAGATGTGGTTCTCGCGCCGGCTGGACATAGCCGGCGAGAAGGTCGGCAGCACGCTGCTCGGCGTCGAAGCGATGCACCACTGGTCGGACGCCGTCACGTCTGGAGCGGCGTTCGTCGGGATCTGCATCGCGCTTTGGGGCGGCCAAGGCTGGGAGACGGCGGACGACTGGGCCGCACTGTTCGGTTGCGTGATCATCGCGTTCAACGGGGTCGCGATGTTTACCAAGGCGCTGCGCGACGTGATGGACACGGCGGTGGCGGTGGATTTCGAAAATGAAATCCGCACCCTCGCGCTCGCGGTGCGCGGCGTGCAGGCGCTCGACAAAGTGCGCGTGCGCAAGAGCGGGCTCTCGCACCTCGTGGATATTCAAGTCCGCGTGAACGGCGAACTCACCGTGCGCGAGGGCCACGCCATCGCGCACGCGGTGAAAGATGCGCTCATCGCCTCCGGGCCGCACGCCATCAGCGACGTGACGGTGCACATCGAGCCGATGAACTGAGGCGGGGCGAGGCACGGCCGCGCCGAGGCGGACTCCGCTCAGAACACGCCCTTCACGCCGAACGCGTAGAAGGTGCCGACACGCGTGTGCATCGTCGGATCGTTCGGGTCGAACGGGTAGCGGTATTCGGGGATGTTGAAGAGGTTTCGCACTTGGAAGAACACGCCGGTGCGCGCGGTGAGTTGGCAACCGCCGTTGAGATCGATCATCGTGCGGGCCTTGCGGTAGGTGATGACGCCCGTGGTGGAGAACGGCGTGGTGTCGGTCCACTTGCCGGCAACGCCAAAGGTGAGGCCGCGGTGCCGATCGCTGAGCGTGCCGCTGATCATGTGCGGAGCCATCGCGGCGCGCAGGGCCCAAGCGCAGGGCTTGAAACGCCCGGCATTCGCCGCATGCTCCGCGCATCCGTCTTATTTAGTGCATGAAAAAGCCCCACCTCGGTATCATCGCCACCGCGCTCCTGCTCTTGAACCAGCAGGCAATGGCCCAGACCGCGCCCGTGCCGCGCGACGAGGCGGTGAAGCTCGAGGGGGTGACCGTCACCGGCTCCAACATCCGGCGCTTCGAATTGGAAAAGTTTCTGCCCGTCACCGTCTTTGACGCCGCGGCGATCGAGATTCGCGACGCGGGACAGCCCTCCGATCTGTTGCAGGCGCTGCCGCAGGTCACCGGTCTGCCGCTCAACGAGACGGCGACGCTCGGCGCCACTGCACGCGGCGACAACGCCTCGATCTCGCTCCGCGGCATCGCCTCGGGCAACACGCTCGTCCTGCTCAACGGCCGCCGCCTCGCGCCTCACCCGATTAGCGCCGCCGAGGCGGGCGTGCCCGCGCTCTCGGCCAACGTCAACCAGCTCCCCAACCGCGGGCTCGACCGCATCGATGTGCTGCGCGACGGCGCGTCCTCCATCTACGGCTCGGATGCCGTGGCGGGCGTCGTCAACTACACGACGCAGCGCCGCTTCGTCGGCACCGAGCTGGCACTGCGGGTCGGCCAGACTCGCTACGACGACGGTCAGGAGTGGCGCTCAACGCTCACCCACGGCCTCGCGTTTGCGAAGAACCGGGGCCGCGCGATGTTCAGCGCGGATTTTTATCACCGTGCGGCGATGTATGTGCGCGACCGGCCGTTCGCCGCCGATGCGGACAACAGCGCCCGCGCTCCCGCACCGTGGAACGTCGCGACCAGCACGACCTTCAACGCCCGCTCCGCCGCGACGGAATATGGCCACTTCCTCCTCGGCAACGTCACCTCGCTCGACGAATTCGGTGGTGTGGCCACGTTTTCCGGCGTCCGCCCAGGCGGCGTGCCGCCGACCATGGCGGCGGCCACCGGCATCTTTGTGCTCCAGCCCGACGGCACCGGCGGCGCTGTTTTCGGCACCGCGACCCCAAGCCGCGCCGGGATCACGCGCGACTACTATTGGAACAACAATGCCTATCGCGTCATCCAGCCGCGCACCGCCCGCACGAATGTCTACGCGCACGCCGAATTCGACTTCACGGACAAGCTCACGGCGTTTGCCGATGCGAGCGTTTACCGCAGCGAGTCGCTCTCCTATCGCGAGCCCGACAGCATCGCGCAAAGCGTCGATGGCTTCATCATCGTCCCGGCCAACAATCCCTACAACCCCTTCGGCAGCCGATTTTGGTCGCTCAACGCTTCGCCCAATGCCGACGGCACGCCCCGGCTCGCCGGCACGCCCTCCGCCGTCTCCATCACCAACAAGAGCCTCTTCGATTTGCCGCCGCGTGCCGCCTGGATCGACAACGCGGTTTACCGCGGTGTCGTGGGCCTGCGGGGAAAAGTTTTCAAGACCTGGTCGTGGGAAGCCGCCGGGCTCTACTCGACCGCGCGCGTTATCGACAACGAGGAGGGACCGGTCCGGAAGAGCCTCCTCCTCGCGGCCCTCAACCAGACCGATCCGGCGCGCGCGTTTAATCCGTTCACGCGCACCTTCGCGGTGCAAAATGGCGCGCTCGTCGCGACCGGTGTCGCCGCCAACCGTGCGAGCGTGACGTCCACGTTTGTCTCGAGCTTCATCCGCCACGGGATCACCAAACTCGCCAGTGCCGACTTCCGCGCGTCCGGCGATCTCATGCGCGGCTGGGGCGGCAACACCATCGGCGGCGCGTTTGGCGGCGAGTTTCGCCACGAGGGCTACGCCGACTACTACCCGCCCTTTTCGGGCCTAAACCCCGCCGGCTCCGGCCTCGATCCAGCTGGCCACGATTTCCTCGGTTCCTCGCCCAACTCCGACACGCATGGCCACCGTCATGTGACCGCGCTCTACGCCGAGGTGCTCGTGCCGGTGATGGGCCGCGAACAGAAGGTTCCGTTGCTGCGATCGCTCGAATTCTCCGCGTCGGGGCGCTACGAGCGCTACACGGATTTCGGCGAGACCACGCAGCCGAAGATCGGGGGCGCCTGGAAGCCCGTCCCATGGGTGATGGTCCGTGCCTCGCGCAACGCGGGCTTCCGCGCGCCGAATCTCGCGCAGCTTTTCACCGGCACGCTCGTCCGCACCGTGCCCAACAGCACCGACACCTACCGCAGCATCGTGACCGGCGCGATCGGCGATGGTCCGACCAATCGCCGCAGCGTCGCCTCGGGCAACCGCACGCTCCGCCCGGAAAAATCCACGGGCAAGTCGGTCGGTCTCGTCGTCGAGGTGCCGGGCGTCAGCGGCCTCACCGTCGCCGTCGATTATTGGGAAATCCGGCAGAAGGACATCATCTCCTCGGGCGGTGGCGTGGCCGACGATACGGCGTCGCTCCTCGCCGCGACGCAGGCCGCCCTCGCGGCCGGCCAGCGCATCGACCAGATCCGGCTCGATTCCGGCGGCCCCAACTACAAGGGCGACGCCTCCGTCCTGCGGTTCCCCGACACGCAGGCCGACCGCGTGGCGTTTGCCGCTTACAATGCGCAGCAGACGAATCCTGGTAATCAGCGCGCTGTCGTCGGCGCGATCGACGTCCTCCTCTCGACTTATTTCAACCGGGCGCAGCAGTTTCTCAACGGCTTCGACTTCGATGTGACCTACCGCGTCCCGGCGCTCGCGGTCGGCCAGTTCACGCTCAGCACCAGCTGGAGCTACCTCAACGACTATCACTCCTACACCGTGGCGGGTGCGCCGCGCACCGAATACCGCGTCGGCAACAGCCCCAACGTCGGCGGTGCCACCCCGGTCTGGCGCGGCTCCACCAGCGTCACTTGGCGCCGCCAGCAGTGGACCGCCGGCCTCGGCCACTATTACCTCGGCCGCTACACCGACGTGAACGCGACGACGACCCAGGCCGTGTGGGACTCGCTGGGCAATCCCGGCTACATCCGGCCGGTGTTCAACAACGGCGCCTATTCCTACCGCTATGTCGTGCATGACTCGAATTCTTACAACGTGTTCGTGACGTATCGCGCCGGCGTGTCGCACCGCTGGCTCAAGCACACGAGCGTTCGCCTCGGCGTGAACAACCTCTTCGACGCGCAGCCCCCGCTCTCCGCCGATTCCCGCGGCTACGATCCCGCGATCTACAACCTGATGGCGCGCGGCCGGACCTACTCGCTGCAGGTGACGAAGAAACTGTAGGCTGGCGCCAAGCCGCCGGGCGCGGTCACGCGAGGGCGGCGATGGCGTCGAGTTCGACGAGGAAACCGTGGTGCAGGGGCGGCGTGGGCACGACCGTGCGCGCGGGCCGGTGCGCGCCGAAGAAGGCTGCGTAGGTGGCGTTGACGCGCGGCCACAGCGCGATGTCGGCCACATAGACCGTCACGCGGAGCACGCGGTCGCGGCTCGTGCCGGCGGCGCGGAGGATGGCGTCGAGGTTGGCGAGCGTGCGCTGCAACTGCGCTTCCAAATCGCCGGTCTCGTGCGCACCGGTCGCCGGATCGATCGGAAGCTGGCCGGCGACGTAGAGGGTGCCGTGGTGCGCGATGGCCTGCGCGTAGTGGCCGGCGGGCTTGGGCGCGTCGGGCGTGGAGATGACAACGAGGGGTGAGGGCATGAAGGAGGGTTACCGGTGCCGATGGGAACCTGCGGCGTCGCGGAGAGCGCGGTGAGCGAAAAGCAGCGGGCGGCAGTCAGCCGCAGGATCACGGTGGAAGGAGAACGTCCCTTTCCGGCCCGGAAAGCAAAACCGCAATGCGCCCTTTGCTTTTTGCGCCGATCGGGCAGTATTTGCGTCAAAGCTTGCCGCCAAAGCGGGATGCTTTTCGCTGCCGAGTTCAAACACCACGCACCATGAAGACCATTGCATCTCTCCTCCGCCTCCTAATCGCGCCATCGTGTGGGATCCTGGCGACCGTTAGCGCCCTCGCGCAAACCGCCCCGGCTCCATCCGGTCCCGCGCCGCGCGAGGAAACCGTGAAGCTCGAGGCGTTCACGGTCACCGGTTCGAACCTGAAGCGCATCGACGTGGAGAAGGTTCTCCCCGTCACCGTCATCGACGCCGCCGCGATCGAAATTCGCGATGCGGCGCAGCCCTCGGAGCTGTTGACCGCGCTGCCCCAGGTCACGGGCCTGCCGGGCAACGAGACGGCCACGCTCGGCGCCACGGCGCGCGGCGACAACGCCAGCGTCTCGCTCCGCGGCATCGCCTCCAGCAACACCCTCGTGCTCCTCAACGGCCGCCGCCTCGTGCCGCATCCCATCAGCCAGGGCGAGGGCGGCACCCCCACGCTCTCGACGAACGTCAACACTCTCCCGAACCGCGGCCTCGAACGCGTCGAGATTCTCCGCGACGGTGCCTCGTCCATCTACGGCACCGATGCGGTCGCCGGCGTGATCAACTACACCATGCAGCGGAATTTCCGCGGCACCGAGCTCGCGCTGCGCTACGGCCAGACCGCTCACAACGACGGCGAGGAATACCGCGCCACGCTCACGCACGGCCTCGCCTTCGCCCGTAACCGCGGGCGCGCCATGATTACCGCCGACTACTATCGCCGCGCTGCGATGTATGCGCGCGACCGGTCTTTCTCCGCGGACGGCGACCACAGCAACCTCGCGCCCGCGCCGTGGAACGTCGCGACCAACACCACGTTCAATGCCCGCTCCGCGACCACCCCCTTCGGCAACTACCTCCTCGGCACCGTAACCGCCACGAATGAGTTCGGCAGCGTGACCGGTTTCGCCGGCGCCCGTCCGGCCGGCGTGCCCGCGACGTCCGCCTCCGCGGCGGGCCTCTTCGTGCTCCAGCCCGATGGCAACGGCGGCGTGTCCTTTGGCACGGCGGCGCCGAGCCGCGCGGGCCTCACGCGCGACTACTATTGGAACAACAACGCCTATCGCGTCATCCAGCCGGAGACCGCGCGCACCAATGTCTTCGCGAGCACTGAATTCGATCTGAACTCGCACATCACGCTCTTCGCCGACGCGAGCCTTTACCGCGCACACTCGGTCACCTATCGCGAACCTGACGGCATCACGCAGAGCACCGACGGCTTCGTCATCGTGCCCGCCACGAATCCCTTCAATCCCTTCGGCACGCGCTTCTGGTCGCCGACCGGCGCGGCCAACGCCGACGGCACCGCGCGCCTCACCGGCACGCCCTCCGCCGTCTCGATCACCAACAAGCGCCTCACCGACATCGCCACGCGCACCGACTGGGTCGACACGTCCGTGTATCGCGGCGTCGCGGGCGCGCGCGGGAAAATCTTCGACTCGTGGACGTGGGAAACCGCGCTGCTCTATTCCGCCGCGCGCGTGATTGAGAACGAGGAAGGGCCTTCGCGGAAGAGCCTCCTCATCGCCGCCATCAACCAGACCGATCCGGCGCGGGCCTTCAATCCCTTCACCCGCACCTTTGCCGTGCGCAACGGCGCGCTCGCCGTCACCGGCGACTACGTGAACCCCGAGAGCGTGCAGTCCACGTTCCGTTCGAGCTTCATCCGCAACGGCATCACCCGGCTCGGCAGCGGCGACTTCCGCGCCAGCGGTGACGTGTTTCCCCTCTGGGCCGGCAACAAAATCGGCGCGGCTTTCGGCGGCGAGTTCCGCTTCGAGGCCTACGACGACTTCCGTCCGCCGTATGCCGGCCTTAACCCGCCCGGCTCCGGTCTCGATCTCACGAGCAACGATTTCCTCGGCTTCTCGCCGAACTCCGACACCCACGGCAACCGCCACATCGCCGCGCTCTACGCCGAGGCCGTCGTGCCGCTCGTGGGTCGCGAGCAGCGTTTCCCGCTCGTCGATTCGCTCGAACTCTCCGCGTCCGCGCGCTATGAGAGCTACACGGACTTCGGCGACACCACGAAGCCCAAGTATGGCCTCAACTGGCGCCCCGCGCGCTGGGCGATGGTGCGTGCTTCCTATAACCAGGGCTTCCACGCGCCCAACCTTGCACAGCTTTTCACCGGCACCCTCATCCGCACCGTCACCGGCAGCACCGACACCTATCGCAGCCAAGTGACGAATCTCATCACCGACGGCCCGAGCAACCGTCGCAGCGTCGCCTCCGGCAACCGCCAGCTCACGCCCGAGACCTCCACCGGCAAGTCCGCGGGCCTCGTCGTCGATGTCCCCTTCGTGAAAGGCCTCTCCGTCTCAGTCGATTACTGGGAGATCCGCCGCAAGAACGTCATCTCCGCCGGCGGCACCGTGGCCGACGACACGACTGCGCTCGTCGCCGCCACGCAGGTCGCGCTCGCCCGCGGCACCGCGATCGGCGCGATCGATCTCGGCAGCGGCACAGGCGGCTATCAGGGCGATAACTCCGTCGCGCGCCTGCCGGTCACGCAGGCCGACCGCGATGCGTTCGCGGCCTTCAACGCCACACGCGCGCCCGGCAACCAGCGCGCCGTCGTCGGCGCGATCGACATCCTCCGCAGCAGCTATTTCAACCGCGCGGAGGAATTCGTAAACGGCTTCGACTTCGACGTCACCTACAAGCTCCCGCGCCTCGCGCTCGGCAACGTCACGCTCAACACTGCGTGGACCCTCCTCAACGACTATCACAGCTATGCCGCCGCGGGCGCCTCACGCGTCGAGCTGCGCGGCTCCAACGCCGCCGGCACCGCCACCGCGAAATGGCGCGGCGCCGCCACCGTGGCGTGGACGCGCAAGGAATGGGGCGCGGGCCTCGGCGCCTACTACACCGGCGATTTCACCGACACGGGCGCGACCACGACGCAGCTCGTCTGGGATTCGCTCGGCAACCCGAGCTACATCCGCCCCGTGGCCACCGCCGGCACGACGGTTTACCGCTACGTCGTTCGCGACACGGTCTCCTACAACACCTACGTCACCTATCGCGTAAATTCGCAGAACCGCTGGCTGGCGCGCACGAGCGTGCGGCTCGGCGTGAACAACCTGCTCAACCTCGAGCCGCCGCTCTCCGCCGATTCGCGCGGCTACGAGCCCTCGCTCTACAACGTCATCGCCCGCGGCCGCACCTACTCGCTGCAGATCACGAAGCGGCTTTAGGCCCGCGCGGCCGACGGGCTCCGCGGCTTCATGGCTCCAGTTTTTGCGCCAGCTTCCAGCCGGCGTAAACGCCGACGAGGCTGCCGGCACTGCTGAGCATGAAGCAGCCAAAAATTTCCAGACCGAGCTTCTCCCCAAGAAACCAAAACGCGTAGCTCGCGACGATCATCCCGCCGAAGATGCAGAGCTTGGTCATGTGCGCACGCTGCGCTCAGAAGATGCGCGACGCCACTCCTTATGCTGAACGGAAATTAACTTCTTCCGTTCGGTGATGCCGGGCTTTGCCGTTTACTCCCGGCCGCCGTCGCGCCACCCTCATCAGCATGAAAAAACGCAACCCCGCGAAGCCGCTCGCGGCAAACAAGCATTTGCTAAAGTGGGTCGAGAAGATGGCCGACCTCTGCAAACCCGCCGCGATTCACTGGGTCGACGGCTCGCAGGAGGAAGCAAATGCCCTCTGCGCGCAGATGGTCGCGAGCGGCACGTTCATCAAGCTGAACCAAAAGCGCTGGCCGAATTGCTATCTCGCCCGCTCCGACGCCGGTGACGTCGCCCGCGTCGAGGATCGCACCTACATCTGCGCGCTGTCGAAGGAAGCGGCGGGGCCGACGAACAACTGGGTCAATCCGTTTGAAATGCGGAAGACGCTCAAGGGCCTCTTCCACGGCTGCATGGCCGGGCGCACGATGTATGTGCTGCCCTACAGCATGGGCCCGATCGGTTCGCCGATGTCGCAGATCGGCGTGCAGCTGACGGACTCGCCCTACGTGGTCGTGAACATGCGCATCATGGCGCGCATCGGTAAAAAAATCTTCGAGCTCATCGACCAAGATTTTAAGCGCGTCGTGCCGTGCGTGCACTCCGTCGGCGCGCCGCTCGCCGCGGGACAGAAGGATGTCGCGTGGCCCTGCAACAAGGAGAAATACATCGTCCACTTCCCCGAGGCGCGTGAAATCTGGAGCTATGGTTCGGGCTACGGCGGCAACGCGCTCTTGGGCAAAAAGTGTTTCGCCCTCCGCATCGCGTCGGCGATGGCGCGCGACGAGGGCTGGATGGCCGAGCACATGCTCATCCTCGGCGTCGAGGATCCAAAGGGAAAGAAAACGTATGTCGCGGCCGCGTTCCCCAGCGCGTGCGGCAAGACGAATTTCGCGATGCTGATTCCGCCTCCGCATTTCCAGAAGCAGGGCTGGAAGGTCTGGACCGTCGGCGACGACATCGCGTGGATCAAACCCGACGACCACGGCCGCCTCCGGGCGATCAATCCCGAGGCGGGATTTTTCGGCGTCGCTCCGGGCACCTCAAAGACCACCAATCCAAACGCGATGGCGTCGCTCGCGAAGAACACGATCTTCACGAACGTCGCGCTCACGCCCGACGGCGGCGTGTGGTGGGAGGGCATGACCGACCAGCCGCCGGAGATGGCCACCGACTGGCAGGGAAAAATCTGGACCCCCGAAATCGCCAAGGCGACGGGCGCGAAGGCCGCCCATCCCAACGCCCGATTCACCGCGCCCGCGAAACAATGCCCCACGATCGATCCCGATTGGGAAAAACCCGAGGGCGTGCCGATCAGCGCGTTTATTTTCGGCGGCCGGCGCGCGACGACGATGCCGCTGGTTTACCAAGCTTTCAACTGGTCGAGCGGCGTCTATGTCGGTGCGACGATGGGCTCCGAGATGACCGCCGCCGCCGCCGGCACGATTGGCAAAGTGCGCCGCGATCCGATGGCGATGCTGCCGTTCTGCGGCTACAACATGGGCGACTATTTCCGCCACTGGATCTCGATGCAGCGGAAGCTCACCGAGACGCCCCGGATTTTCCACGTGAACTGGTTCCGCAAGGACAAGGACGGCAAATTCATGTGGCCCGGTTTTTCGGAAAACATGCGCGTCCTTAAATGGATCGTCGATCGCGTGCGGGCTGGCGGCCGCGCGAAGGAGACGCCCATCGGCTGGGTGCCGCGCTACAAGGACATCGATTGGACCGGCATGGATTTCCCCGAGGAAAAATTCGAGGAACTCCAAGCCTTCGATCGCGCCGCCTGGCGCGCCGAAGTGCTTGGCCACGAAGAACTCTTCCTCGATCTCCACGCGCACTTGCCGAAGGAAATGGTCTACGAACGCGAGCTGCTGATCTGCCGGATGTAAACCCCGGGGGTATAACCCCCAGATTTCTCTCAAGCGGCATCCAACCATGCCGATGAGAGAACCATGCTAGTCGCTCCCTCCGCCGCTGTGTCAGCAACCCGCGAAAAACTCCTCGAAATCGCACGCACGCTGCCGGCTGACTTGCGCGTGCTTTCGAAGCTCGGCCAAATCCTCCAAGATCCGAACAGTGAGCTCGACGAGGTCGCCGCGCTCTTGCGCCGCGATGTAACCCTCGCCGCCAAGATTGTGCGGATCAGTAACAGCGCGATGTTTAGTGGCGGGCGTTCCATCTCCTCGGTGGAAGAAGCGGTCAACAACGTTGGGTTTGGCGAGGTGTTAAAGCTTCTGGGCACCGCCACCGCAGGTCGCCTGAGCGAGTCGGCCCTCCTGTGCTACGACCTAAATGCCAAGCTGCTTTGCGACAACATGCTCTACGCGGCCTTCGCCGCCGAGGCCCTCGCCCGCCCCGCCGGCATCGATCCACGCGTGGCCTACAGTGCCGGTCTGCTGCGCGCCGTGGGCCTGATGGTGCTGGATCGGGCCGGTCGGCGTGACGCAAACAGTTCTCCGCTCTACACCCCTTCCCGCTGGCCCAACTACATGAGTTGGGAGGCCGAAGTTTTCGGGATTACCAGCTGCGAAGTGACCGCCATTTTGCTGGACGACTGGGAATTTCCACCGGAGCTTTCGAACGCCATCCGCGCGCACTACGTCACGAAACCGGCGGATGAGGAGCAGCCGCTGGCCGTGTTGCTCAACGTCGCCAACGGCCTCGCGCAGCGCGTCAGCCGCAGCTTCCGCGGCGAAGACCCATGGTGGGACATCACGCCGGAGAAACTGAAAGCGGCGAACCTAACCGAAGATGACTTCGAGCCGGCGATCGTAGCGACAGAAGAGGCGTTCGATGCCGCCACGGTGGCCCTGGCAGCCTAATTCGGTCCCACCGGGGCCAGGCTGGATTTCAGCCCGCGGCGCAACGTGCCGATAACCCGACGATGAATTGCATGGCAGGAGCTTCCGCGTCGGGGATCGCACGCGACGCGATCCTGGAGCAAGCACGCGCCTTGCCGGCGTCGCCACAGGTGCTCGCCGGCCTCGGTGAACTGCTGCAGGACATCAACACCGACCTAAGCGAAATCGCCACGCAGATCCGGGTGGAGCCGACGCTCGCGGCCCGTGTGATCCGCATGAGCAACAGCGCGGTGTTTGGCATGGGTCAGCGGGTCGGCTCGGTCGATGAGGCGGTGAACCGGGTCGGTTTTGGCGAAATCCTGCGGCTGGTCGGTGCCGCCACCGTCTCGGGCCTCGTCGATCGTTCGCTCGGATTTTACGGCATCGCCGCAGTGCGATTGCGTGAATCGCTGCTGCTGCATGCCCTCGCCAGCGAGGCGTTGGCCACTCACGCGGGCATCGACGAGCGCACGGCCTATTCGGCCGGACTGCTGCGCGCGACGGGTTTGATGGTGCTGGACCGCCTGGGCCGGGCACAAAGCACGCCCATCGTGGTTTTCGACGGCGGGCGTTACGCCGGTTACCCGGAATGGGAGACGACGCACTTCGGCATCACGGGCACGGAGGTGACCGCGATGATTCTCGATGAATGGCGCTTCCCTGCCGAAGTAGTCGCCGCCGAGCGGGAGCACCTGTTGCTCACACCCGAAAGCTACGCCGATCGGCTAGCCTGCGTGCTCAATCTCGCAGGCGCGATCGTAGCCGACAAGGGCCTCGCCCTCGCCGGCGAAGCCGCCTGCTGGCGACTGACAAACGAAAAACTCGCGGGGGCGGGCCTCGACGAAGATCAATTCCAGGCCGCGGTGAGTCAGGCCGGCCGGATGTTCGAGCGCCACCGCGGGGCGTTGTAGCCGCGCAGAGAACCGCTTGCAGTCGCCGGCGGGTCGAGGGAACATTTCGCCTCTCCTTCCCTCCCAGACGCATGCTTCGGTTTTTCCTTCCGCTCAGCCTTCTCGCAATCTCGGTGACCGCCCCCGCGGCCACCAGTGGCCCGCGCCCGGCTGAAACCGCTGAAGTCACGCTGTTGAATGACGTGCTGCAAAAAGTCGCCGCCGATTACCGCCGTTGGGCCTACACGGAGCACCGGATCGTGCGCGATGAAAAGAGCCGGGTGAAATCCGATGTCATCCTGCGCTACGACCCGTCGAAGCCCTACCCCGAACAATGGGTGCCACTCAAAATAGAGGGCAAGGAGCCGACTGACCGCGATCTCGCCAAATACCGACGCAAAGGCGAACGCGAGGCTCCGTCCGATGCGGCTCGTCCCAACGCGCAGCGCAGCAGCGATCCGACTCGGCGCCAGACGCTGGGTGAAGTCCTCGATGTCCCCCGCTCCAACATCGCGTCGGAAACCGACACGCATCTCGTCTTTGAGATTCCGCTGCTGAAATTCGGCAACGTGCGCTTTCCTCCGGAGAAATTCCAGGTGCTCGCCCGTTTGAAAAAAGAAGGCCAGCAGCTGGAGAACATCGCGGTGCGGCTCCGCGAATCGTTTCGCTCCAAGCTCGTGGTAAAGGTGAAATCCGGCGACGGCACATTGGACTTCGCGTCCGTCAATCCCAAGTATCCGCCGGCCCTCGTGGGCGTGAACGGCGATGCGTCCGCCTCGGTCCTTTTTGTCAGTATCGGCGGCTCGGTGGAATTGAAACGCACCGAACTGAAACACGTGAAGCCCTTTGACGAACGTTTCGAAGTCCAGATCGGCGGCCTCAAGGCGATCGACTTCTGAGTCGGAGCGGACCCGTAGCGCGCCGGGAGTCCAATCCCCGGAGGAGCGGCAGGCCCCCATAGGTGCAACGGAGCTACACCCGCAGTTTGGTTTTGCACCCAGCTTCTAAAGCTCAGCGCGCCCCCCCCCGCATTTCTCCGGCGAGTCGCAAGTTTCGCTCATGCCGGGCGCGAGTCGTGCCGTAGAGACGGTTACCTATACCGCCCTCATGGCCCTCACGCGCGAATCTATCGTCACTCTCGGCAACAAACTCGCTCCCGCGACCGCTACTTTCAGTCGCCTGCGCGTGCTGCTGCTCAATCCCGAAGTGGAACTGCAGGAGGTGATCAACCTGATCCGGCTGGACCCGGCGCTCACGTTTCACGTGGTGCGGATGAGCAACAGCGTGCTCTTCGGCATGCGCGAGCGCACGGAGTCGCTTGATGTCGCGGTCAGCCGCGTGGGCCTCAGCGAGGTATTCCGGCTCGTCGGTCTCGCCGCGACCCAGCAGGTGTGCCAGCGCGATCTGCTCACCTATCGGCTGCCCGCGAGCCGGATTTGGGAAAACGCCGTCGCGACCGCCGCGGCCGCCGAGCTGCTCGCCAAGCGCACCAGTTGCGATCCCGGACTCGCCTACACCGCCGGACTGCTCCGGACGATCGGGCGCGTGATTCTGGACGGCGCGGCCTTCGGCCAGCTTTACCCCGGTGAGTCCGAGTGGCCGTCGGTGGCGGAGTGGGAGAAAAAGACCTTTGGCATCACCTCCAGCGAGGTGACCACCCTGCTGCTCAACCACTGGCGTTTTCCCGCTGAGCTCGTCGACGCCGTGAGCGGCCATTACGAACCGCTCGGCATGGAAGGCTCCAATCTGAGCGCCTGCGTGCTCAACCTCGCCTGCGGCGTCGCGGCGCGCTTCGGCCTCGATCTTCCCGGGGAAGAAGGCGACTGGGTCTGCACCCCCGCCAAGCTTACGCTCGTCGGAGTAACCGAGGCCGACCTCGAAGAGTGCGCGACGCACGCCCGCGCTCACTACGTGCTCCTCTGCTCCAGCGTCGCATGAGCCCGAGCCGATAGCTTAGAGCTAAGAGCCGAGAGACTGAGCGGAGCGTCTGCGGAACCGATCTGCGACCGGCGCGAATGAGGTGCCACTCGCGCTGGTTTTTGCTCGTAGCGGGGCGCGCCCGGCCAGCCTTGCCTTCACAGCCGGCGGGGCGCTAATGCCTGCCCGCGCATGGCGAACGCGCGCGATCAACCGGACGGGGAACGTGGCGCGCCTGCGTCCCGGCCCGACGCCCGGGAAGATTCCTGCAACTTTGCCCCCGTGCCGCGGGTTCTGCGGGGGAACGATGCTATCCCTCCAGTGCACACCACCGACGCCGGCGTAACCGCGCCGCCTGATTTCACCACCTTCATGCGCAACTACCAGGACATGGTTTACTCGACCGCCGCGCGGCTCACCGGCAACGCCGCGCAGGCCGAAGATATTGCGCAGGAAGTTTTCCTGAAGGCCTTCGAAAATTACCACCATCTCGGCGCGAGCCCCACCGCCGGCGGCTGGCTGAAAACCGTCGCGACCAACCTCTCGCTCAACCACCTCACCCGCTACCGCAACCGCTGGCGCTTCTTCTCCGAATTCAAACGCGACGATGCCGGCGACTCCAGCGACGGCCCCGAAATCGACTTCGCCGCGCCCGACACGTTCTTCCGTGATGTCGATGCCACCGACCGCCGCCGAATCGTCGAGGCCGCGCTCGATCAACTGCCCGAGCACCAGCGCGTGCCGCTCGTGCTCTATCATTTTGAGGATCTGCCTTACGAAGACATCGCGAAAAAACTCCGCGTGTCGCTTTCCAAGGTAAAGATCGACATCCTCCGCGCCCGCGCCGCCCTGGCCAAAATCCTCGCGCGCAGCGGCACCGCGCACGACAAACTCAATCCTCAGGCTCCGTCATGAACCCCGCTCCTGAAGACCAAGCGAGATTGGAACGCCTCATCCATCGCACGCTCCGCGAGCTGCCGGCGCGGCCCGCCCCGCCCACGCTCGAGCAGCGGGTGCGCTCCGCGATCGCACGCCGCGCCGCGTTGCCGTGGTGGCGGCAGGGCTTTGCCCATTGGCCGCTCGCCGCGCGGGCCGCCTTTGCCGTGCTCTCCGCCGGCACCGTGAAACTTGTGCTGCTCCTCGCGGCGTGGGCCACGAGTGGCTTCGAATCGGCCACCAAAAGCGAAACCCTCGCCCAGCCCGTCGCGTGGTTCGAGAGTGCGCGCACGGTGGCGGACGCCATCGGCAACTCCTTCGCGCTGCTCTTCCACAGCATCCCCACGCTCTGGCTCTACGGTGGCCTCGCCTTTTGCGCCGCCATGTATCTCGCGCTCTTCGGCCTCGGCACCGCCGCCTACCGCACCTTCCAAGCTCAGCGCTCAATTTTCCCGTCATGAAGAAATTTTTCCACCCGTTCCTCTCGCTGCCGCTACTCGCGCTGGGGTTCGCCACGTCGTTCGCGCTCCACGCCCAGCCTGCGCCAGCGGAACCCACGGCTCCCACCACTCCGGCCGCCCCCGCCGCGGCGGCGACTGCGGCGACGCCCGCCACTGCCGACGACCCGACGAAACTCCGCCGGCTCGACATGCCCGCAGCCGCGGAAACATCCGCCGAGCCTCCGGCCCCGGCCAAGGCCAAGAAGACACGCGCCCAGCAGGTGAAGGAGCGCCTCGATGCCGCCAAGGAGCGTTCCCGCGAGCTCGCCGCCAAGCGCACCGGCAACGAAGTCGTCAACGTCTTCGGCGACGCGTATCTTGAGGCTGGCCAGAAAGCCGATGCCGTCGTTGCCGTCTTCGGCTCGGCCACCGCCGAGGGCGAGGTCATGGATTCCGTTGTCTCCGTCTTCGGCGCGAATCGCGCCACCGGTCCCGTGCACGGCGAGGTCGTCGCGGTGTTTGGCAACAGCTTCGTCAACACCACCGTCGACCGCGATGTCGTCGTCGTCCTCGGCAACCTCGAGCTCGGGCCCGAGGCCCGCATCGGCGGCGAGGTGGTGTGCATCGGCGGCTCCATCACCCGCGATCCGGCGGCCACTGTGGCGCGCGGCACGACCAACGTCCTTTCCGTCAACGTCGCGTGGCTCACCGGCTGGATCGAGCAGTGCCTGCTCAAGGCGCGCCCGCTCGCCTTCGACAAACGCGTCGCCTGGGCCTGGGCCACCGCGGCCTCCTTCCTCGCCTTCTACGTGCTGATCGCACTGCTGTTTCCCCGCGCGGTGAACGCCTGCGTCGATACGCTGGAGACGAAGCCGGGCTTCTCCGTCCTCGCCTCGATTCTCACCGTGCTGCTCACGCCCGTCGCCGTCGTCGTGCTTATGATCACCGTGGTGGGCGCCGTGCTCGTGCCGTTCCTCGGCGCCGCACTGATGTTCGCGGGGCTCTTCGGAAAAATCGTCATGCTCGCCTGGATGGGCCGGCGTCTCACCAAATTTTTCGGCGACGGCCCGCTCGGCCTCCCCGTGGTGTCCGTCCTCGTCGGCGGCGCTCTCACCCTGCTCATCTACACGATCCCGTTTGCCGGTTTTCTTTTCTACAAACTCCTTAGCTGGGTCGGGCTCGGCGCGGTCGTCTACACGGTCGCCATGGCGATGAAGCGCGAAAAAGCGTTCGCCCCCGCCGCCTCGACGCCGTCGGCTCCACCGCCGCCCAACCCCGGAAGCGTGGCGCCGGTGGCAGCCTTCGCCTCCCCGGCACCCGTCGGTGATGCAGCGAACATGAGCGGCGGCTTCGTCGGTTCCGGCGTAGTGGCGGGCAACATCTCAGCACCCCCACCAATGATGCCTCCGCCCGCCGCCGCGCTGTTCGCTTCTCCGCCGATTTCGAGCGCCACGGCCATCGCGTGGGAACGCGCCGGGTTTTTCATCCGCCTCGGCGCGCTGGCGCTCGACGGCGTGCTTATCGGGGCGTTGCTCGTGTTCGCCTCGGGCCTTACGCCGCGCTTCCTGAATTCTCACGGTCCGGAGGGATTTCTGCTCGTGCTCGCGGTCTACGGGGCTGTGCTCTGGAAACTCAAGGGCACGACCATCGGCGGCATCGTCTGCGGCCTCAAAGTCGTTCGCATCGACCGGCGCGAAATCGACTGGGCCACCGCCATCGTGCGCGCGCTCGCCTGTTTTCTGTCCCTGATGGTCGCCGGTCTCGGTTTCATTTGGGTCGCCTTCGACGACGAGCAGCAGTCCTGGCACGACAAGATCGCCGGCACCACGGTCGTGCGGGCGCCGAAGGGCACGTCGTTGGTGTAATACCAAACGCCCCTAGCTAATACACTTTAGGCCGGCGCGCCAGAGTTTACTTGATCGGCGAGCCAGGTGTGGATGAGGGAGGCAACGGCGGCCGGGGTGGACCAAGGGCGGGCCGCGGCGACGAGATGATCTTCGAGGTGGCGCAGCGTGGGA